>CAVKQI010000012.1:0-38300 GCA_963658405.1 bacterium | reverse complement strand
CCTGATGGGCGGTGCATCCATCGACGCCTACGGTGTGCCCCTGACCGACGAGACCATCGAGATCGCAAAGAGCAGTGATGCAGTACTCATGGGCAGCATCGGCGGCGACGCCGCCACCTCCCCCTGGTACAAGCTTCCCCCGGAGAAGCGCCCGGAGGCAGGCCTTTTAAAGATCCGCAAGGCACTGGGTTTATATGCCAACCTTCGCCCGGCTTATCTGTTCAAGGAGCTAGCTGATTCCTGCCCGCTGGCAGCCAAAGAGGGCGGTCGCTCCTTTGACCTGGTCATTGTCCGGGAGCTCACCGGCGGTCTGTATTTCGGTGCCCGCCATACCGAGGAAAAGGACGGTCTGATCACCGCCACAGATACCGCTGTTTATAATGAAAATGAGATCCGCCGCATTGCAAAGACGGCCTTCGAGATCGCCATGAAGAGAGGAAAGCACGTGACCAGCGTCGATAAGTCCAACGTGCTGGATACTTCCAGACTCTGGAAGAAGGTGGTGACAGAGGTATCCGCCGACTATCCCGAGGTCACCTTAAGCCACATGCTGGTGGACAACTGTGCCATGCAGCTGGTCAAGGATCCGGAGCAGTTTGACGTCATCGTCACCGGCAATATGTTCGGCGATATCCTCTCTGACGAGGCCAGCATGATCACCGGCTCCATCGGCATGCTTTCCTCCGCTTCCTTAAACGAGACCAGCTTCGGTCTCTATGAGCCCAGCCACGGCTCTGCACCGGATATCGCAGGACAGAATATCGCCAATCCCATTGCCACCATTCTCTCTGCAGCCATGATGCTGCGCTATTCCTTCTCTCTGGAGAAAGAGGCAAAGGACATCGAGGATGCCGTACAGAAGGCACTTTCTGACGGTTATCGCACCGTGGACCTCTTAAGAGGCAGTGAGGAAGGCATGACAAAGGTAAGCTGCACCGAAATGGGTGATGCTATTGCAGCCAGAATTTAATTTTTCATCAGAGAATTCATCTTTACAAAATTCACTGTAAGTATGCTGCTGTCCCTGCAGGCAGCAGCATGCACAGATACATGCACAGATAAATACATCGAAGAAATAAGAAATTCACCTGGGTGAATTACTCATCGTATTGCCGCAGCAAAAGGCGGCAGAAGGAGGTATATATGATCAGCGATTCCGTAAAGACCGGTGTCTCTCAGGCACCTCACCGCAGCCTGTTCAATGCCCTTGGTTATACCGAGGAGGAGCGCAGACGCCCCATGATCGGCATTGTCAGCTCCTTTAACGAGATCGTTCCCGGCCATATGAATCTGGACAAGATCACAGAGGCCGTTAAAATGGGCGTGGCCATGGCCGGCGGCATGCCGGTAGTATTCCCGGCGATTGCGGTCTGTGACGGTATTGCCATGGGCCATATCGGCATGAAGTATTCCCTGGTGACCAGAGACCTGATCGCCGATTCCACAGAATGTATGGCGAAGGCGCACGGCTTTGACGGTCTGGTCATGATCCCTAACTGTGACAAGAACGTCCCCGGCCTTCTGATGGCAGCAGCCAGACTGAACATCCCCACCGTCTTTGTATCCGGCGGTCCCATGCTGGCCGGTCACGTGGAGGGCAGAAAGAGAAGTCTTTCCTCTATGTTCGAGGCAGTAGGCTCTGTAGCAGCCGGCACCATGACCATGGAAGAGCTGTGCGAATACGAGGAGAAGGTTTGTCCTACCTGCGGTTCCTGCTCCGGCATGTATACCGCAAACTCCATGAACTGCCTGACAGAGGCCATCGGTATGGGCCTTAAGGGCAACGGCACCATCCCCGCTGTGTACTCTGCGAGGATCCGTCTGGCCAAGCATGCCGGCATGAAGATCATGGATCTGGTGCGGGATAATGTGCGTCCCAGAGACATCATGACCAAGGAAGCCTTTGAGAATGCCCTGACCGTGGATATGGCCCTGGGCTGCTCTACCAATACCATGCTGCATCTGCCGGCTATCGCACACGAAGCAGGCATTGAGATCAACATGGAGATCGCAAACGAGATTTCCGACCGCACCCCGAACCTGTGTCATCTGGCTCCCGCCGGCGCTACCTACATGGAAGACTTAAACGAGGCAGGCGGTGTCTATGCGGTCATGAACGAACTGTCCAAGAAAAATCTTCTGCACCTGGATCTGCCTACCGTTACCGGCAAGACCGTGGGAGAGAACATCAAAGACTGCGTAAATCTGGATCCCGAGACCATCCGTCCCATCGACAATCCCTACAGCCAGACCGGCGGCATCGCCGTATTAAAGGGCAATCTGGCACCGGATACCGGTGTGGTAAAGCGCAGCGCCGTCGTGCCGGAGATGATGGTGCACGAAGGACCGGCCCGTGTATTTGACTGTGAGGAGGATGCCATCGCTGCCATCACCGGCGGCAAGATCGTGGAGGGCGATGTAGTCGTCATCCGCTATGAAGGCCCTAAGGGCGGCCCCGGCATGAGAGAGATGCTCAATCCCACCTCTGCCATTGCAGGTATGGGACTTGGCTCCAGCGTGGCCCTGATCACGGACGGCCGCTTCTCCGGTGCTTCCAGAGGCGCTTCCATCGGACATGTATCTCCGGAGGCTGCCGTAGGCGGACCGATCGCCCTGGTAGAGGAAGGCGATATCATCTCCATTGATATTCCGGCCAACAAGCTGGAACTGAAGGTTTCCGACGAGGAGCTGGCAAAGAGAAGAGCAGCCTGGAAGCCTCGTCAGCCCAGAGTGACGGAAGGTTATCTCCATCGCTACTGTGCACTGGTGACCAGCGGCAACCGGGGCGCCATCCTGGAGCTGCCGAAGGAACAGCAATAGGAGGAGACACAGTATGCAGCTGACAGGAGCAGAGATCGTAGTAGCCTGCCTGGAGGAACAGGGCGTGGATACCGTCTTCGGTTATCCGGGAGGCACTATTTTAAATGTATATGATGCACTTTATAAGCAGGATAAGATCCGTCATATCCTGACTTCCCACGAGCAGGGTGCTGCCCATGCGGCAGACGGCTATGCCAGATCCACCGGCAAGGTCGGTGTCTGCCTGGCCACCAGCGGTCCCGGCGCCACCAACCTGGTGACGGGCATTGCCACTGCTTATATGGATTCCGTGCCCATCGTGGCCATCACCTGCAATGTAAACCTGCCGCTTCTTGGCAAGGATACCTTCCAGGAGGTGGACATCGCCGGCATCACCATGCCGATCACCAAGCACGGCTATATCGTCAAGGATGTCAATATCCTGGCAGATACCATCCGCAAGGCCTTCCGCATCGCCAGATCCGGCCGTCCGGGTCCGGTGCTGGTGGATATCACCAAGGATGTGACGGCAGCCCTGTGTGAATATGAAAAGCAGACGCCGCAGTTAAGACTTCCTGCAAAGACCGCCTTCACCGCACAGGATTTAGAGGAAGCAGCCCGCATGATCAATGCCGCAGAGCGTCCCATGCTCTATGTGGGCGGCGGCGCAGCAATTTCCGGCGCCGCCAAGCAGGTACGGGAGCTGGCGGCCCGCATGGATGCCCCGGTATGCGATACCCTGATGGGCAAGGGCGTCTTTGACGGCCATGACAGCCATTATACCGGCATGGTCGGTATGCACGGCACCAAGACCAGCAATTACGGTGTATGCGAATGTGACCTGCTGGTTGCCCTGGGCGCCCGGTTTGATGACCGCGTGACCGGCAATGCCAGCAAGTTTGCCGAGCAGGCAAAGATCCTGCAGATCGATATCGATGCCGCAGAGATCAATAAGAATGTAAAGGTGGATCACTCCGTAGTAGGAGACTTAAAGGAAGTGCTGACTGCCTTAAATCCCATGGTGGAAAAGGCAGACCATGCCGATTGGCTGGCACATCTCGAAGCGTATAAGAAGAAATATCCGCTCCTTTGTGATGATACCAAGCTGACCTGTCCTTTGATCATCAGCAAATTAGATGAGCTGACAGAGGGCAAGGCCATCATCACCACCGACGTGGGACAGCATCAGATGTGGGCCGCACAGTTTTATACCTTCTCAGAGCCCCGCACCTTCCTGACATCCGGCGGACTGGGAACCATGGGCTACGGACTGGGAGCCTGCATCGGTGCCAAGACAGCGCATCCCGAGAAGACTGTGATCAATATCGGCGGCGACGGATGCTTCCGCATGAACATGAATGAGCTGGCTACCGCCAGCCGTTATGACATTCCCATCATTCAGGTTGTCATTGACAATCACGTGCTGGGCATGGTAAGACAGTGGCAGACTTTGTACTACGGCAAGAGATATTCTCAGACGGTTCTCCACGACAAGGTGGATTTCTGCAAGGTGGCGGAAGGACTTGGCTGCCATGCGATCCGGGTGGAAAAGCCCGAGGAGCTGGAGGGAGCCATTAAGGAAGCCCTTACCTGGGGCGGACCGGTGGTGCTCGACTGCATCATCGACGACGATGATAAGGTATTTCCCATGGTATCTCCCGGCGCATCCATTGCAGAGGCTTTTGATGCTTCCGATCTGCAGAAAGAGTCGTAAGACAGGATAACGGGATACCTGTAGGATTGCATCTTACGGGATCTTCTCTGCGCATTGCTGACTGCATCGGGGAATCTGCCTTTCGGATTTTCCTTCGCGCTGCCGCAGGCGGACTGCGGTATAATGAGGTGACTATGAAAAGGATTGCTGCACTTTTACTGGGGGTCGTGCTGACGTTTTCCATGGCGGTTTGTCCCGCTGTGACCGTCTTTGCACAGGAGGATCTGCCCGACGGGCCGAACTGCAATATCATCTATGATCTTGGCAACGGCCAGTACTATGCCATTACCAAGCCCATCGCCATGACCATGATGGTGACGAATCCGGACGGCAGCTACTATCTGGATCCCACCACCCAGTATTATGTCGTGGATGAGGCAAAAGTGGATGCTTTCTTCTCCGGCCTTGATGATCTTTATCCCGGTCCGGAGAGTGATACCCTGCTTTTCCATGCCACAAGAGGCGAGGATGTGCAGGTAGAGGGCGGCACCATGACAAAACGTTTTCTGGACGAGGATGCCGAGTACAGTTACCTCTGGCAGGCCATCATGGAGCAGCGACAGGAAGTGCATGTTCCCCAGTACGGCATCGGCAAGACCTATATCGAGCTGGATATGACGAACCAGACGCTTTACTATTACAGAAACGGTGAGCTGGTACTGGAAACCCCTGTGGTGACCGGCAATACTTCCAATGGAAACGGATCTCCGACAGGCGTTTACTATATCCGCGGCAAGAGCCGCAATCAGACGCTGATCAGCAGCAAGCCCAAGAATGACCCGGCTTATTATGAATCATTTGTGAATTACTGGATGCCCTATGTCGGCAATTCTGTGGGTATCCATGACGCCACATGGCGCTCTAACTTTGGCGGCACCATCTATCAGAGCAGCGGTTCCCATGGCTGCATCAATGTGCCCCTTTCCAATATGGATAAGCTTTTCCCGGAGACCGAAGTCGGTACACCGGTTGTAGCATTTTATTAAAGGAGGATATGAAAAAGTGGGACGTGTATTTAACTTTTCAGCAGGTCCGGCCATGCTGCCGGTAGAAGTACTGCAGGAGGCTGCAGATGAGATGCTGGATTATCGCGGAAGCGGTATGTCCGTTATGGAGATGAGTCACCGCAGCAAGACCTACGACGACATCATCAAGGAGGCAGAGAAGGATCTGCGCGAACTGATGAATATCCCGGATAACTATAAGGTCCTCTTTTTGCAAGGCGGCGCCAGCCAGCAGTTTGCCATGATCCCCATGAACCTCATGAAGAACCGCAAGGCCGCCTATATCATCACCGGCCAGTGGGCCAAGAAGGCATGGAAGGAAGCACAGAAGTACGGAGATGCCGTAGCCGTGGCTTCCTCCGAGGATAAGACTTTTTCCTATATTCCCGACTGCTCCGATCTGGATATCCCGGAAGATGCAGACTATGTCTACATCTGTGAGAACAATACGATCTATGGCACCAAGTACAAGCAGCTCCCCAACACCAAGGGCCATGTCCTGGTGGCAGATGTTTCTTCCTGCTTCCTTTCCGAGCCTGTGGACGTATCCAAATACGGCGTCATCTACGGCGGCGTGCAGAAGAATGTAGGCCCTGCAGGCGTCGTCATCGTGATCATCCGTGAGGATCTGATCAGCGAGGACGTGCTGCCCGGCACCCCTACCATGCTCACCTACAAGACCCATGCCGATGCAGATTCTCTTTACAACACCCCGCCGGCTTACGGCATTTACATCTGCGGCAAGGTATTCAAGTGGTTAAAGAAGCAGGGCGGTCTGGCAGCCATGAAGGAGCGCAACGAAAAGAAAGCAGCTATCCTTTATGATTTCCTGGACCAGAGTAAGCTTTTCCACGGCACTGTAGTTCCCCAGGACCGTTCTCTGATGAATGTGCCCTTTGTCACCGGCGATAAGGAGCTGGATGCTAAATTCGTCAAGGAAGCAGAGGCAGAAGGCCTCGTGAGCCTGAAGGGTCACCGCACGGTAGGCGGCATGCGCGCCAGCATCTACAATGCTATGCCGCAGGAAGGCGTAGAGAAGTTAGTAGAGTTCATGAAAAAATTCGAGAAGGAGAATGCATAATCATGTTTCGTTATGCCTGCTTAAATCCTATCGCACAGGTAGGGCTTGACCGCTTCAGCGGCGACTATGAAAAGACAGAAAATGCAGCAGAAGCCCAGGGTATCCTGGTCC
This sequence comes from bacterium, assembly GCA_963658405.1. Classification (GTDB taxonomy): domain Bacteria; phylum Bacillota; class Clostridia; order Lachnospirales; family Lachnospiraceae; genus CAG-791. The sequence continues at coordinate 31,591 of CAVKQI010000012.1, read as the reverse complement.
GCAGCGCTGCCATGCACGACATGGAGTTTTCCGACGAGCTTCTGGCCATCGCCAGAGCCGGCGCCGGTGTGAATAATATTCCGCTGGATCGCTGCGCCAAGCAGGGTATCGTGGTCTTTAACACCCCCGGCGCCAATGCCAACGGTGTCAAGGAATTGGTCCTGGCCGGCATGCTCTATGCTTCCAGAGATATCGTGGAAGGTATCGACTGGGTGCGCAGCCAGAAGGACAATGCCGACATTGCCAAGGCCGCAGAGAAAGAAAAGAAGAAATTTGCCGGCACCGAGATCGAAGGCAAGAAGCTGGGCATCATCGGCCTCGGCGCCATCGGCGTGAGAGTGGCGAATGCCGCTGTAAATCTGGGCATGGAAGTATACGGCTACGACCCTTATGTATCCGTAGATGCAGCCTGGAACTTAAGCCGCAGCATCCATCATGTGCTGGATGTCAATGAGATCTACTCTAGCTGCGATATCATTACCATTCATGTGCCCCTGATGGATTCCACCAGAGGCATGATCGGCCAGGATGCCATCGACAAGATGAAAAACGGCGTGATCCTGATCAATATGGCCAGAGACGTGCTGGTGGATGAGCCTGCCGTATTAAAGGCCATCGATGCAGGCAAGGTGCGCCGCTATGTCTCCGATTTCCCCAATGCCACCGTGGCCGGCCATCCGGGCTGCATCACCACGCCTCATTTGGGCGCTTCCACGGAGGAGTCCGAGGATAACTGCGCAAAGATGGCAGTATCCGAGCTGCGGGATTATCTGGAAAACGGCAATATCACCAACAGCGTCAACTATCCCAAGTGCAATATGGGTGTCTGTGAGACCCCCGGCCGTATCGCCATCTTCCACAAGAACGTGGCAAACATGATCACTGCCTTTACCTCCATTATCGGTGAGTCCGGCGTCAATATCGCCGAGATGGCCAATAAGTCCAGAGGAGATGTGGCTTATACCATGTTTGACTTAGACAGCCCCGCTGCCGATGACATCGCCGAGAAGCTTCGGGCGGTGGACGGTGTATTCCGTGTCAGGGTCGTGAAATAACGAACCGCAGGACTTTTATTTGGCATCTTCACATCGAATTTCCTTCAGCACCCTCATCAAGATCTTTTCTTCGGAAAATCTCGATGAGAGAGGTCAAAGGTCGTTCGGACCTTGGCAGGTGCTGCGCATATTAACACATAAATAGGCTGCTTTGTTTTTCCATACAGGTGGGACAAAGCAGCCTATTTTATGTATAATAGAAGAGGTTGATGTAAAGAATCTTTACAAAAGACACAGCGTTTAAGAGGGAGGAATCTATGGCCACCATAAAGCCATTTAAAGCGTACAGACCCGCGAAGGGTTCGGAGGCGCGCATCGCAGCGCTTCCCTATGACGTATACAATAGTCAGGAAGCCAGAGAAGTAGTGGAGAAAAATCCCGCTTCTTTTCTGGGAATTGACAGGGCAGAGACACAGTTCCCGGCGGGGACCAGTCCCTATGAGGATTCTGTATACGAGAAGGCAGCCTCCATGCTGCATACCGCTATGGAAGACGGCACTTTCCGGCAGGAGGCATCTCCCTGCTATTATATTTACGCCCAGACCTGGCAGGGACGGACGCAGACCGGCATCGTGGCCTGCGCATCCATCGACGACTATGAGGCCGGCGTGATCAAAAAGCATGAGAACACCCGTGCCGACAAGGAGCAGGACAGGATCCGCCATATCAGCACCTGTCAGGCGCAGACCGGCCCTATTTTCCTGGCTTACCGCAATGATGTCCGGATCGACGAGATCGTGCAGAAGACTGTCGCAGGGGAGCCGGACTGCGATTTCATCTCCGAGGGACAGGTGCGCAACCAGGTCTGGACCATCCGGGAGCCCGAGGATATTGCGGTCATCGCTTCCTCTTTTTCACAGATTCAGGATATCTATATCGCAGACGGTCATCATCGCTGCGCCTCCGCCGTCAAGGTGGGACTGCAAAAAAGAGCGGAGCACCCGGACTATACCGGCGAGGAGGACTTTAATTTCTTTTTATCTGTGCTTTTTCCGCAGGATCAGCTGGAGATCCTTCCCTATTACCGCGTGCTTCGAAATCTCCACGGCCATACCCCGGAGAGCCTGCTGACGAAGATACAGGATGTCGGCTTTACGCTGGAAGACTGTGGGCAAAGTCCCGTGGCCCCTGCCCGGAAGGGAGAATTTGGCCTCTATCTGGCGGATACCTGGTATCGCCTGAGCGCAGATCCTTCCCTTTGCAGCGAGGATCCGGTAGAGGGACTGGATGTTTCTATCCTGCAGAAGAATATTTTAGAGCCGCTGCTTGGCATTCAGGATCCAAGGACAGATCCCGATATCGACTTTGTGGGCGGTATACGGGGCCTTAAAGAGCTGGAGCGAAGAGTGCATACCGACATGCAGGCTGCCTTTTCTACCTATCCCACATCCATAGAGGAGCTTTTCCGGGTGGCGGATGCCGGCATGCTCATGCCGCCTAAGTCCACCTGGTTTGAGCCAAAGCTCCTGAGCGGATTGTTCATTCATCCGATCTAAGACAGCCTGATCACGATTACGAGATATGATTGCGGGAAATGATTGCTGAAAATGATTGTGGGATGCAATTGTGAAAGCGCAGCAAGCAGATATCCGGCAGGACAGATATTTGGGAAAACCAAACAGCATGTTACTGCAATCCTGACAGACATAAAGGAAGCCTCTTTCTGAAGCAGACGTCACCAGGGGGTTTCCTGCACTGTCCTGTTATGTTTTATTCTGCATCGCAATATCATGCGGGACAAAACATAACAGGACAGAATAACACCACAGAACAATAAAAACAAAAAACAGAACTATAAAACGTAAATCTAAAACAGAACCATACAAACGCCTGCGGAATGGAGATCCTATGGATAAAAAGCTCTATAAAATGATGAACTGGGCCGAGATTGAAGCCGTGGTCTATGCGGATACGGACTGCCCGGAAAAGGTTCTGGGCGCTAAGCAGCGCCGCAACGGCCTTTTACTGCAGCTTTTCAGACCGGATGCGGTCAGGGCCTGGGTGGTGCCGGAAGTAAAAGGCGCTAAGCCTGTTCCCATGGAACTGGCCGATGAAGAGGGCTATTACGCGGTGCTCATTCCGGGAGTAAAAAAGGATAGCTATCCTTATCACTACGAGATAGAGACCGCTGATCAGCAGAAGATCGAGGTGCCGGAGCTCTACCATGCAGACAGAGCGGCGAGACTTCTCTCTTCGGCAGATGAAAAGGCATTTCTCGCCGGCGCATCCTATGACTGCTATGAAAAGCTGGGCGCACATCCTATGCAGCTGGCCGGGAGTGAAGGGTGTCTTTTTACTGTCTGGGCGCCCCATGCAGCCAGAGTCAGCGTCATCGGCAATTTCAATAACTGGGACGGACGCTTTTGTCCCATGAGCCGACCGGAGGGCAGTGAGATCTTTCGCCTCTTTGTGCCGGGCATCGGTCCCGGGGACCTGTATAAATACGAGATCAAGCTTCGCTCCGGACTGACCTTCCAGAAGAGTGATCCCTTCGCCCAGGCGGCAGAGCCTTCCCGGGACGGCGCCTCCATCGTGCCGGCGGCACCCGTGCGCAAATTTAATGACAGCGCCTTTATCAAAAAGAGAAGCGAAGGAACGGGGGAGGCCGGGCCGGTTTCCATCTGTGCCCTTCCGCTTTCCCTGCTGGAGGGAAAATATACCTACGGCGAGCTGGGCATTCGTCTGGCAGCGCAGATCGCAGAGCTGGGCTATACCCATGTCCTTTTAACCGGTGTGCAGCAGTCCCTGGAGGCGGCAGGCGGAGAGCGGATCCCCAAGGATTTCTTTGCCCTGACGGCGGCGGCTATTTCTCCGGCACCTCCCCAGAAGCGCGCGGCGCAGCTCCAGGCAGCGATCCAGCTGCTCCACAGTAAGGGCATCGGCGTCCTGACAGATTTTGCGCCTTCCCGTTTTTTAAAGAACGAGGCAGGGCTGGCTGACTTTGACAGCACACCGCTGTATGAGACCGGCGATTTTCGGTGCGACGAGACACCGGAGGGCGATACCCGGTATTTTGCTTACGGCAAGCCCCAGGTCCAGAGCTTTTTACTCTCCAATATGCTCTACTGGGTGGAGCAGTTCCACTTTGACGGACTGGTGGTCCGGGATATCGCCCGAATCCTCTATGCCGATTACGGAAAGCAGGAGGGGCAGTACTGTCCCAACATCTACGGCGGCAGGGATAATCCGGAGGGCGTGGCCCTTCTTCGCCGCATGAATACCCTGATGCAGAAGCGCAATCCCGGCGTCCTGATGATCGCCCAGGATTCCTCCGGCTGGTCCGCCCTGACCGATCCGGTAGAGGAAAATGGCCTTGGCTTTTCCATGAAGTATCATCTCACCTGGCAGTCTGAGATGGAGATGTATTTCCGGCAGGATCCCCTGTTCCGCCAGGGCTGCCATAACCTGCTCATCGATCACATGACCTATCAGTATGCGGAGCAGTTCCTGCTGCCGGTGATCGACAAAGAGCTGCCCGGTTCCTTCCCGGGAACCATGCAGGAGAAGTATGCCAACCTGCGGCTCCTTCTCGCCCTGCAGATGTTCCACCAGGGCAAAAAGCTGCAGTCCTTGGCCTATGTGATGCCGGCGGCGCCGGATGCCCCGGAGCCTGTGAGCCAGCAGGAGAAGGAGCGAAAGGCGTTGGCACAGGGACTTGGCGCCATGCTCCGGGATCTTCATGCCCTCTACCGCACCCAGTCTGCCATGACCGCCAAGGATCTGATGCCGGACGGCTTCCAGTGGGTGAGACAGATGGCCAATGATCACTGCGTGATTTCCTTCCTTCGAAGGGGCCGGAAGCCCGATGATTTCCTGCTGATCGTCTGCAACCTGGCCAATGCTTCCTGGGAGGAGGAGATCGGCGTACCCTATGAGGGTATCTATCAGGAGATCTTTACTACAGACAAGGCGGCCTACGGCGGATCAGGGCTTGGCAACAAGCGGCCCTTGCAGAGTAAGCCGGCGGCAAAGGACGGCCGCTCCGACTCCCTGTGCGTGAGCTGCCCGCCCCTGTCTCTGCTCGCTTTTTCCTATAAGCCGGAATAGGCAGTATGTTTGTAAGTATATCCCCGCGGCCCGAGCGGCCGCGGCAGAATGAGGTTATCAGTTTGAAAAACAGTAATTTTAATAAATATCCCAAAGCAGTGCTGAAAGTACTCTGTGCTTTGGGAATCCTGAGCATTCTGACAGTAGGATGCGGCTCTGCCAGCGCAGATGACACCGCACAGGGCGGCAATACAAATCCCGGAACGGAGATCGAAGCAGAAGCAGCCGGTGAAACAGAAACAGCTGCAGGAGAAGAGTCTGCTGCACAGGAGACACAGTCCACAGTAGATGCCGCCAAAGTAGAGGAAGTCCTTAACGGAGATGCCGAGATTCCCGAAAAGCTGCAAAGTCTCACAGCACTGAACGCAGATGCCTATGCATGGCTGGAGATCCCGGGGGTCGGCATCAGCCAGCCCATCCTCCAGTGCCGCACCGACGATGAGTATTATCTGACACACAATGCGGCCGGGGAAGAGGATGCCCAGGGCGCGCTCTATACAGAGACCGCCAACAGCACGGATTTCACGGACGGCAATACGGTGATCTACGGACACAATACCGATGACCGCTTCGGCGTTCTGCACAATTATCAGGACCGCACCTTCTTTGACGAAAACAGAAATGTGCGGATCTATCTGCCGGAAAAAACCCTGCAGTACCGCATTTTTGCAGCCTATCCCTACGATGATAAGCACCTGATCGCCGCCTATGATTTCTCGGATCCGGTGGTCTTCCATAATTATCTGGAGAGCATCTTTTCCATCCGGCAGATCGATGCCTTTATCGACGAGACCATGGATGTGACGGAAAATAATAAGATCATCACCCTGGAAACCGGCATCACCGGGGAAGCTGACCAGCGCTATCTGGTGCAGGCAGTTCTGATAGAGGAGTAAAGCGATGCAGGATGATACGATACAGGATGATATCGAATGGATCGACGTAGTCTCGCCTGAAGAGGAAATTAAAGAGCAGAAGCAGAAAAACAGACCATTCAGGGGAAACGATCGGAGAAGGAACGGCAGACGAACAAAGAAAAGTCGTTCCGCGCTTTCCCGCGTCGGCACATTTTTTCTGGTTCTGCTGATCGTCATTCTGGCGGTGGGATTGATCGCCGGAGCCGCATGGCTTTTCTTAAGTCGCAGCGGCCGCAGCCGCCTCTTGCAAAAGCAGGAGGCCGTGCCGGAGCAGATGCAGCAGACAGGTGAAGAATCCGGCACGGAGGCAGAGACCACCTTGGAGGCCGGAAGTATCCGTTATCAGGGAGATGTTTATACCTATAAGAAGGACATCATGACCTTTCTCTTCCTGGGCATCGACCGGACCGGCGAGGTGAGCGCCTCTTCGGATCGCTTTAAAGGCGGACAGGCAGATGCCATGTTCCTGGCAGTGCTGGATCCTGATGATAAAAAGATCCGCATCATCGGCATCAACCGGGATACCATGACATCCATGAAGGTCTACGACAAAAACGGCAATTACGCGGGAAAGGAGACGGCCCAGATCGCTCTTTCCCACGCCTATGGAGACGGCATGGAGGAGAGCTGCGAAAACAGCGTGGACGCTGTCTCCAACCTCTTTTACGGGCTCCCGATCCACGGTTATTTTGCTCTGAATATGTCGGTCATGGCAAAGCTCAACGATGCCGTGGGCGGCGTGGATGTCATCATTCCGGAGTCTGCAAGCGGCCTCGAACCCGGCTGGAATACCGGCGATAAAGTCCATCTGACCGGAGATGCAGCCTACCAGTTTATCCATTACCGGGATACCTCCAAAGAGCAGAGCGCCGAAGAGCGTCTGGAGCGGCAGAAGCAGTATCTGAAGAACTTTATCGCACAGGCTAAAACAGCCATGAAAAAGGATATGACCCTGCCCCTGCAGCTGTATACCCAGATCACGCCCTATATGGTGACGGATGTGACGGCCGATGAGGCTGTCTATCTGGCAGGAGAGGCCCTGTCCTACAGCTTCGGGGACGAGGATCTTTATTCCATGACAGGCGAAGTCCGGATGGGAGAAGAGTTTGAGGAATTCTATCCCGATGAGACCGCATTGTATGAAATGATCCTGGCTATTTTCTATGAGAAAAAAGCAGAATAGATGGGCTTCTCCGGCCCTTCCACAGCCCTGCCGCCCGTGGGCGGCGGCATGCCGTTGCAGCCACACAGAATATTCGAAATCTTGAGAAATAAGTATTGGCAGACGCAAAAACGTTTGCTAATATATAGAACGGAGACCACACAAATTTCAGGAAAGGGGGATGATTGACATGAAAAAGAAAATGGCAATTGTTCTTTCACTTGTACTCGCATGCTCTATGAGCATGACCGCATTCGCCGCTCCCAGTCCCAGCATCACAGAGAGCAGCAAACCTGCAGAGCAGGTTACCGTAGATAACTCTGTAGCAGTAGCAGCCGCTACCGCAGCAGCAGCATCCGGTGCATCCCAGGAGACCGTCAGCAGCGTAGCCAGCGAGACCAGCGCCGTTGCAGAGGGCACCACCTTCACCACCGCAAGCGGTAAGGCTCTGGATGCAACTTCCATCGTATTAAAGGTAACTCCTGCCACTGTAGAAGAGACTACAGCAGCGATCAATGATTATACCAAGGCTCTTTCCGCTGTCAACGTGCAGGTGGTAAACGCTACCGGTTCCAAGGACGTATCCTTACAGGATGCTTCCGGCAAGATCAGCGTTCTGAATGTAGCTAAGGTAGGTCTTTTCACCTCTGCCGGTGAGAAGGTAGCCAGCAACGGTTCTGTTTCCGTTGCCAAGACCGTAAGCGAGATCCTCGGCGGCCGCCAGCTGGCAGCAAACGAGACCATCCGCGTTATGTATAAGAGAGCAGACGGCAAGTACGTACTTGTTCCCGTTGTCATCATCAACGGTGTGCTTGCATTTGCACTTCCTTCCATCAGTGATGTGGTAGAAGTAATCTTCACCGCTTCTGTTGGAACCAGCCAGACTTCTCTGGATAATGCAAAAGCTCCCCAGCTTTAATGCCAGGCTGTAAACGCAGAATCAGTCCAATCAGCAAATCGATATTCTTCGTGTGGGGTTCTCTGGAACACCGCTTCCTTTTTCGTGAGGAAGCGGCGTTTTTTGTTTCTGTATGGTATAATGTCTGATGGAGTTACTGCATACAGATTTCCCGGAAACAGCGGCAGATACTGCTGCGTAAACGGTATGAGAACGGAGTCATTCATGAACACCAGCACTGCAAACGGTGACAAGATCACCTGGAGATACTTTCTCTCCATCCTTTTTTCCATTGCCTTTCCCATCGCACTGCAAAACCTTTTATCCACGACGGCCAGCATGGTGGATACCATCATGATCGGCTCCCAGGGAGAGCTGGCGGTGGCGGCAGTGGGCATCTGCTCCCAGATCAGCTCCCTGTTCTTTTCCTGCTACTGGGGCTTTGCCTCCGGGGCCATTTTATTCTTCGCCCAGTACTGGGGCGCCAAGAATGAAAAGGGCATCAACCAGACTTTCGGCATCACTTTGCTCTTCATGTGCCTTGTCTCGGCTCTTTTTTCCGCAGTGGCTATATCCAACCCAGCCTGGATGCTTTCCATCTATACGGACAAGCAGGAGATCATCACCATGGGCGCTCCCTATATCCGTATCGTGGGATTCGCCTATCCGCTGCAGGTCCTGGCGGTGCTTTTCAGCTTCTTCCTGCGGGCTACAGAGCGGGTAAAGCCGCCTCTGATCAGTTCCATCGTGGCCTTATTGGTGAACTTCTGTCTGAACTGGGTGCTGATCCACGGCTATTACGGCTTCCCTAAGATGGGGGTGGCCGGCGCCGCTGTGGGCACCCTGGCCTCCGGCATTGTCAATCTCCTGATCCTGGTGATCTATACCGTACAGGCGAAATGTGAGATCAGACTTCAATTAAAGGATCTCTTCAGTTTTAATACCGGCTTTATGCGCAGCTATCTGGTAAAGAGCTTTCCCATCATGTGCAATGAGCTCTTTTACGGCGTAGGGCAGATGATCATCAATATCGTCATCGGCCATCAGGATGCCTCGGCCATCGCGGCCATGGCGGCCTTCCGTGTATGCGAGGGCTTTGTCTATGCTTTCTTCGGCGGCCTCTCCAATGCCACCAGCGTGGTGATCGGCAAGGAAGTAGGCGCAGGCAAACCCATGCGGGCTTATCAGTTCGCCTGGAAGTCCATCCTCACCTGTCCGGCCATCACCTTTGTCATCGTGCTGGTATGCACTTTGCTGAACAGACCTTTGTTTGCGCTGTTCGGTCTGGGGGATACGGCCCTGTCCTATGGAAAGTATATGCTGATGATCTACATGATCTTCGGCACCATCCGCACCTGCAATTATATCCAGAATGAGGGATACCGGGCGGCAGGAGAGTCCGTCTTCGGCACGGTACTGGAGATCACATGCCTCTTTCTCATCAGCGTGCCGGCTACGTGGATCGCCGGCATGTACCTGCATCTGCCTTTCCTGGCAGTCTTTTCCTTCGTCTATACCGATGAGATCCTTCGCCTGATCATAGAGCTTCGCTATACCGCCACCGGCAAGTGGATCAAGCCCGTCACCGAGCAGGGCCAGGCGGCGATTCCGGCCTTCCGGGAGCAGCTGGGCAGAGGAAAGAAAAAGAATGCTGCCGGCTGAATGCGGCTAATTAAATAGAATATTGCAGAGAAAGCGACTATTTTAAGACGTGACCTCGTGAATCATGGATAACGATCTCTTTTCACTATGCTATCAGCATGTTTCAGTGATGTGCACAAAACCGAACTTCATAAAAAAAACATAAGAACCAAACGTAAGAATCAAATAAATAGAAATCCAAACAAAAACCGGCAGGAGCAAAAAGCTTTTGCCGGTTTTTGCTTGTCGTATCTGTTCAGCACCTGCTGACTCGGCTGGCGTCCGGGAGGCAACATCAGATTTTTTATATAACGAAACAGAAAGGTCATATTCTTTCCGCATTTCGTATGGTAGGATAGACACAAATGCACCTATACGGAGGTAACCATGCACACACAGCAAAAAGATACGACCTTTTATAAAAAACTCTGGAGCCTGATGATCCCCATCGTGCTTCAGAACCTGATGCTTGCCCTGGTGGCAGTGGCAGATGCCTTTATGCTGGGAGGCGTGGACCAGAATTTCATGTCCGCGGTATCCCTGGCGACACAGATCCAGTTTATTCAGAATATGTTTCTGGCGGCGGCCACCTGCAGCCTTGCCATTTTAGGCGCTCAGTACTGGGGAAAGGGAGATAAGAAGACCTTAGATGAGATCTTCGGCATGGCCCTTCGCCTGTGCGGACTGGTATCGGCCGTGTTTTTCATCGGCTGTGTATTTTTCGGACGCAGTCTGATGCTGCTCTTTACCAATGAGGAGATCCTCATCGGCTACGGCGTCAGCTATCTGCGCATCGCCGGCTTCTCTTACCTGCTGACAGGTATTTCCCAGTGCTACCTGGTCATCATGAAGACCAGCGAACACGCCAGGACCACGGCCATCATCAGCTCGGCCACGGTATGCATCAATATCGTCTTAAATGCCATCTTTATTTACGGCGGCTTCGGCCTTACGCCCATGGGCGTAGAGGGAGCTGCGCTGGCAACGCTCCTGGCCCGCATCACAGAGCTGGCTGTCTCTGTCCTTGTTTCCTATCGTCCCGGCTACCTGCATCCTTCCGTAAAGGATCTGTGCAGACGAAATCCACAGCTGTCCCGGGATTTTCGGAAATGCGGCCTGCCGCTTCTGGGGGCGAGTCTGTTCTGGGGCATCGGATTTACCTCGTATTCCTCCTTTATGGGACACCTGGGCACAGATGCGGCCGCCGCCAACTCTGTAGCCGCCGTGGTGCGGGATATGATCTGCTGCTTCAGCGCCGGCATCTCCAGTGCGGCCGGCATCATCGTCGGCAATGAACTGGGCGCCGGCAATCTGGAAAAAGGAAAGCGCTACGGCATCCGCCTGTTAAAGATCTCCCTGCTGTGCGGCGTTCTTTCCTCCCTTGTGATGATCATCGCGGCGCCCATTATCCTTCATTTTGTAAAGCTGACACCCGAGGCCCAGAGCTACCTGAAGGGAATGTTTGCCGTGATCGCCTTTTATATGATCGGTCGCTCCCTCAATGATGTGACCATCAACGGCATCTTCGGCGCAGGGGGCGATACCTTATTTGACATGTACAGCCTGGCTGTCTGCATGTGGTGCCTGGCCATTCCCCTGGCCGCTGCCGGCACGTATCTTTTCCACTGGCCGGTGGTGCTGGTTTATGCCTGCACCTGCATCGATGAGGTGGGAAAGGTGCCCTGGGTGCTGCATCACTTCCGGAAATACCGGTGGGTGAAGGACTTAACTCACGAGTGATCCCGGTACTGCTGGGGCGTGCAGCCCTCATACTTTTTAAAGATCTGCGTGAAATAACTCTGGGTCGGATAGTGCAGAAAAAGGGCAATATCCGCCAGGCTGTAATCACTGTTTCGAAGAAGGTACCGGGCTTCCTTTATTTTTTCCCGGTGAATGTACTCCGGTATGCCCATGCCCAGCTCCTTTTTAAATTTAAGGGACAGGCTTCTGGTGCAGAGGCCGCAGTGCTTTGCCAAGTTTTCCATGCCCAGATCCTCGTGGAGATGCGCGGAAATGTAATTGATGCATTCCCGCACCGCGGGGCTCTGGGCATCCTTTGCTTTTGTATTCGCTACATGCCGGCAGAAATCCTGTGCCATAGTAAATACCAGATGTTCCACCGATGCCGGCTCTGTCAGCACGTCCATGTTCTGACAATAGAGATCGCTGAGATTAAAGGCATCCTCGTCAGGGAGGCCGCCCTTGATGGCGGCTCTGGTCAGAAGGGTGGCAAGGGAGATAAAGGAATATTTTACCTGCCGCAGGGGATTGGTGCTGAGCTGTCCGATTTTCCCCTGTGATGGGCTTTTGAGCCTTTTTAGGAGAAGCGCCTGATCGCCGGCCGTGACAGCCTCGCACAGACCGATCTCATAATCGATGGGCACGTGAAAATCTGCGTTTTCCCGGATCATAAAGAGAGATTCCCCGATATCCTTTCCCCGGGAGACGGTCTTATTGACAAAGCGTATCTGACCGGCTTCTATCTCTTCTCCCCGGGAAAGCCGCACGAGAAGGCAGAGCAGAGATCTGAACTGGGTCAGGGTAAGAGTAGGCATCTGCATCATGATGCGGCAGAACTCCTGGAGCTTTTCCGGCACAAAAGCCTCGGAGGCGATCTGCAGGATCTCGCTCCGGGGATGCTGAAAAGGACTGACCAGTCCCACGATGCAGAATCTGTCCTGCGGCAGGGAAAAAACTGCGAGAAAATAACCGGGCTCCAGATAAGTGATCAGGGGATACGCGGTATCTCCGTCCTGGGCGAGAAAATCATCGATCGTCCATCTTACAGCCTGTCTGGGCACCAGATCCTCCCGGTCATCCGGCATGATCTTAAGGGGCGCGCCGGATGCATTCACGATGGTAATGGGCACCCGGCAGAATGTGCATATCTCTTCAAAACTCTTATAGAAATCATCATTCATAAAAATCTCCATTCCGCAGGCGTCACAAATAGCTGTGCGAAAAGTAACGAGAATCTTTGATTCTCGTTTGCTATCGAGCGTATTTTTCACACTAGACTTCTCTGCTGAAAGTCATTAATTTGACATATCTATCCTGAATTTGATATAGCTTTTCCCGTGATTATAACATAATAAAGCTATGAAGGGTGATCTTGGCTGTACAAAATGACCGAAATCACTGTCTCTATTCGTCACAGTATTTATACCTTCTGCATCGATGTGCCTCTGGCTATGCTGATCATCCTCTATGTCCTGATCTCCCGATTCGACCTGGAGGCAAACTACGGCGAGATGTGTCAGAAGATCGCAGAGCGCAATGAAAAGGAAAAGGTAATGTAAATGGAAAAACAGATATCGGAAATACTGAAAAAAATGACCCTGCAGGAGAAAATCTCTCTCTGCAACGGTGCAAGCTTCTGGGAAAGCAAGGCCATGGATGCGTACGGCATTCCTTCCATCACTATGAGCGATGGTCCAAACGGTGTCCGCTTCCAGAAAAAAGAGACGGATATGATCGGCGTCAACAACGCAGAACCCGCCACCTGCTTTCCGGCTGCGGTGACCAGCGGCGCCTCCTGGGACAGTTCCCTTCTGGAGGAAGAGGGCCAAGCGATCGGAGAGGAGGCCCTGCATTACGGCATCGATGTGATGCTTGGTCCCGGTGTGAACATCAAGCGCAATCCCCTGTGCGGAAGAAATTTTGAATATTTTTCCGAGGATCCTTATATCGCCGGCTCTATGGGTAAAGCCTGGGTGCAGGGCGTTCAGAGCACCGGAGAGGGCACGAGCCTTAAACACTTTGCGGCAAATAACCAGGAGTACAAGCGCTTCGGCGGCAACAGCCAGGTAGATCAGCGAACCCTGCGGGAGCTCTACCTGCCTGCCTTTGAAAAGGTCGTAAAGGAAGCGGCTCCGGAGACGGTGATGTGCAGCTATCCCCGGATCAACGATGTCCATACCAGCGATAATCACTGGCTGCTGACCAGCGTCCTGCGCCGGGACTGGGGCTTTCAGGGCATGGTGGTCACCGACTGGGGGGCCTTGTGCAATCGGGTAAAGGCCATGCATGTCGGCTGCGACTTAAGCATGCCGGGCGGCAGTGACTATATGGAGAACTGGGTCTTAAAAGCCGTGGAGAACGGCTCTCTGGCAGAGAGTGATGTGGACGCCTGTGCAGGACGCGTCATTGCCCTGGCCCTTAAATCTCCTGCGCGGAAAAAAGGCCAGGCCTTTGATCAGGAAGCGCACAACCGGGTAGCCCGGAAAGTCGCAGAGGGCGGCGCCGTCCTTTTAAAAAATGAAGACCGGATACTGCCTCTTAAAAAAGATGCCCGCATCGCCCTGATCGGCGAAATGGCCCGCACGCCCCGTTATCAGGGGGCCGGCTCCAGCCATATCAATCCCAGCAGGCTCACCAGTCTGCTGGATGTCATGCCCGAGGCAGATTTCGTACCGGGATGTGATAAAAACGGAGATGTGACAGAGGAAAGCCTGGCGGGGGCAAGGGAAGCTGCCGCCAAGGCCGATACCGCCATCGTCTGCGTGGGTCTGCCGGATCTCTATGAATCGGAAGGCTTTGACCGAGACAACATCCGCATGCCGGAGGGACATATTCGCCTGATAGAAGGCGTGGCTGCCGCAAACCCGAATACTGTGGTAGTGCTCTTTAGCGGCAGCGTGATAGAAATTCCCTGGATCGACCGCGTAAAAGCGGTGCTCTATATGGGACTTCCCGGACAGGCAGGGGGCGCGGCAGCGGCCAATCTCCTGATGGGGAGATGCAATCCCAGCGGCAAGCTCACCGAGACATGGCCCCTGTCCTATGAGGATGTCCCGAGTCGGGATACCTTCGGCAAAAAGACCACCCATTACAAGGAAGGTCTGTATGTGGGCTACCGCTATTATGAGAAGGCTGGGAAAAAGGTACGTTTTCCTTTCGGCTATGGTCTGAGCTATACCTGTTTTTCCTATAAAGATCTGAAGATCCGGGACAGGACCGTCAGCGCCGTGATCACCAACGAGGGTGACTGCACGGGTGCGGAGATCGTTCAGCTTTATGTGGCAGCGCCGCAGGATGGCCTGTACCGTCCTTTGAAAGAGCTGAAGGGATTTGCCAAAATCATGCTGGCGCCGGGAGAGAGTCGGAAAGTGGAATTCACGCTGGATGAGCGAAGCTTTGTCATCTGGTGGGAAGACGGCTGGCACGTGCCCGCAGGCAGATATGAGATTCTGTTAGGGGCTTCCTCTGCGGATATCCGCCTGCAAGGCTCCATGAAAATAGAGGGAGAGAAGATCGAAGCACCTGCCTGGCAGAAGAACAGCTGGTATGAGACCCTCCGGGGACTGCCTACCGATGCAGAATTTGAAGCACTCTACGGAGGTCCGCTCCAGGAAGATCTGCCCATCGAAAAAGGTAACTTCACCATGGAACACTCCCTGATGGAATTAAAGGATCATTCCCGGATCATGGAGAAAATGTTCCATGCAACGGAAAAGACCATCGCCAAGAGCTTTGGCGGCAAGATCGACTATGAGGACCCCACCTTTAAAATGACGATCCTCTCCGGGGCAGACTGTTCCCTGCGCGCTGCGGTACTGGCCAGCTGCGGCGCCCTGCCGGGCCATGTGGCGGAGACCATGCTGGCAGCGGCCAACGGAAAGCCCCTGGAAGCGCTGTGCAAGATCTTTGCAAAGTAAATTTCGCTGTTTCCGGCAGACAGTCGATTGACCGCGAGGCGAATTTGCCTTTTCGGAAAAATTTCTGCTGTGTTACGGCATTCATACGCTGCCTGCAGTATAGTTATCTCAGAAAAGAAAATAAAAAAGAGAAGATAAAGCAAAGACGCCGCAGGCGCAAAAAGACCAGTGCGGCGGGGAATAAAATTCCCCGAGTATAGCCGCCCACTCTTTTAAAAGAGCGTATCGGACCGGCAGAGCAAGGCCGGAACGACAAATACAGAAACACAGCAGAAAAGGTACCCTTTTGGATAACTGTCAGGAAGGCAGAGGATCTGGGAGGGTACTTTTTATCGGCCTAAAACAGAATATGAAACGGATCTGAAGAATTGAAAATGAAAGTAAGAAAGCGCATAATGAGAGCGATAAACTGCAGCGGCTGACGTCTCCTTTTTGCGTGCCCTTTGTGCCCGTGGAGAAAACAACACGATGGCATTTTCTCCGAGGATCTGGCTTTTATGATCTCTCTTAAAAATGCTATCTTCAGGCTGCTGCTTGGAAAGATAAGTAAGAACAGAGCAGTGCAAATATCTGCAGAATGGAGTACAACATGGAAAATAAACCTTTGATCTGGGCACACCGGGGTGCCAGCGGTTATTGCCCGGAGAATACGATCCCTGCTTTTGAAATGGCACAGGCCATGGGCGCAGACGGTGTGGAGCTGGATGTACAGATGACAAAGGACGGGGCTCTGGTGGTCTGCCACGACGAGACCATCGACCGCACCTCCAACGGCAAAGGCTTTGTGAAGGATCATACCCTGGCAGAGCTTAAAAAGCTGGATTTTTGCAATGGCAATCTGGGCTACGAGGGTGTACAGATCCCCACCATGGGCGAGGTCTTTTCCTGCCTGAAACCGGGAAATCTCACCATCAATATAGAGCTGAAGACCGGCATCTTTTTCTATCCCGGCATTGAGCAGAAGATCGTCGCCCTTACGAAGGAGTGGGGCTTTGAGGACAGGGTGATCTATTCCTCTTTTAATCATTATTCCATTATGAAGATCAAAGAGCTGGACAAGCAGGCAAAGACAGGCTTTCTCTACTGCGACGGTACCATGGATATGCCCGCATACGGCAAAAAACATGGGGTGGATGCCCTTCATCCGGCAGTCTATAACCTGCAGTATCCCGATTTCATGAAAGAGTGTAGGGAGCTGGGACTGGATGTAAATGTATGGACAGTCAATACCGAAGAAGAGATCCGCCTGTGCCGGGACCTCGGTGTGCATGCCATCATTGGCAATTACCCGGATAAGATCCGTAAAGTGTTGCCTTATACAAAAATCGGACAGCTTTAATAACTTAGCTGTCCGACCTGCTCTTAATAATATCCCCATTCTTCCTGCCAGTCTTTCACATAACATCGGATTCCGATTCCGATATAGCCCAAATTCACATTTGATTCACTTTCCTCGCCTTGCGGTATTTCGACGGCGTCTCCCCGTAAATTTGCTGGAAGCACTTATAAAAATGCGTCATATTCGTAAAATCCAGCGCGGCAGCGATTTCAGCCACGGTCTTATTCGTAGAAGTCAGTTCCTCGGCTGCGCGGGCCATGCAGAATGTCATTCCGTAATCAAAAAGCGACAGCCCCGTGTATTTTTTGACAATTTTGTTCAGATATACGCCGGAATAGTGCAATTCTTCCTCCAACGCACTGCGGCTGATGCGGCCGTGCGTCTCGCGCATACGCTGCGTGATCAGCGCATACAGCACACTCTCGGTCTCGGTGCCGATGCTGACAGGCGTGGTGTGGTAGACCGTTTTATCGGCCAGCAACGTAAACAGGCGATAGCACAGTACCCGCACGGCGAACGACGACCCGCGGTGCGGGTCGATGATTTCGGCCGCCAATTTGTTGAATATCTCCCGCATATCCCCTTGCCGTGCGCTTTGCGGCAGGGGGATAAAGTCTATATACTCCTTTTTGCTCCCGACACCAGAAAGATTCTGCGCCAGAAACTCCGAAAGCTCGGTGGCCGGGCAATCGCGTTCCGGCGCAAAATATTGCAGCGACAGATCATTGTCCACGCTCTGCAAAAACTCCGGCGAAAGCTGCAAAAATGCCACGCGGAAATCCGTGCCGTGTTCCTCGGTGTGGCGGGTGTTGCGGTTCAGCAGGCACAGGCTGCCCGTGGGGTAGAGGTGGCGCTGGTTCTCAATATTCTGGTAGACTTCGCCCTCCAGCACAAACAGCAGTTCAAAAAAGTCATGCCGGTGCAGCCCGCTGGACAAATGCTGCGCGGCCTCTGCGGCGGTCAGCGAGACATAGACGCTGCCCGATGGCGAGAGGGTATCCATAATGAAACGGGCCTTTTCCTCGCCGGGGTGGTAGGTGATGGACTGCAGGCGGAACGGCCCGTCCGGCAGGCCGCTGGCGCGGTGGCTGCCCTCAGCGTTGTCGGTGCCAAGCTGGCGGCGCATATCCTCCCAACTGTCACCGATGCGATTGGTTTTGGTATACATAGGCAGCCCTCCCGACTATACTTTGGATTGAATGTGTTATAACTTCACACGGTTTCATCCTGTTTGTGATATATCGAATCTGATAGAAAAACGGTACAATTCAGGTAGTGATATTTGAATTGTAGCATTTTCAATTTTGCAGTACAAGCAAAATCATCCGAACCACTGCGGAAGAACAAAATGCCAGCAACACACAAACTATTCGATACGAAAGGACAAGGAGAAGATCATGGCAGCACAAACAAATCGGCGTTCCCTCTTTGACGCTTCGGCGCTGGACTCCCGCATACGCTCGGCCAACACACAGAAAAGTGAGGGCTGGCTTGGTTATTTCTTTGGCCCGTGCTTTATCAGCATGGTGTACTATGCGGTGGCGGGCAGCTATCTGACCCAATTTTATACCGACGTTCTCGGCCTTGCGGGCGGCTTTTTGACGCTGATGCCCTTTTTCAGCAAAATCGTGGACGCCATCACAAACATTGCGATGGGCCGCATCATCGACCACACCCGCACCAAGCAGGGCAAGGCGCGGCCGTGGATCCTACTGTCCGGCATTCTGATCGCGGCGACGGGCATCATGCTGTATGCCGTGCCCAGGGCCGACGTCAAGGTGCAGCTTGTCTGGATCGTGGTCAGCTACAACCTGTTCTTTGCGTTCGCCTACACGATCTATAACATGAGCCACGGTCTGATGGTACCGCTGTCCACCCGCAACACCAAGCAGCGCGACAAACTGGCCATGCTGACCAGCACCGGCACGACGATGATTCCCGGCCTGCTCGTCACGATCATCATGCCCATTATGATCAACTCGTTCGGTGTCGGCGCAGACGCGCAGGGAACATGGATCAAGATGATGAGCATTATCTCGATCCTGGCCATCCCCGCCACGCTGCTGGAATACTACTTTACCCGTGAGCGCGTGACCGAGGACGCGATGGCCGCCGAAAGGGGCGTGGCGCAGACATTTACCTTTGCGCAGCAGCTCAAGGCTTGCTTTACCGACAAATACTGGCTGCTGGTGCTGGCGTTCAACCTTATTTTCCAAGTCATCAACTACCTGTCCACGAACTCCATGCTCTACTACTCCAACTGGGTCATGTCGGATTCCGTGGCGGGCGGCACGGCCAAGCAGGTGCTTATCAACGCCATCGGTCAGGCACCTTTGGGCCTTGGCATCTTTGTGCTGTGGCCACTGGTGGGCAAATTCGGCAAGCGCCGCGTGATCCAGGTCGGATTTGTCATCGGTGCTGTCGGCTCGTTGATCGTCCTGTTCAACCCCGGCAATTTCGGTATTGTGCTGGGTGGTCTGTTCATCAAATCCATCGGTGCGCTGCCCACTTACTGCATGGCCGCGTTGACCGCCGAAGCAATGGACCACATTGAGTGGAAAAACGGCTACCGCGCGGACGGCTTCTCCGCCGCCGTGTTCAGCATTATCATGACAGTTTCTTCCGGCATCGGACAGTCGATCCTGCTGGGCGGCATCGCGGCATTCGGTTACGTTGCGCCCGCCTCCAACACGCAGGTTATTGTCCAGCCTGCCGCTATGAAGATGTTCTTCAGCGTCTGCTTTGTGGGCGTCACGGCGCTTGGCTATCTGCTGGGCGCGCTCATTATGAGCTTCTACGACGTGGAAAAAAATATGCCGCAGATCAGCGCCGACATCACGGCCCGTCACAAGGCCGAAGCCGAAGCACGCGGCGAGGTTTATCTCTCGATGGAGGAACGCGCTGCCATTGAGGAAGCCGAGCAGGAAAAACAGGCCGAGACAAAGCGCATCGAGGAATTGAAAGCAAAATGTGCCAAAAAGGGCCTTGACTTCGCTGCCGAGGAAGCCAAGTACCAAGCCAAGCTGGCCGCAAAAAACGCCAAGAAGAAAAAGTAAGGAGAACCGCAGATGAAATTCCCCGATAACTTCCTGTGGGACGCGGCCAGCGCCGCCGCACAGGTTGAGGGCGCGTGGAACGAGGACGGCAAGTGCACCAGCATCTGGGACGCGGCGTATCTCTACCGCGACATTATCAAGGCAAACGGAGAAAATCTATGAAACGCTATTCTTTCAATAATAACTGGCAGTTCGGCGGGCGCACCGTCACGCTGCCCCATGATGCCATGCTTGAAGCGGGACGCGCGGCAAAAAACCCCAGCGGCAGCGCTACGGCCTACTTTGCAGGTGGGATCTACCGCTACCGCAAGGCATTCACCGCCCCGGCCGACTGGCAGGGCAGGGCCGTGCGGCTGCAATTTGAGGGCGTCTACCAAAACGCAAAAGTCACGCTGAACGGGCAGCATGTCGGCGGCGCAGCCTATGGGTACATCCCGTTTTGGGCGGATCTGTGCGATGCACTGCGGTTTGACGCCGAAAACGTGCTGGAAGTTACCGCCGACAACGCCGACCAGCCCAATAGCCGTTGGTACACGGGCGGCGGCATCTACCGCCCCGTGTGGCTGTGGGTGGGCGAGCCGGGCGGCATCACGCCGGAGGATATCCGCGTGACGACGGTTTCCACTGTGCTGCCCCGCGTGCGGGTGGACTGTGACGTTGACGCGGCCAAAATTGAAATCCTGGACGGTGATACGCTGCTGGCCGCTGCCGACAAGCCAGGTGAAATTCCCCTGCCCGAAGCACAGCTGTGGAGCGCTGAAACACCGAAACTCTACTGCTGCCGCGTAACACTGGTAAACGGCGACAGCGCAGAGACGAATTTTGGCATCCGGCAGATTAAGTGGGATACAACGGGCTTTTACGTCAACGGCAAAAATACGCTGCTGCGCGGCGGCTGCCTGCACCATGACCACGGCATTTTAGGTGCGGCCTGCCACGCCGAGAGCGAGTGGCGGCGGGTGCAAGTGCTGAAAAACGCCGGGTTCAATGCCATCCGGTGCGCCCACAACCCGGCCAGCCCGGCCCTGCTGGATGCCTGCGACGCGCTGGGTATGTATGTGATGGAAGAAATGTGGGATATGTGGTACAACCACAAAACACCCTACGACTACGCCCTGCACTGGGCCGACTGCCACGCCGACGACCTACGCGCCGTGGTGCGGCGGGATTACAACCACCCCTGCGTTGTGCTCTACTCCGTCGGCAACGAGAACTCGGAACCCGCCAAGGAAAAGGGCGTTGCCGCCCTGCGGGAGATGGTCGCGCTGCTGCATGAGATCGACCCGTCCCGCCCGGTCACAGCGGGGTTGAATCTGAGCATTATCGCCTCGGCCAGCCGGGGCAAGGGTGTCTATGACGACAAAAACGGCGGCCGCAAGGAGAACGGCAGTGAAAACAAGATGCAGGGCATGAACTCGACGATGTTCAACTTTGTCACGAGCATCGTCGGCACCGGCATGAACAAGGCTGCCAATGCCGGCTTTGTGGATCGCGCGTCCAGCCCTGCCGCCGATGCCGTGGACATTGCGGGCTACAACTACGCCAGCGGACGCTACCCGCTGGAGGGCAAAAAGCACCCTGCCCGCATTGTGGTGGGCAGCGAGACCTTTCCGCAGGACATCGCCAAAAACTGGGAGATGGTGGAGAAATACCCCTATCTGATCGGCGATTTCATGTGGACGGCATGGGATTATCTGGGCGAGACGGGCATCGGTGCGTGGGCCTATACGCCGGATGGCAAGGGCTTTGCAAAACCTTACCCGTGGCTGCTGGCCGACTGCGGCGCATTTGACCTGCTGGGCCGCCCCACAGCAGAGGCCATGCTGGCAGCCACGGTCTGGACGCACCCCGCCCAGCCGCTGCTCGCCGTGCAGCCTGCCAACCATCCGGGCGTCAAACCCGCCAAGGCCGTGTGGCGCGGCTCCAACGGGCTGGCCAGCTGGGCGTGGCAGGGCTGCGACGGCAACAAAACCACCGTGGAGGTGTACAGCGCCGCCGCGCAGGTGGAGCTGATCTTAAACGGCAAGTCGTGTGGCAAAAAGCGCCCGAAGCTCTGCAAGGCAAGCTTTGCCGTAAAATATGCCCCCGGCACGCTGGAAGCCGTGGCGTTTGATGCAAGCGGCCGTGAGACAGGCCGTAGCAAGCTGGTTTCCTGCACAGGGCCGCTGCACCTTGCGCTGGCAAAGTGTGACGCCATGCCGAACGGTGCGGAACTTTGCTATTTGGATGCTTCCCTTGCCGACGCCAACGGTACGACGGAGAGCAATGCGGACAGACTTTTGCACATCACTGTGGAAAATGGTGAGTTGCTGGGCTTCGGCAGTGCCAACCCCCGCACCGAGGAAAGCTATCGAACCGGGCATTTTACCAGCTACTACGGCTGCGCACAGGCCGTTGTGCGCCCCGGCGCGGGCTGCGTCGTCCGTGTGAGCGCCGACGGACTGCCGGATGCCGAAATCAGATTGTAAGGGGGGAAAACCATGCAGGCAGTACATCTGCAAACCGAATATCTGACTGCGCCGCTGGGGCTGGGCTGTGCCGTGCCGCAGTTCAGCTGGCAGTGTGCCGACGGGCTGCACCAGACGGCCTACCGTATTACGGCGGAGCGAGACGGTGCGCAAATCTGGGACAGCGGCAAAGTGAACACCGCGCAGACCGCGCACATCCCCTATGGCGGCGCGCCGCTGCAAAGCCGTGACCGCGTGCGGTGGACCGTGCGGCTTTGGGATGAAAACGCCGTTCCCGGTCCTGTGGCCGAAAGCTGGTTCGAGCTGGGACTTTTGCGGGCCGACGACTGGAAGGCCCGATGGATCACGGGCAGTTACAAGCCACGGAAAAACACCCGTTACCCCGTGGACGGCTTCTGCAAAGTGTTCCCCTGCGCGGGAACGGTCAAGCGGGCGCGGCTCTATATCACGGCCTGCGGGCTGTACCGCGCCGAGCTGAACGGCGAGCGCATCGGCGACTTTGCGTTGGCACCCGGCAGCACCGACTACCGTAAGCGGCTGCAATATCAAACTTACGATGTGACGCAGCTTTTGCATGACGAGAACACACTGACCGCCGAGCTGGCCGACGGCTGGTATCGCGGCAGCATCGGGTGCTTCGGGCAAACGAACGTCTTTGGCCGCCGCACGGCCCTGCTGGCCCAGCTGGAATGGCAGGATGACAGCGGTTCGCATACCCTTTGTACCGATGAAAGCTGGCAGTGGTCGAGCGACGGTCTGCGCCTGTTTGCCGATTTGAAGGACGGCGAGATCATCGATGCAAGGCGGCAATACAGCTTTGCCCACCGCGCTGTCCTGCTGCCGGACGCCGGGAAGATCCCCGCGCCCACCGCCGCCGACAACATCACCCCGCGCCAAAAGGAGCGCTTCACTCCCAAGCTGCTGCACACGCCAAACGGTAAAACGGTGCTGGATTTCGGGCAGAACCTTGCGGGCTTTGTGGCCTTCACCGCGCGCGGGGCGGCGGGGCAGAAACTGACGCTGACACTGGGCGAGATCCTTGACGAAAACGGCGAGTTCACCCAAGCGAACATGGTGGAGCATAAGCCTGTTAAAGAATTTGGCCGCCTGGGCGAGGTGCTGCTCATGACCGGCAATGGCAGGCTGATCCCCGGTGAAAAGCAGTCCACCCCCAAGCAGCAGATCGTCTATACCTGCGCGGGGCAGGACGAGCCATATTGCACACGGTTTGCGGTGTTTGGCTTCCGCTATGCGCTGGTGGAGAGCGACTACGCCATCGACCCCGCCGACTTTGCGGCGGTGGCCGTCTACTCCGACATGGAGCGCACGGGCTGGTTCCGCTGCTCCGATGAGCGGGTGAATCGCCTGTTTGAAAACACCGTGTGGAGCATGAAGTCGAACTTTTTGGATGTTCCCACCGACTGCCCGACGCGGGAGCGGCTGGGATGGACGGGCGACGCACAGGTGTTTTTTGAGACGGGCGCGTATATTATGAATGTCGCGCCGTTCTACCGCAAATGGCTGCGCGATCTGCAGGACAACCAGAAGCCGGACGGCAGGATCTCCGCCGTCGCGCCCTACAACGGCTTTGCCGCGCTGTACGACAGCACGGGCGACAGTGTGGGCTGGTCCGATGCCGCCATCCTTGTGCCGTGGCGCTATTATAAGCGCTACGGCGATAAAAAGCTGCTGGCGGAAAGCTACCCGCTCATGCAAAGACTGGCCGAGCACCGCCTTGCCAACACGGGCCATAAGGACAAAAAGCAGGCCGCTGCCGACCCGCTGAACCAATATGTTTATGAGAAAGGGATGCACTTGGGCGAGTGGCTGGAGCCTGCCGAATTTCAGGAGAAGATCGCGGCGGGCAAGCAGCCCCTGCACACCGAGGAATGTACAGCCTACCTGCATTATTCCATGCAGGTCATGACCGAGGCCGCCCGCGCCTTGGGCAAAACCGAGGACGCCGCCCGCTATGCGGATCATGCCGACGGCGCGCGCCGCGCCTACCGCAAACTATTTTTGCGAAACGGTGCGCCCGACACCGACCGACAGGCTAAACTCGTCCGGCCGCTGGCGCTGGGCTTGGCTGACGATGACGCCGAACTGAAAACGGCGCTGCAAATCCGCCTTGCCAAGGCCGTGGAAAACCGCGGGTACAAGGTCGGCACGGGCTTCCTTTCGACGCCGCTTGTGCTGCCAATGCTGGCGCAGGCCCACCGCACCGATCTTGCCTATAAAATGCTGCTCAACTCCGAAAAGCCCGGTTGGCTCTACGAGGTCGACCAATGCGCAACAACCGTGTGGGAAACATGGGAGGGCAACGTCAGCCGCAATCATTACTCGCCCGGCGCGGTCTGCCAATGGCTGTTTGAGGGCGTCGCGGGCATCACGGCGGATGGTGAGCGGCACTTCAAGATCGCGCCCTGCCAGGATGCCGCGCTTTACTTTGCTGAAGCTGTCTACAACAGCCTGTACGGCGCGGTAAGCTGTAAGTGGACCCGCAACACGGACGGCACAACGACCGCGGAGATCGTCATCCCGCCCAATACAACGGCGGACTTTTATGATGAGACATTGCAGCCGGGATGCTATGAAAGGACTTTGTCATGAAAAAGCAGATCTACAACCCCTATATGCCCTTGACCGAGTATGTGCCGGACGGTGAACCCCATGTGTTTGGCGACCGGGTGTACGTCTACGGCTCCCACGAGGAAGCGGGCGGCAGCACCTACTGTTCCCTGCCCTATACCGTGTGGAGTGCCCCGGTGGATGACTTGACCGACTGGTGCAATAACGGCGTCAGCTACACGGTCGAGCAGGACCCCCACGCTACACCAGACCGCCGCCAGATGTACGCCCCCGACTGTGTGCAGGGCAAGGATGGGCGGTACTATCTCTACTACTGTCTCTCCGGCGAGGCGGGTGTCGGCGGTTACTGGGGGCCCATCAGCGTGGCCGTCTGCGATACGCCCGACGGAAAATTTGAATATTACGGCGATGTGCGCAGCCCCGACGGCACCATCTACACCCGCTATGTGGCATTTGACCCGGCTGTTATCAACGACGGCGGCACGGTGCGGCTTTACTACGGCACCCAGCTGCCGTTGGAAGACCATATGAACGCCCTCAACAAGCGGATCTTGTGGCGTATCGAGGAAAAAATATACCACAAATCCCGTGCAGAGATCACCGCACCGGGCGGCGTGATGGGGGCCATCACGGTGCCGCTGCAAGACGATATGCTGACGATCGCTGCCGAACCGCGCCGCATAGCCCCCACCAAAGCAAAAGGCACACCGTGGGCAGGGCACGGCTTTTTTGAGGGCAGCTCCATCCGCAAGATCGGTGATACCTACTATTTTATCTATTCGAGTGAGCGCAACCACGAGTTGTGCTATGCCACCAGCAAATTCCCCGACCGGGATTTTGTATACCGCGGCACGATCGTCTCCAACGGTGACATCGGGTATAAGGGCCGCACCGACAAGGACCGCTTGAACCACACGGGCAACAACCACGGCAGCATTGTACAACTGGACGGACAGTGGTATGTATTCTACCACCGCCAGACCCACGGCAGCGATTACAGCCGCCAAGCCTGTGCCGAGCGCATTACGATCTTGCCGGATGGCAGCATACCACAGGTGGAAATGACCAGCTGTGGTATGAACGGCGGCCCGCTGGCGGGTGCGGGAACCTACCCGGCAGGTATCTGCTGCAACCTGACCAACGGCAAAATGCCCCACGCTACCAACCGCAAAAAGCGCGGGACTTTCCCGATGGGGGAGCAGCGCGGCAGGCAATTTTATCTTACCAATCTCGCGGGCGGCACATGGGTCGGCTACAAGTATTTTATTTTTTCCGGCACAAAAGCCATTACACTGAAATACCGCTGCAATGGCGCGATCAGCGTTGGCACAGCATTTGCAATGGACGCGGCACCACAGAAATTGACCCCGCTGTCCGTGTGTGACAACTGGCAAACCGTGACCCTGCACCCGGATTTTCCGCCGGGCACGGCGCCGCTGTACCTTTATTTTGCGGGCAAGGGCTGCGCACAACTGCTGGAATTTACACTGGAATGAGGAACTTCGTATGATACAGCTTGCGGAAATTTTTCAAAACGGCATGACGTTGCAGCAGGGTAAGTCCCTGCGACTGTGGGGAAAAACCGACGCGGCACAGACTATAGACGTGCTGTGGAACGGTGAACCCTTGTTGCACACCGAGCTGCCGCAAGGCGATCTTGCGCTGACGCTGCCCGCCCTGCCAGCACAGGAGAACGGCACATTGACCTTGCAGGGCACGGCGGACACGCTGATATTCACGGATGTGGATGTGGGCGAGGTCTGGATCGCGGGCGGGCAGAGCAACATGGAGTTTTTGCTCAAATACGACGAACACGGCGACGAAACCGCCGCAGTCGCCGACGATGCGCACTTCCGCTTTTACGATGTGGGCGAGTACGCCTACCCCGGCCAGCGGGAATCCGGCCAAAAGGATGGCAGTCGGTGGGATAAATGGCTGCCGTTCACGCCGGAAAACGCACCGTATTTCTCAGCGGTGGGTACCTACTTTGCACTAAAGCTGCGCAGGACGCTGGGTATGCCGGTGGCGGTCGTCGGCTGCAACTGGGGCGGCACCAGCGCCAGCGCGTGGGTCGATGAAGCACGGCTGAAAGCCGACCCGGCCCTGCGCGTCTACACAGACGAATACGCCCGCGCCACGGCCAAGCTGGATTTAGGCAAGTACACGGCCGCCCACACCAAGCCGAACACCTATGCGGCCAACCCCAAGGTGATCGCCGAAACCGAAAAGCGGATGAAGAACGAGATCACCCGAAAGCCCGGTCTGCTGACGAAAATCGTCGGCAAGATCATCGTCAGCACCTACCAGATGGGCCCCTGTGACGAAAACCGCCCGGGCGGCCTGTACACCATGATGCTGCAAACCATCGTCGGGTACACGGCGGCGGGCGTGTTGTGGTATCAAGGTGAAACGGATCATAAGCACGCAGAGATCTACGATATACTGCTGAAAACATTGATCGAGAACTGGAGCATGGACTGGGGCGCGGCGCTGCCGTTCCTGCTGGTGCAGCTGGCCCCCTACGAGGGCTGGAAAGAGTGCAGCGGAGAAAACTATGAAATCGTGCGCGAAAAACAGCAGCAGGTGGCCGACACGGAGCCGGGCGTGTATATGGTGTCTATTATGGATGTGGGCAGCCGTTATGACATTCACCCCAAACAAAAGCGCCCCGTCGGTGAGCGACTGGCCGACAAGGCGCTGGCGAAGATTTACGGGCAAAACGTGCCTTGCGACGCACCGCGCATGGTAAGTGCCAAGTGCGCCGGCGGGGGGATCGTCTGCCGTTTTGCCCATGCGGAACAGGGTCTGCACACGCAGGACCCCCGCTGCCATGACTCTGATCTGGCGGGGCTGTTCTGCGTACAGGCAGGCGCTTGCCGCCTGCCTGTAACCGCCGCCGTGCAGGGGGATACAGTCCTTCTGACCGGACCGAAACTGCAAAAGCAAAAGGAGTTGACCGTCAGTTTTGCCTACCGCCCCTACGCGCCGATGGTGCTGTACGCGGGCGGCCTGCCCGCCGCTCCCTGCGCCCCGATACAAGTGGAGGAATGAACGATGTACAACTGCATCCGTCCCGGCAAAGTCTGGCTGGACACGGCTGGCAAGCCGATACAGGCACATGGATTTTCCGTATTTTATGACGAAAAGAACAGCCGCTATATCTGGTACGGCGAGAACAAAGAAAAGACGAAAAAGGGCAGCAAGATCTGGCATTGGGGTGTGCGGTGGTACACCTCCAGAGACCTGTACAACTGGCAGGACGAGGGGCTGCTCATCCCGCCGACGCCCGACAACCTGCAAAGCCCGCTGCACCCCACATATCAGCTGGACCGCCCGCATATCATCTACTGCCGCAAAACCGGGAAATATGTTGCGTGGCTCAAGGTCATGGCAGGGGAGACCAGCCAGTTTATGGCGATCATGACCTCCGATACATTTGAAGGTTCCTACACGATGGTACGCAAAATTTACAAGCCGCTGGATATGGACAGCGGCGACTTCTGCCTGCACGTTGACGCTGTCACGCAGAAAGGCTACATCTGGTTTGAGCGCCCGCACTTTGAGCTGATCTGCGCCACCCTGACGGATGATTACACGGCGTGCAGCGGCGAATACTCCGAGCATTACAAGGGTCTGTACCCGCCGCTGACCCGCGAAGCACCGACGTTTTTTGAATATGGCGGGCGCAAGTATCTTTTCACCAGTGGTACAAGCGGCTACTATCCAAACGCCAGCAGGGTCTGCGTGTTTGACGATTACCACGGCGAATACACCGACTTGGGCGACCCCTGCATCGGCGATAAAACGAACACGACGTTCAACAGCCAGATCACCTGTGTGCTGCCCGTGCAGGACACCGACACTCTGCTGGCCTGCGCCGACCGCTGGTGTCCCCAGTGGTGGGTACCCAAAATGAGCAAGCAGATCATCAAGGGCATGGAGCGGCATTTCAAGGACTATCAGCCCGATACCGCCCCCAAAGCGCCCTCGCCCCTGCCCGGCGTCGAACAGACCAGCCCCCAGACAACAAGCATCTCCCGCTATGTCTGGCTGCCCGTAGAGTGGCAAGGCGAAAAACCGGTGCTAAAGTGGACGGAGGAGTTTACGGTGTGAGAATACTGTCTCTGTCAACAGTAGCTACATGCCGGATTCTCAAAAAAGCAGAAGCGGCAGATCGGAAAGTAAAAAGCATCTGTATGTATTGATTTATACTGCAGACAAAGATCATCGGCAGGCACTTTACTGTTGCTGCGCGGGAAGCTTTCTGCGCATAGTAATGTAGTAGCAGGGGATCAAAAGCGCGCAGGCGCCGAACCATGCCATGGGGCTCGCAATACAAACGGAAGTATAGCCGATGAGAGCGGAGAGCCCGACGGTGGCACCGATGCGCATCACCAGCTCGATCATGCAGGCCATAAAGGGCGCCTGTCCGTTGCCCATACTCTGTATGGTGGTGCGGTAGACCGCCAGCAGTCCCAGGATCACATAAAAGGGGGAGACGATGGTCAGGTACATGTCGGAGTAATGGATGATCTCATCGCTGGGACCGGTCAGAAACAGGTTGACGATGGGGTGGCGCAGCAGCAGAATCCCGACACACATCAGCAGATTCAGTGCTTCTGTCTGCAGCAGGCTGGCCCGGACACCGGCCCGGATCCGGTCCCATCTTCCGGCGCCGAAATTCTGCGCCACGTAGTTGGAGATGGCGGTCATCATGGCATTATTTACCAGCACCGAGAGCTGATCTGCCTTGGAGGCAGCGGTATAGCCGGCCACCGCGGCGCTGCCCAGAGAATTGACCACGGTCTGCATGGCCAGCTGGCCGATGCACATCACAGACATCTGAAAACCCATGGGAAAGCCGGTCTTTAAGTGATGGATCGCTACATCCTTCAGATCATGGAAATCCGCCCGTTTAAGATGCAGCACGGAAAAGTGCTTCCAGCCGGCGATCAGGCTTAATACCGCAGAGAGAAACTGGGACAGGATAGTCGCCCAGGCCGCGCCGGCTACGCCCATGTGAAAGGGCAGTATGAAGAGCAGATCCAAAAAGACGTTCAGGATCGAGGAAAATACCAGAAAATACAGAGGCGTCCGGCTGTCACCCAGGGCCCGGAGCATATTGGAGATCATATTGTAAAAGACAGTGGCCCCGGTGCCCAGAAGGACGATGAACATATAGTCATAGGCCTCCTGATAAATATCCTCCGGGATCTGCATCAGCCGCAGGATCTGATGAGAAAAAATGCAGCACAGGAAAGTCAGTACCACCGTAAAGGCAATGCTGAGGATCGCGGAGACGGCGATGCTCTTTCGCATGCCCGCCTCATCCTTGGCACCGCACTTTTGTCCCAGACAGATGCCGAAGCCTCCGGTAAAGCCGTTGATAAAGCAGAATACAAAGTAGATAATGATGCTGGTGGAGCCCACGGCCGCCAGAGACTGGGCCCCCAGGGTCTGGCCTACGATGACGGAATCCGCCAGGGTATAGAAAAGCTGGAACAGATTGCCGGCAATAACGGGGATCGCAAACAGAAGCAATGCGCGAAAGGGATCGCCCACGGTTAAGTCCATTTCCTTAGATTTCGACATGATTTCCCCTTTCCTGTAGATCTGCTTTGCACATGCTGCATCGAGGATTGGCGAAGCAGATTCGAGCTGGGTGCTAAACGGATACTATTCTTTATAGACATTCACTGCCGCACAAGATTATAGCGAAAAATCAAAGGTCCCGCAACGAAAGATCCTGTAAAAAGATTCCGCAATCTGCCGTCTGCGGGATTCTTTTACATTATCTTTACCTGCGTCTCTGCCTTATCGCCCGGCTCTTTGGCAGGTTCTCTTCGGCCTTCACAGTTTTCAATGGTTAGCGGTGACAAATTCATTGATTTGCACAAAAAAATATGCTTAAATTATAGAGGCCGTATGTATGTGAGCAGCGGCTGTTCTATTGTAAAACCAATCTGAAAGGAGATTTCACATGATCTATTCAAAAGAAGTTGAAGAAATGTGCCCCGTAGCGCAGGGCGTACATCATGGTTGTGCTCCCATTCCCGAAGAGGCAAAATGGGTACAGGCTAAAGAGGTTAAGGACATTTCCGGTCTGACACACGGTGTCGGCTGGTGCGCACCGCAGCAGGGTGCCTGCAAGCTGACTCTGAATGTCAAGGACGGCATCATCCAGGAAGCACTGGTTGAGACCGTAGGATGTTCCGGTATGACTCACTCCGCAGCTATGGCAGCAGAGATCCTTCCCGGCCTTACCGTTATGGAAGCTCTGAATACCGACCTTGTATGCGACGCTATCAATACCGCTATGAGAGAGCTGTTCCTGCAGATCGTTTACGGTCGTACACAGAGCGCTTTCTCCGAGGATGGTCTGCCGATCGGCGCAGGTCTGGAGGATCTGGGCAAGGGCCTCAGAAGTCAGGTTGGTACCATGTACGGCACATTAAAGAAGGGTCCTCGTTATCTGGAGATGGCAGAAGGCTATGTAACCGGTATCGCACTGGACAAGGATGATCAGATCATCGGCTACCAGTTCGTAAACCTCGGCAAGATGACCGACTTCATCAAGAAGGGTGATGATCCTACCACCGCATGGGAGAAGGCTAAGGGTCAGTACGGCCGCGTAGATGATGCTGTTAAGATCATCGATCCCAGAAAACAGTAAGGTATAGGAGGACAGAAAAATGGCTTTATTTGAATCATATGAAAGACGTATTGATAAGATCAACGCTGTATTAAACAGCTATGGCATCT
>CAVKQI010000011.1:9165-42559 GCA_963658405.1 bacterium | reverse complement strand
CTTTTGCAATCATGATGGATTGATGACGCAGCAAAAAAGTGACTACAACGCAAACGATTAAAATTGTAGTCACTTTTTCCGGATATGTCAAATTTCTCTTTATATCTGGTGAGAACGCCTATCTGGTGAGAACGCCGCATGAGCAAAAGGAAAGCTGCGCAGCAGCGATTTTGCGAATGGAGCTCTGAACAGTTACGTAGGATGTAAAAAAAGATGTGATGACGGGGCAAAAGTTCTTTTGTCCCCAACGGATACCGGACTGCTGCGTGCATTGTACTCCCGCAATTCTCAGGTAAAGCAATAGCGGCGGCAGCCCCCGTCCCGGAAAGGAGGCACTCCCTATGGCAGAACAGAATAATGAAACAAGAAAAGAACAGAATCCCGAAAACGACCGGCCCCAGGACCTGCAGCATGGCAAACTGATTCTGGCTGTCCTGCAGGATGACGATTACGAGGAGACGGTCAGCCAGCTGAACCAGAATGGCTTTTTCGTCACCACCCTCAGCTCCACCGGCGGCTTTCTGAAAAAGAAGAGCACCACGGTGATGATCGGTACGGATGAGGAGCATCTGCAGTCTGTCCTGGATATCCTGAAGGCCACGGCAGGGCGCCGCAGAGAGACCATCTACCGCAATCCCTCTCTCTTCACTGCCCAGCGTTATCCTGTGGGCATGGCGGCGGTTCCCGTGGAAGAGGATGCGGGAGGTGTCACCATTTTTGTCATGGAACTCTCTCACATCGCTAAATTCTGAGTAATGTTCTATGTATACCTTCTGAAGCAGATCGCAGATTGGCTGAAGCTAAGCACGGATTTGCTTTGGCAATTCTGCGGTTTGCTTTGCGTTTTTCCCCGGCGAATATGCCTGCGGGGAGGAGATCCCATGAGTAAGAAACAGATTTTTCAGCTGGCCTTTACCAAATCCATTCCGGTCATGTGCAGCTATGTATTCCTGAGCATTGCCTATGGCCTGATGATGCAGAATGCCGGCCTTGGCTGGTTTTATTCCCTCTTTGCCAGCGCCTTTGTCTATACCGGCGCCTTTCAGTTTGTGCTGATCACCTTTCTTTCTACCGGCGCCTCTCTGGCTACGGTGCTGCTGACAGCACTGCTGATGAACAGCCGGCAGATTTTCTATGCCATTACCTTTCTGCCGGAATTTAAGAAGACCGGCAAGCGGCTCCCCTACATGATCCACTCTCTGACGGACGAGACCTTCGCCGTCAACTGCACTCTGACCCTCACCGGGAAGGAGAAACAGGATACCATGTTCATCCTGGCGATCCTATGCCAGACCTATTGGATCATCGGCTCCGTCATCGGCAGCATTCTGGGCCAGCTCCTTCCCTTTGATCTGGAAGGCATTGACTTTTGCATGACCGCTCTGTTTCTGATCATCTTCACAGATCAGTGGGAAAAGGCCCAGGCTGCCATGCGGGAAAAGCAGTGGGAGACCTCCGCGCAGGACGCGGACCAAAAGGGCAGCTTCAGTGCTTTTATGGATGCCCATTTTCCTGCACTGCTGGGACTTTTCCTGGGGTTAGTCTGTCTGTATCTCTTTGGTTCCGCCCGCTTTATGCTGCCGGCCCTGTTGATCACCTCCGGGATATTGCTGCTCTGGCAGCAGCGGGGATGCGCCCGCTGCTGAAAACTGACACACTGTACATAACCTGACTTATCACGATCACAAAACCTATGAATACTACTGCCATATCTTCCCAATATATCCTGCTCGTACTTATCCTCTCCGCCCTGTGCACCTATCTGCTCCGGGCGCTGCCTTTTCTGATCTTCCGGGGTGACATGCCTCTTCCCGGATGGTTGGAACGACTGGGCAGTCTGCTTCCCTCCGCCATTATGGCGGTGCTGGTCATTTACTGCTTAAAGGACGGCCTTCTCCATCCCAGTGATACCGGCATTGCCTGCCTCCTGGCGGCGGCCGTTGTCATTCATTCCTATCGCTGGAAGCATAATACTCTGCTCTCTATTGTCGCGGGAACCGCTGCTTATATGATCCTGATCCGAATCTGATGCGGTCTTTGCGAGATCCCCGCCTGATCTTCATATACCGGAAATTCCATGCTGCTCTGCATCTTTGATGCCTGTTACGTTTCTCATACACCTGATTATGTATGATTACCTCAACAAAAAACAAACAAGCGGCAACGACCTGAAATACAGGAGCCGCACACATAAAATCATCAAAAGAAAGAGAGGAAAATCATATGTTCACAGCATTAGCTTACTTAGTAGTCGGTGGAGGTACAGTCGGTGTAGTCGGTTTTGTCGGCTATAATATCTACAAACTCTTTAGCTCCATCTGATAAAGACAACAATTTCATATGCTGAAAAAATCCGGCACGCTCTCCCGAGCGGCCGGATTTTTATTTCTGTCGATATGATAGAGATGCCTTCTGCAAAAAACAGCGCTTCCTGCCGGCATCAGCCACAGCAGAAAGCGCTGTATAAATTCTATAACTTAGACCTCAAACATCAGATCGCCGTAGGTAGGAATCGGCCATACTTCCTTGTCAACCAGCATTTCCAGCTCGTCGCAGGGAGTACGCAGTGCCTGCATGGCTTCCTTTACAGTATCCTTGTAGTAGAATGCCTGCTCCTTTACGTCCTCGATAGCGCTCGCCTTCTTTTCGATCTCTTCCAGTGCAAGGAGTGCATTCTGTGCTTCGTCTACCTTGCCGGCTACACGCTTCAGTCTTGCCAGCTCTGCCTCAGCGCTGACACCTGCATCCTTCAGGGCGATGACGGTATCTGCCAGTGCCTTGTCATACTTCATGCAGGCAGGAATGATCTGCTTGCTGGCCATATCGATCATGGTCAGAGCTTCGATATTGATGGTCTTTGCATAGGTCTCGTAGATGATCTCTTCTCTGGACTCCAGCTCAGCCTTGGTAAAGATGCCGAACTTCTCGAACAGCTTTACAGCCTTGTCGGTGGTCAGGGTGCTGGCTGCCTCGATCATGGACTTGATGTTCGGCAGTCCTCTGCGCTCAGCCTCTACGACCCACTCATCTGCATAGCCGTTGCCGTTGAAGATGATTCTCTGGTGCTTGGTCAGGTACTCCTTGATCAGGTCATGTACTGCCAGGTCAAAGTTGTCAGCCTTCTCCAGAATGTCAGCTGCCTCGCAAAATGCCTCTGCAACGATAGCATTCAGGGTGGTATTCGGGCTTGCGATGGAATCTGCGGAGCCTACCATACGGAACTCGAACTTATTGCCGGTGAAAGCAAAAGGAGATGTTCTGTTTCTGTCGGTGGCATCCTTCTTTAAATCCGGAAGGGTGGAAACACCGGTCTTTAATACGCCGCCCTCAATATGACGGTCAGCTGCGCCGGTCTCTACCAGCTGCTTTACCACGTCCTCAAGCTGCTCGCCCAGGAATACGGAGATGATAGCCGGCGGTGCCTCGTTGGCGCCCAGACGGTGATCGTTGCCTACATCAGATGCGCTCTGACGAAGCAGATCAGCGTGGGTATCTACAGCCTTCAGGATGCAGGCCAGTACCAGCAGGAACTGGATGTTCTGCTCCGGAGACTCACCGGGCTCTAACAGGTTTACGCCGTTGTCGGTGCCCAGGGACCAGTTGTTGTGCTTACCGGAACCATTCACGCCGGCGAAGGGCTTCTCGTGAAGCAGGCAGCGCAGACCGTGGTGATAAGCCACTCTCTTCATAGCCTCCATAACCAGCTGGTTATGGTCAACAGCGATATTAGCGGTCTCATAGATGGGAGCCAGCTCGTGCTGTGCAGGAGCTACCTCGTTGTGCTGTGTCTTGGCGGTTACGCCCAGCTTCCACAGCTCCTCATTCAGATCTTTCATGTAAGCGCCGATACGCTCACGGATGACACCGAAGTAATGATCCTCCATCTCCTGTCCCTTGGGAGCCGGAGCGCCGAACAGGGTGCGGCCGGAATAGATCAGGTCGGGTCTCTTTAAATACTTGTCTTCGTCTACCAGGAAATACTCCTGCTCAGGGCCTACGGAAGCCACTACCTTGGTAGCTTCGGTATTGCCGAAGAGACGGACGATACGAAGTGCCTGCTCGCTGACAGCCTCCATGGAGCGCAGCAGAGGAGTCTTCTTATCCAGTGCCTCACCGGTGTAAGAGCAGAATGCGGTGGGAATGCAAAGGGTCACGCCGGTGCCGGTGGTCTTTAAGAAAGCAGGGGAAGTGATATCCCAGGCTGTATAGCCTCTTGCCTCGAAGGTAGCACGCAGGCCGCCGGAGGGGAAGGAGGATGCATCGGGCTCGCCCTTGATCAGCTCCTTACCGGAGAACTCCATCAGCATGTGGCCGTTCTCATCGGGATGGGAAATAAAGGAATCATGCTTCTCAGCGGTGATACCGGTCAGAGGCTGGAACCAGTGGGTATAATGGGTTGCGCCCTTCTCTACTGCCCAGTCCTTCATGGCCTTGGCAACTACGTCAGCATCTGCTAAAGACAGCTCGCCGCCCTGATCCATGATCTTCTTGACTCTCTTGAAGACGTTCTTGGGCAGTCTCTCTCTCATGGTACCCAGAGTAAAGACGTCTTCGGAAAAGATCTGTTCTACGTTCACTTTTTCGCTCATGCTTTCTCCCTTCTTACGCCGGCTGTGCCGGGATCTGACGCCGACTTCAACTGATGACTTTTTCGCTTCCGCCGGGATCCCTTTGCTGCTTTATCAAAAAATGGTGCCCCAAAATCCCTTTTGGAACACCATTGTTCAGCCGTAAGTCGTTATTTTCTTCACTTGGTTTTTAAGATACCGCAGACCTTCTGAAAATGCAAGCACATTTTTATCTAAAAAACTTCTGTTATAAGCCAGCCTTATTGTACATGTTGTGTAGCAGGCATTTCTTTCCGGGTTTCTGCCTCTTTCCTGGCGGAAGGCATCCGCAGCAGGTCGCCCTCCTCCGGCCGTGCATCACTCTCAAGAGCGACCCGGAGCTTTTCTTTCGAGTGGGGTGCGCTTTCCACCGCCTCCCCTTCTTCGTTCCAGAGACCCGTGACTAAAGCGGGCACATCCCTGCCGTCCGGCTTCATGATCTCGATCCTGTCACCGACGCAGAATTTATTGCGCTGTTCAAAACAGGCTCTTCCCTGTTCATCCACTCTCCCCACGATTCCCAGATAGATGGACTCATTCACATAGGTATTGTTGTCATAGACCATGGAGTCCTCATCCGGTTTTCCAAAGTAAAAACCGGTGGTAAAGCGGCGATAGGTGCACTTTTTGATCTCTTCCAGATACCAGGGCATATTGGCCCGGTAAATCTCTTCCCCTGCCAGGCAGTCGTCAATGGCTTTCCGATAGGTTCTGGCCACCGTGGCCACGTACAGTGCCGTCTTCATTCTGCCCTCGATCTTAAAGCTGTCGATCCCGGCATCGATGAGTTCCGGAATGTGCTCGATCATGCACAGATCTCTGGAATTAAAAATAAAGGTGCCCCGTTCGTTTTCCTCTATGGGCAGGTACTCTCCCGGTCTGGTCTCCTCCATCACCGCATATTTCCAGCGGCAGGGATGCGTGCAGGCCCCCCGGTTGGCATCGCGTCCCGTGAAATAGTTGGACAAAAGGCATCGCCCGGAATAGGAGATGCACATGGCTCCGTGGATGAAGGCCTCGATCTCCAGATCCTCCGGCACCTTGCTGCGGATGTCCGCGATCTCGTAAAGGCTTAATTCTCTGGCGCATACCACCCGCTTTGCCCCCTGAGCGGCCCAGAAGGAGAAGGTGCCGGCATTGGTATTATTGGCCTGGGTGGAGATGTGGATGTCCACCTCCGGGCAGTGCTCCTTTGCCAGCATGAACATGCCGGGATCCGCGATGATCAGGGCATCCGGCCGCAGCGCCCGCAGTTCCTTAAAATACTCTGCCGCCCCTGCCAGGTCTGCATTGTGAGCCAGGATATTGGCGGTGACGTGGACTTTTACGCCGTGGGCGTGGGCATAGGCGATGCCCTCTGCCATATCTTCACGGGAAAAGTTCTTGGCCTTTGCCCGCAGGCCGTAGGCCTCGCCGCCGATATAGACGGCATCTGCTCCGAAGTGCACCGCGGTCTTTAAGACTTCCAGACTGCTGGCAGGGATCAGTAGTTCGGGTTTATGGTTTCTCACGCTGGTCTCCTTTTAGTCAGATTTGCCTGTTATTTTTGAATGTCACTCGGTCTTGATCCGTGCCGACGCAGAACAGCCGGCACATGCTGCAGAAGCTACGAGACATTCTGCCCCGCCCCGAAGCACTACATTTTTACCAAAAATACTATTTACGCACACTGATGGCGGCTCCGTCTCCGTTAGAGATAACCACCGTCTGCCAACTATCGCTGTGTGTCAGCGCATAGAGATACTCCCGCATACGCTTGTGAATGGTGCGGTTTCGTCTGGTGACCATGAATTTGGAGGCCAGGATCTCGCCCTCCTGCAGGATATTATCGGAGAGCATCACGCCGCCCTCAGGCAGAAGTCTCTCTGTCTCCGGGAGAAAGCGGATATATTGTCCCTTAGCCGCATCCATAAAGATAAAGTCGTAGGTTTCCTGCAGGGCAGGCAGGATCTTGGCCGCATCTCCTGTCATAAGGCGCAGGACGACTCTACCTTCAGCATCCTGATAGACATACCTTTTCTCTTCTGCTTCTGACTCGGTCTTTGCACCGATCTGTGCGGTTTCCGGGTCATGCGTTTTCTCCGTGCTCTCCTGCTCCGGATGGCTCTCACCGACAGTTTCTGTCTTACCGGATGTCCCGGTCTCCATCACCCGCTCGGTCAGGCCGGCTTTTTGAAAATTCTCTCTGGCCTTCCGGATCCGCTCCGGGTCCCGCTCAATGGTGGTGATCTCCATGCCTTCCGGTCCGAAGGTATGCATGAATAAAGCAGAAAAACCAACCGCTGTTCCCACTTCGAGAATGCGCATCGGCTTTTTGAGCTGCAGCAGGAACTGCAGCAGACTCTGGGTCTGGGGCCGTATGATGGGCACGTTGTCTGCCAGAGCCTCTTTTTCCAGTTCCCGGAGGAAGGGGGGATTGGAGACCTGCAGCGATTCAATGAAGGCTGTCAGTCTCTCCTCCCGCTCATCCTGTTTTTTTTCTGTACTTTCCGTTTCTTGCTGATTTATGTTCATTCGGCATCCTCTGCACTGTCTCCGGCGGTATCGCCGGCAGCTGTATCCGAATCGGTCTCCCCAGCGCTTTCCGACGTACTCTCTGCCGTACTTCCCGAGGTATCATTCGATGCATCTTCCGAAGTACTCTCTGCACTGCCTGTCGAATCACTCTCCGAGCTGTCTCCGGAAGCATCCTCCGTGTAATTTTCCGCCAGGATGGCCATGATCTCGTCCGGCGTCATCTCCGTGGAAAGGGTATAGGTGCCCGGCATCAGTTCTCCGTGGTAGGAGGAAAAATACTCCTGGGCCGCAAAGATCGTATCGTCCTTGATCAGACCGTTCTTTTTCAGCAGCTTGCCGATCTCCTTGACGGACATGCCCTGGGCGATCTCCACGGTGACTTCGTGTCCCTGTCCCGCTTCATCCACGGCAGACTGGTTAAAGATGCTGTAGCCGGTCTCATAGCCCCGTCTGGCCAGGCTGATAAAGAACAGGACGACAATGATGATCACCACATATTTGGCAATGGATCCGATTATATCCAGTACAGATTCTCTTCCATTCATACTCAGGTCTCCAAAATCATCGGCAGGATCATAGGACGCCGCTTTGTCTTTTTCCAGAAGTAATCACTCAGATCATCTCTGACGGAGTTCTTGATCTTGTTCCAGTCCGTCACGTTGTGGGTCAGGCACTCGTCGATGGCATCAAAAGCCACCGCTCTGGCGTTATTCATCAGCTCCTCGGCTTCCTTGATGTAGACAAAGCCTCTGGAGGTGATCTCCGGACCGGCCACCAGCTGGTTGGTGTAGCTGTCCAGTGCAATGCTGACGATCACGATACCGTCCTCTGCCAGATGCTGTCTGTCCCGGAGCACCACATTGCCTACGTCGCCTACGCCCAGGCCATCCACCAGGATATCGCCCACCGGCACACTGCCGGTTACTTTGGCGCTCTTCTTGCTGAGCTCCAGCACATCGCCGGATTTCAGGA
The DNA here is from genome assembly GCA_963658405.1 of bacterium. Lineage (GTDB taxonomy): Bacteria > Bacillota > Clostridia > Lachnospirales > Lachnospiraceae > CAG-791. The sequence continues at coordinate 34,463 of CAVKQI010000011.1, read as the reverse complement.
TGAAGATTTTCTCCTTGGGATAACCCAGCTCCTTGACCACCTTGGACTGGGCGATCAGGTGCTTGTATTCGCCGTGCACAGGGATCGCATACTTAGGCTGCACCAGGGTGTAGATCAGCTTGATCTCCTCCTGGCAGGGGTGACCGGATACATGCACATCCTGGAACACCACGTTGGCCCCCTTCATCAGCAGTTCGTTGATGACATTGGTGACCGCCTTTTCGTTGCCCGGAATCGGATTGGAAGAAAAGATGACCGTATCTCCCGGTGTGATGGAAATCTTCCGGTGTGTGCCGTCTGCCATCCGGCTCAGAGCCGCCATACTCTCTCCCTGGCTGCCGGTGGTGATGATGACGGTCTTATCCGGCGCGTAATTTTTCAGCTGATCCACTTCGATCAGGGTATTCTCCGGCACGTTCAGGCATCCCAGCTTGGAGGCCGTATCGATGATGTTCACCATGCTGCGGCCTTCCACCACGACTTTTCTGCCGTATTTATAAGCCGTATTGATGATCTGCTGCACACGGTCCACATTGGAAGCGAAGGTCGCGATGAGGATTCGGGTATTCTTGTGCTCCTGGAAGAGCGCATCGATGGTCTTGCCTACCGTCCGCTCTGAAGCGGTGTAGCCGGGACGCTCTGCGTTGGTGGAGTCGCACATCAGTGCCAGCACACCTTTTCTGCCCAGCTCTGCAAAGCGCTGCAGGTCGATGGCATCTCCGTATACCGGCGTGTAATCCACCTTGAAGTCGCCCGTGTGCACCACGACGCCTGCGGGAGAATAGATTGCCAGCGCTGCGGCATCTACGATACTGTGGTTGGTCTTGATGAATTCCACCCGGAACTTACCAAGGGTCACGGACTGTCCGAACTTGACCACCTTGCGTCTGGTGGTGCCCAGGAGCTGGTGCTCCTTTAATTTATTTTCAATGATGCCCATGGTCAGTCTGGTGGCATAGACGGGTACATTGACCTTTCGCAGTACATAGGGCAGGGCGCCGATGTGGTCCTCATGACCGTGGGTGATGACGAAGCCCTTTACCTTGTCAATATTGTTCTGCAGGTAGGTGGTATCCGGGATGACCATATCCACACCGAACATCTCATCCTCCGGGAAAGCCAGTCCGCAGTCCACTACCACGATGCTGTCCTCGTACTCAAAGGCGGTGATGTTCATGCCGATCTGCTCTAAGCCGCCCAGGGGAATGATCTTCAGCTTGCTGCTGCCCTTTTCTTCCCCCTCTTCCTTCTTAGCAGAACCGTTCTGCTTATTATTCTGACGTGTACGCTTTCTTTTTCCGGTTCCCTGATTTTCAGCCGCAGCCGCCTGCAGCTGCAGTGTTTCCTTTTCTTCTTTTTCGTTATTTTTCTTCAAACTTACCTCTTTCTGCCGCAATTTATTGCGGCAATTTGTGGTGAATTTCGCGTAGGCGAATTCTCCGATACGATCAGTCACAAACAATGCAGGCATTTACGGACACACAAAAAGATTCCCTGTTACTCCTTTTATCCATCCATCCGCGTTCACGGAAATTTTCATCCCGAAAACTTCTCCATGATCTCGCGAAACATGCATAAAACGAGCCAAACAGAGCTCTGCCTTTGTCTTTGACTGTCGTATTTTTGTTTCTCTTTGTTTCCTGTTTCTTTGTTGCTTGTTGCTTCTTGTTTCCTGCAGCTTCTTCTGCTTCTGTCCTGCAAAAGCAGACATCTGCTGCATAAATGTATTTTAATAAAACCGGACCACATGCCCGATTACTATTCCTGTTCTTCTTCGTCCTCTTCGATCAGGATGCCCAGCTCTTCCAGGGTATCCTTGAAAAGCACCAGCACAGAATCAATCTCTGTGTCATCCTCTACGATATCATACAGGCTCTCTTTGCCCTGCGCCTGCGCGTTTTCACGCAGGATCATGGCTTCGCCGTCTCCGTCCTCGCTGTCTGTCACCAGCAGATAGGTATGGCCCTGGAGCTTTGCCTGATCCAGTATGTATAATTCTGCCGCCTCTTCACCCTCGGCAGCCGTAAAAATCAGCTTTTCCATGTTTTGTCCAATTCTTCTCTGTGGCTCTCCATATATTCCTGGAGGATCACATTGGCAGCGATCATGTCCACGTAGGTCTTGCGGTCCTGATAGCGGATCCCCATTCTGTCCATGATCTCGTCGGCCTCTACGGTAGAAAGGCGCTCGTCGGAAAAGACCACCGGCAGGCCGGTGCGGCGCTCTATGTGCTCTGCAAAGGCCCGGGTCTTCTCTGCCCGCTCTCCCTCTGTGTCATTCATATTAAGAGGCAGGCCCATGACGATCAGCTTCACATCGTTCTCCAGGATCAGGGTCTCTATCCTGGTCAGGGTCTGTCTGATCTTTGTCTCTCTCTCCCGGCGAATGATCTCTTTGGGCTGCGCCGTCATCAGCAGTTCATCGCTGAGGGCCACGCCCACTGTCCTGGAGCCGTAATCCAATCCCATGATTCTCATAAATACGTCAATATCCTGCTACTTTGCCCAGTGATTATTGTGAATGTAATCCCGCAGGATCTCCTCTACCAGCTCGTCCCGTTCCACCTTCATGATCAGGCTGCGGGCTCCCATATAGTTGGTGATATAGGTGGGGTCTCCGGACATGATATAGCCGACGATCTGGTTTACCGGGTCATATCCTTTGGTGGAAAGTGCCTCAAAGACTACAGACAGTACCTTCCTGACGCCGGATTCCTGTTCTGCCTCTACCTTGAAATATTGTGTGCTGTCTAAATCTCTCTGATTTTCCATGGATCTGTATACCTCTGTCTTCTGTCTTTCTCCCGACTCCCCTGCCCTAACGGCAATTATAGTCTATGATAAACCATTTCAGAGGGCGATTCAATCCCGCTTTTTGGTTTTCAGAAGAAGGCAATCGGTTCCGGGAAGTTCGGCGGTAAAACGCCCCCGCAGGATCATGCCGGACTTCAGTGACGGCTCCGCCTGCACGGCGCCCTTTACGTAGCGCATGGTATGACCGCACAGATAGGTCTCTCCCCCGGCCGTCATCTCCTCCTCCAGCAGGATTTCTTCCTCCTGCTCCAGGAAGCTGTCCCGGTAAGCCTTCGCCTGCTGCGCTGTCACCTCCAGAAGCCGGTCGCTGCGCTGTGCCTTGATCTGCTCCGGGATCTGATCCTTTCGCGCTGCTGCCACGGTGCCGTGACGCATGGAGTATTTGAATACATGGATCTCGTAAAAGTCGATCTGCTTTACGAATTCCATGGTCGCTGCGAATTCTTCCTCACTCTCTCCCGGGAAGCCCACGATGATGTCCGTGCAGATAGCCGGCCGGTCAAAAACCCTGCGCAGCCGCTCTACGCTTTGCGCATACTCCTCGGTGGTGTAATGCCGGTTCATGCGCTTTAAGACCGTATCGCAGCCGCTCTGCAAAGAGAGATGAAAATGGGGGCAGAGCTTCGTCAGTCTGGCGGCCTCCCGGGCAAATTCCTCGGTGATGATGCGGGGTTCCAGAGAGCCCAGGCGAATCCGCTCTATGCCTTCCACCTGCTGCAGTTTCTGCAGCAGCTCCAGCAGCTCTGAGCCCTCTCTGTCCAGGCCGTAGGAGCTGATGTGAATGCCGGTCAGGACGATTTCCTTTACGCCGTCCCCGGCCAGCTTCTCCACTTCCTGCAGGATATCCTCCTGCAGGCGGCTTCGGATCCGTCCCCTGGCATAGGGAATGATGCAGTAGGAGCAGAACTGGTTGCAGCCATCCTGGATCTTGATATAAGCCCTGGTATGTCCGGGCGCGGTCAGCTTCATCTCCTCATAGACCGGATGATCTGTCAGGTTGGCCAGAATACGCCGGTCCGGGCAGGCTGCACGCTGGGTCTCTCTTTCCTTCAGGGCCTGCAGGATACACTCTGCAATTTCGTTTTTCCGATTGTTGCCGATGGCCAGATCAATGGCCGGGTCCAGCTGTATTCTCTCCGGGTCCGTCTCCACATAACAGCCCACGGCCACCACCACTGCATCCGGGTTCTGTTTCTTCGCTCTGTGCAGCATCTGCCGGCTCTTTCGATCCGCTATATTCGTCACTGAACAGGTGTTGATGACATACACGTCCGCTTTTTCATCAAAAGGTACAATACGAAAACCATTTTCTAGTAACTTTTGCTGCATGACATCGGTCTCGTAGCTGTTTACCTTGCATCCAAGATTGTGAAATGCGACACTTTTCATACTTCTCTCCGCTTTTTTTGTGGTGTTTTAGCATTGACTTTTATTGTCGTACAACTTAGTATAATAGCCAGAAGGTATGTATTCAATCAAGGAGGGATATTCCAATGAAAACTGTAAAAATCTCATTAAATTCCATCGATAAGGTTAAGTCCTTCGTAAACGATATTACCAAGTTCGATTATGATTTCGATTTAGTATCCGGCAGATATGTAATCGATGCTAAGTCCATCATGGGCATCTTCTCTCTGGATCTTTCCAAGCCCATCGACCTGAATATCCACGCAGAAGACGGCCTCGATGAGGTTCTCGCTGTTCTGAAGCCTTACATCGTAGCTTAATCGATGGCATGCTGACCTCGGTCAGCATATCTTCATAATCTGATTGATTAAATCACCTCCGGCAAATGCCGGAGGTGATTTTTTGTATCCGGTCAGCACCTGCCGATTTCAATCGCGAATTGACTGCTAGCAGGCAAATTCGCGATTAAAATCGGCAGGCGGCCAAGGCCCGAAGGGCCTCTGGCCAACCGCATCGAGGATTTGCGCAGCAAATTCGCGATGTGTCGAGCTGTGCGCTGAACAGATATTTTTCATCTCCATGCCGCAGTACAGCGGCAGCCTGAGGAGAATTTCGCAAAGGCGAATCCTCCGCTGGGATTGCCAATGGCTGGAGTTTTCATCATCCATGCAATTCTGAAGGAAATGCCATCAGGCGTTTCCTTCAAACCTTATAATCCTTCTCGTAAAGGCTCCTCCGCATGCTTTAACACGCGGACAGCATTCCGGTCCACGATGAGGATCTCATCGGTGGCCAGGGCACGCTCCACCATTTCCTCGATCTTCGCATCCAGATTGTGCTCATGGCGCTCGATCACGTCCAGGATGGGCTTCGTCACCGGATGCTTGGCCACGAAAATAGTGCAGCAGTCCTCATAGGGCTGAATGGAAGTCTCATAGGTACCGATCTTCTTGGATACCGTGATGATCTCTTCCTTGTCAAAGCCGATCAGAGGCCGGAACACCGGCAGCGTGCATACCGCATTGGTCACCAGCAGGGAGCGCATGGTCTGGGAGGCTACCTGTCCGATACTCTCACCGGTGATCAGACCCGTGCACTCCGTGCGCTTGGCGATAGCCTCGGCGATGCGCATCATATAGCGGCGCATGATGATGGTCAGCTCATCGTGCGGGCACTTCTCATAGATATACATCTGAATCTCCGTGAAGTTGATATTGTGGAGATAGATGGGGCCTGTAAATCTGGCCACTTCTTTTGCCAGATCCACCACCTTCTGGAAGGCCCGCTCACTGGTATAGGGCGGTGCATTGAAATAGGTGGCATCCAGCTTGACGCCTCGCTTGGCGATCATGTAGCCGGCCACCGGTGAGTCAATACCGCCGGAAAGCAGCAGCATGGCCTTGCCGCCGCTGCCCACAGGCATACCGCCGGGGCCGGGCAGAATATGAGAGTAAATATAGACTCTCTCTCTGAGCTCCACGTGAAGGACGATCTCCGGCTCATGAACATCTACAGTCAGCTCCGGATAGGCATCCAGAAGGGCGCCGCCCAGTTCTGCATTGATTTCCATGGAATCCAGGGGATAGTTCTTGGCCAGACGTCTGGTGCGCACCTTAAAGGTATGGTGACGATCGGGATATTCCTCTCCGAAGAATGCCACCACTGCCTGCTTCAGCGCTTCCACAGGCATTACCTCTTTGATCACCACCGGGCAGATGCCCACGATACCAAAGACAGTACCCAGTTCCTCCACCACTTCGTCGTAATCATAATCCTCCAGCGCATCCACAAAGATACGACCGGAAGTCCGGGATACCTTAAAAGTACCCTCGCAGCGCTTCATAGCCAGACGGATCTGACGCACCAGAGCATCCTCGAAGAGATAGCGGTTTTTCCCTTTTACGCCGATCTCTGCATATTTAATTAAAAAAGACTGGTATTTCATATTCAACCTCATTCCGCAGGCGTTCTCGCCGGAGGAATCGCAAAGCAAATTTCAGATTTGCTTTTGCGCTCAGGGCTATTTGTGACGCCTACGGCACAAATAGCTGTGCGAAAAATACGCTATCAAGCGTATTTTTCACACTAACCCCATTTCTGATACTGTTACTGTCTCGTATATTTCCGCAGCATAGGCAGCAGCTCTTCCAGTGCCTTTGCCGCTGTATCCATATCCTCCATGGTATTCATCACCGAGGTACTCAGACGGATGGTGCTGTCCAGATATGCCTGCGGCGTGCCAATGGCCTGCAGCGTTTCGGAAATATGCGGTCTGTTGGAGGCGCAGGCGCTGCCGGAGGATACGTATATCCCCTTATCCTCCAGGGCATGCAGCAGGACCTCCGCGCGAACTCCCTCTACCGAAAGGCTGATGATATGAGCGGCGCTGTCCTCTCCCGTACGGCCATTGACGTGCACGCCCTCTATAGCGGTCACACGCTGCACAAAGGCATCCTTCATGGACCGGAGCTTCTGCTGCTCCTCGTCAAAGTTTTCATACAGCAGCTTCGCCGCCAGTGCCATGCCTGCGATACCCGGTACATTTTCCGTGCCGGAGCGCATGCCGCCCTGCTGTCCGCCGCCGTATATGATATTTCTGATCCGGATATTGTCCCCTACATACAAAAGGCCTACACCCTTGGGACCATGGATCTTATGACCGCTGGCCGCCAGGAGGTCGATGTGCATGCGCTTCGGGTAGATTCTCGCTTTGCCGAATCCCTGCACCGCATCTACATGAAATAAGGTCTGCGGATTTTTTGCCTTGATGGCCTCGCCGATTTCGGCGATCGGCTCCAGTGCGCCGATCTCATTATTCGTATGCATGACAGAAACAAGGATCGTGTCCTCTCTCACCGCCTGGGCCACCGTCTCCGGAGAGACCAGGCCGTCCTGATCTACCGGAAGGTAGGTGATCTCAAAGCCCTCGGACTCCAGATATTTCATGGTCTCCAGCACGGCCGGGTGCTCTATGGGTGTGGTGATCAGGTGTTTTCCCCTGCGGCTGGCTGCTCTGGCCGCACCGATGATAGCCAGGTTGTCTGATTCCGTGCCGCAGGATGTAAAGAGCAGGTTCTTTTCCTTTACCTTCAGGATCCGGGCCAGGGTTTCTCTGGCCTCCCGCAGCTCTCTTTCCGCCTCTACACCCTTGTGGTGCATGCTGGAGGGATTGCCGTACTCCTCCAGAAAGATCCGATTCATCCGCTCTGCCACCTCCGGAAAGACTCTGGTGGTGGCGGAATTGTCCAGGTATATTTCTCTGTCTGCCATATTACCTCTTTTAGCCGCAGTACGCTGCGGCCGCGTGAGGAGAATTTCGCGAAGGCGAATTCTCCGATGCGATCCCGGAGATGACGTTTACGGCATCCCCGGAATTTGAAAGAAATGCTATCAGGCATTTCCTTTGCGTTTTTCTGCTTTACGCCGCAGCTCACTGCGGCTGTGTATATATTCTACTTTATATTTTCAGACATCACAAAACATGCAGCACGTAGCCGCGCTGCACATTTCGCATCATAGCATAATTAAAATTTTCAGGCAAGCAATGCGGTCTACTTAGATTGAACAATAGTGCAAAAATTTGCCAATTTACGGAATTCCACACCTCGTTTGGTTTTCACTCAATAACCTACAGAAATAATCATATCCAAATTATAATGTGCAACCTGATATGTCTTACCATCCGAAGCAGTTGTCGCAATATTTGCGACAACTTCCTCAGACGATTATATTAAATCAAATATCTGTTCCCGTACATCCATATTGTATGCAATTATCGGGAATAGCACAACGAGAACTGCAGGCTCCTCTTATCGGCAGTTCTTCCACTATATAGAAAACTCATATTGTTCTTTCAGGTTATTCAACTCATTATGCCTGATATATTTCTCATGCTGCAGCCGTCCTACCACTATTCCTGGTGCAATACCGGCATTTTCTGCAAATTGAAGAATATCCTCTGCTGAAAACGACTTTTGGGAAAGAAATCCTTTAAAATTCTCCAGCGGTATCAATTCATTCCTTGCCCACTCATCTGCTTTTTCTTCATCAGATTGTGATGTGCCGTCAGTCTGATCGATGTGCCCCAGCACAATATGTCCCAACTCGTGAAACAGGCTGAACCAGAATATATCGGCGTCTTTTCCTCTTGCGGTCAGTCCCAACACAATTTTACTGCCGTCTTTAAAGGTTGCCCCCTGCAGATAGGATTCTTTCAGGTGAGGAAGGAAAACAAGCGCAATGCCGCATTGCGACAGCATCTCATTAAGTCCTTCTATAAATTGCTCCGGTTTCAGTTTCGTCATACTTCTTATCTCAGGGATATGTACAAGCAGATTTCTGACGTTAACCGTTTCTGTATGAATTTCTCTGGCTCTGATTTTTGCTTCCTGTGCCCAGGCTAATATAGCCAGATCACTTTTGTCGGTAATAGCCAGCCTTCTGCATGTAATGTGTGTAATCTGTCTGTTATCCAAAAGAGACAATTCTACAATTTCAAAATATTTTCGCAGATAGATGGCCTTCTCTTTGATGTCTCTCGTTGGGGAAATCCACCCATATTTCGCCATCTCGCTGTATGGAAACTGTCTGGCCAGTTCCTCATCTGCAGCCAGTTTCTTTTCCATTTCTATCTTAACCAGCTTTTCTCTGTATATAGCTTCCAGATTATTCCAGAAACCTGCCGGTACTCCCAGCACCATTTCAAGTTTTACTGCCGTTTCCGGGGTCAGGCGAACCTCGCCGTTAACCAGCTTGCTGATATGCTTTTCCGACATATCCATTCTGGCTGCGAATTCCTTCTGGCTCATTCCTCTGTCACTGAGCTGCTCTGTGATCGTCACCCCGGGCGGCGTTGCAATATAACTGCGGCTTCTCATATAAATGCCCCTTTCTCACTCGACCGTCTGTCTAATGGTAATCAACAATTTCCAGTATGTTCGCTATCTGAATCTCCTCACCATACTTCTCAAATACCAGTCTGTAGGGATGTACCAGATCCATGGCATATTGGCCTTTTCTGTTCTGCGTCAGCGCATGACATCGCCCGATATGGTACTGTACCATCATCTCCACTGTAGCAGAAGCACTTAGCTCATCGATACGCTGATGTATTTTGTCTGCCATTTCACTTCCGTAGGCTTTTTCTGCTGCTCCGGCATTCGTGCAAACTCTTTCAAGTTTTCTGGTTCTGTACGTTATTTCCATGGATCACCTCTTTGGTCAATTTACCTCTGAGGTAAATTAACATTATCATGATTATCAGCTGCAATCAATGCTTTTTATTGCATTTCACGCGATTGTTACAAATTGAAGTAAGGGCGGGATAGGGCAGGAATACGTCTGGAATATCTAAATCTGGATATTGGAATTGGTCGGGAGAATTTCCCTGAGATTTGTTTCAAAAAGATATAACTGTCTTCATTATAGATGGCGGATTCGCCAAACGCAATCACGAAAATTGATTGCCTGCATTCAGCTGTCCACAAACCTGCAATTCACAAGGCACGCTGGCATCTCCACCGGAGATCCATCATTGACCGGCATTTATACCGTAAGACTGCAAAAAGGCATAAAAAATCCGGCTTCAGATTTTCATCCAAAGCCGGAGCTGTTGTATCTTAGACGTCGATGCTCTCTGTGCCGTCTGCGTGCTGGAAAGCAGCCAGTTCGGGGTGCTCTCTCTTTTCGGGGGTGTAGTTCTCGTAGGAAGGCTTCTTGTGGGTCTGGGATGCCCAGATCTCATCGGCCACGGGTGCCCATTCCTTTGCGTAGTTGTCGCACTTTGCGCACAGGTGATCCACTTCCTCCGGGGACTCCAGATTAGTCTGGTGTGCACCGGTCTTCTCTACGATCTGGCGCAGCAGCTGGGGATTCTCCAGCATCGGGCAGGGACGCAGATGGTTGCGGTTGAAGGGCTGTCCTTCATGGTAAGCCATGAACAGCGGGCTCTGCAGCATCTCCAGGATCGTGTTGTCGTGGATATTCGTATTGGAGAAGTGAATGAATACGCAGGGCTCTGCATCGCCGTTGGAGTTAATGTGGAAATAGTTGCGGCCTCCGGCAATACATCCGCCGACGTACTCGCCGTCGTTCTGGAAGTCCATGGGATAGAAGCAGATGTCGCTGTCCTTGCTGCGGACTTCACGGATTCTCTTGATCATGTACTTACGCTGCTCCAGAGTAGGCATCAGCTCCGGTGCTGCATTGTTGCCTACAGGCATCAGATGGAAATAGAAGCCGAAGCGTGCGCCCTTTTCCTCCAGCAGATGGAAGAAATCATCGCTGGTAACAGCCTCGATATTATCCTTGGTATAGCAGATGGAAGTACCGAAAACAATGCCGTACTTCTTCAGCAGATCCATTGCCTTCATAACCGCACTGTAATGACCCTCGCCGCGGCGCGCATCATTGGTATCCGGTGTGCCTTCGATGGAAAGCATGAAGGTGATATTGCCCAGCTGCTGAATACGCTGGCACATCTCCTCGGTGATCAGTGTGGAGTTGGAATACAGACCGAAGAAACAGTCATTGTGCTTCTCAGCCAGCTTGAAGATATCGTTCATGCGAACGGTAGGCTCGCCGCCGGTCATCATGTACAGATAAGCGCCCAGCTCCTTACCCTCGGTAACGATCTTGTCCATATCCTCAAAGGAGAGGTTTGCCTTGTGGCCGTAGGTGCCGGACCAGCAGCCTACGCAGTGCATATTACAGGCCATGGTGGGATCGAAAAGGATCAGCCACGGGATGTTGCATCCGTATTTCTCACGGTTGGCACGAATGGTCTTGGTGCCGCGAAGGAATGCCTCATAGCCTAAGTTAAGCAGCATCATCTTTGCATAATGAGGGTCTGTCTCATCGATGATGCGGTTGATATATTTGATCCAGCGATTATCAGGATCCTGGATAGCTGCACGAACGGCATCCAGCTTCTCTGCGCTGGCGCCCTTTCCATAAAACTTGCCTGCCAGATCCACAATCTTTAAATAGGTCTCTGTACGATCCTTTGAACTCTTGATCGTCTTAAGCAATCCGTCGATCATAACGGACATTGCCTGACGCTCCGCTGCGTGCGTCAGATTTTCAACTGCTCCTGCCATAACTTCCTCCTGGAAAACTTCTGCCGGAATCTTGCTGTTCACCGAACGGCTGCGCACAGACAAGCCGGCTCTAGGTCGAAATTACAAAGATTCTCATACTTTCATCACAACATCGATTATTCTAGCATCACAAAATACCAATTTCACTGGACAAAAAGGGAGTTTTGTCGCAAACAGCTTACGAAAACAACACTGCTCCTAAAAGCCGTGCTTGCACGAGCTTTTAGGAGCAGTATTGTTTTCAGTAAGCGCCATCTCATGAGCAAAAATAGCAGCGAAGCTGCGGAAAAGCCCCGCCAGGGGCGTTTTGCGAATGGCGCGGTGAGCTGTTTGCGACCCCCGACATTGCATAGCCGTGGCCGCCATCTCATGAGCAAAAGTAGCAGCGTAGCTGCGGAGAAGCCCCGCCAGGGGCGTTTTGCGAATGGCGCGGTGAGCTGTTTGCGCCCCCTGACATTGCACTGCCATCTCATGAGCAAAACTATTCTATTTCCGTTTCGTAGATGACCCACGACAGCACCGTCATCCCGGCTGTCTCTGTCCGCAGGATCCGCTTTCCCAGACTGATGGGCTTTACACCGGCCTCTTTGGCCAGTGCCACTTCTTCCGGTGTGAAGCCGCCCTCCGGTCCTATAAAGACTGCCACTGCCGTCCCCGGCCTTGCGGCATCCTGAAAGATCTTCCTGGTGCTGCCGTCATTTTCCTGGAGCTCATAGGGGATCAGCTGGGCCTGTGTCTGTTCCTTCGCATAGGCCACCGCTTCCTTCATGGACATGGGAAGCTGCACCGTGGGGATCATCCCGCGGCGGCTCTGCTTGGCTGCCGCCTCGGCGATCGTCTGCCAACGCTGGGTCTTCTTTTTCTTTTTGGATTCGTCCAGACGCACCACGGAACGCTCCGTCTCCACGGGAATGATCCGGTATACCCCCAGTTCCACACATTTCTGGGTGATCCATTCCATCTTATCTGCCTTGGGCAGTCCCTGAAAAAGGTAGACTTTCACCGGCAGTTCCACGTCTGCGTCCTTTACAAAGCGCAGCCGGCAGATCACGCTGTCCTCTGTAAATTCCTCTATCCCGTAGCGGTATTCCTTCTGGTCTGTGCCGTTGCTGACAGCCAGCTCCTCTCCTTGCTTCATCCGCAGCACATTGCGGATGTGATTGCAGTCTGTGCCGGTAATCTCCAGAATATCCCCCTGTGTCTGTGAGGGATCCACAAATATGTGAAGCATATGATTCTCCTGTTCAAGGTGGACTGACGCGAACTTCCGGTTCACCTTCTGTTTTATTTCCGGATTCCGGTGACGCTTCTCCACTCACCGAGTGCAGAGATATCCACCACCTCCAAGCCGGCCTCTTCCATGGCCTTTGCCACGCTTTCTTCTCTTCCCTCGATGATGCCGGAGGTGATATAGACGCCGCCTTTCTTTACGCAGCGTGCAGCCACCGGTGTCAGAGGGATCAGCACATCCGGCAGGATATTGGCCACCACGATCTCATAGCGGTCCTCTCCCACTTCCTGCTGAATCTGCGGATCATCGATGAGATTGCCCAGCAGCATATGGAATTTCTCCGCCGGTACGCCGTTTGCCTTCAGATTCTCTTCTACGGCCGGCAAAGCGCAGGGATCCAGATCTGTGCCCACGGCATACTTTGCACCCAGCATCAGGGAAAGAATGGACAGGATACCGCTGCCGGTGCCCACGTCCAAAAGGGTGGTCTCCGGTGTCAGGTACTTTCGGATCTGTCCGATGCACAGTCTGGTGGTCTCATGCATGCCTGTGCCGAAAGCCGTACCAGGGTCGATATGGAAGGTGAGAGCCGGCTCCCGGTCCTCCTCCAGGGGCTTTTCCCAGGAGGGGATCACCAGAATATCATCGATCCAGAACTGATGGAAATACTGTTTCCAGTTGTTGATCCAGTCGATGTCCTCTGTCTCCTCGATGGTCACCGTACCCTCGCCGATCACATCGGAAAAGGTCTTTAATTCCGCGATCTCCGCCTCAATGGCTTCCTTCACTTCCTCCGGGGTTTTCTCCTCTTCTTCGATCAGGAGCTTTCCCTCCGGTGTCTCCTCTACAAAGAAGCTCACCACGGCAGAGCCGTCATCATCCGGCTGATCCGGCATGATATCTACAAACATCTGCTCCTTTTCTGCTGCCGTCAGGGGCACATGATCCTCGATCTGTGCTCCGTACAGGCCGATATCCTGCATGGAGCCCACCAGAATATCCTCTGCCTCCGCCTTTGTTCTGATCTTAAAGCGCATCCACTTCATGTCCGTGCTCTCCTCAGCTCTTCCAGAATTTGTGTTTCTTCGGTGCTTCCTGCTTATCTGTTCCTTTTTCTACCCGGGAAGCCTCATTCAATGTATCCCCTGTAAGGGCGTCGAACTGTTTCAGCAGGTCCTTAGCCTCCTTGTCCAGGCGCTGGGGCACATCTACGATCAGGGTCACGTAGTGGTCACCCTTCATATTTTCGTAGCGCACAGAGGGCATGCCCTTTCCGCGCAGCCGGATCCGGGTATTGGTCTGGGTGCCGGGCTTGACGTCATAGATCACCTTGCCGTCTACGGTATTGATCACCACGGAGCCGCCCAGTACGGCTACCGCATAGGAGATCTTCACTTCCGTGAAAATATCGTTGCCCTGACGGTGGAATTCCTCATGGGGCTCCACCATTACCTCTACCAGCAGATCGCCTCTGGGTCCGCCGTTGATGCCGGGCTCACCCTTCTCCGTGAGACGCACGCTCTGGCCGTTCTCAATGCCGGCAGGGATCTTTACACGAATGGTCTTTCTGCTGGTGGTATATCCTGTACCATTGCAATCCGGGCACTTGTCCTTGATGATCTTGCCAGTGCCGCGGCAGTCCGGGCAAGGCTGTACATTCTTTACCGTGCCGAATAAGGACTGCTGGGTATAGACCACCTGTCCTTTGCCCTGACACTTCGGACACATCTGGGGAGAGGTGCCGGGCTTAGCGCCTGTGCCGTGACAGGTGCTGCAGGGATCCTTGAGATTCAGGGTAAGATCCTTCTCCGTGCCGCTCACGGATTCCATAAAGGTAATGCGCACGCTGGTGCGAAGGCTCTGTCCCTTCATAGGGCCATTGCTCGCAGCGCCTCTGCTGCCTCTGGTGCCGAAAATATCACCGAAAATATCGCCGAAGATATCGCCGTAGCCCATGTTGCTGAAATCGAAACCGCCGCCGAAGCCGCTGCTTCCGTCAAAGGCAGCATGTCCGAACTGGTCGTACTGCTTTCTCTTTTCCGCATCACTTAATACCGCATAAGCCTCGGAGGCTTCCTTGAATTTCTTCTCTGCCTCCTTGTCGCCGGGATTCATATCGGGATGATATTTCTTTGCCAGCACTCGGTATGCTTTTTTTATTTCTTCCTCTGTGGCCGTCTTCGCCACTCCCAGGACTTCATAATAATCCCTTTTCTGTTCTGCCATATCTACTCCATTTCTGAGCGGCTTTGCTGCGAAGAGGCGACGAGAATTTCCAATTCTCGTCTGCCATCATGCTGCCTGTTTCCGCAGGACACAGGCAGCCATACGAAAAATATGCTATCGAGCATATTTTTCGTATTTTGCTCCATTCCTTATATACCCACAACGCCCGGGCCGCTGCTGCGGCCCGGGCTTCCATGTTTATGAGTCAGCGTAACTGCTCTGTGGCGTATTCACCGTTTCCGCTGCAATTATTCTGCTTTTTAGACTTCG
The DNA here is from genome assembly GCA_963658405.1 of bacterium. Taxonomy (GTDB): domain Bacteria; phylum Bacillota; class Clostridia; order Lachnospirales; family Lachnospiraceae; genus CAG-791. Next base: position 19,419 of record CAVKQI010000011.1, on the reverse strand, counting down.
CGATAATCGCCGTCTACCACGTCATCGCCGCCTGCGTTCTGCGCACCGCCTGCTGTGCTCTGTGCACCGCCCATATCAGGGCCTGCCTGCTGGCCTGCTGCCTGTGCATTCTCATACATCTTGGTGAACAGTGCCTGTGCGTCATTCATGAGCTTTTCCTTCTTGGTCTTGAGCTCATCCACATCGCTGTCGCTGATGTCGGTCTGATCCTTGGTTCTGTCCAGAACGGTCTTTAAGTCTGCCAGATCTGCCTCTACTGTGGACTTCTGTCCTGCATCCAGCTTGTCTCCTGCTTCCTTTAATGCCTTTTCGGTCTGGAATGCGAAGGAGTCAGCCTCGTTGCGGGCATCGATGGCATCCTTTCTCTTCTTATCCTGTGCTTCGTACTCCTGGGCTTCCTTCACAGCCTTGTCGATATCCTCGTCAGACATGTTGGAACCTGCGGTGATGGTGATGTGCTGCTCCTTGCCGGTGCCCAGATCCTTAGCAGATACATTCACGATACCGTTTGCATCGATATCGAAGGTAACCTCGATCTGCGGTACACCACGGGGAGCGGGTGCAATGCCATCCAGTCTGAACTGACCCAGACTCTTATTATCCTTTGCAAACTGACGCTCACCCTGCAGCACGTTGATATCTACGGCTGTCTGGTTGTCTGCTGCGGTGGAGAATACCTGGCTCTTCTTGGTAGGGATCGTGGTGTTGCGGTCGATCAGCTTGGTAGCTACGCCGCCCATGGTCTCGATGGACAGAGAAAGAGGGGTAACATCCAGCAGAAGGATATCGCCGGCGCCGGCATCGCCTGCCAGCTTGCCGCCCTGGATAGCTGCGCCTACTGCTACGCACTCATCAGGGTTCAGGTTCTTGCTGGGCTCATGACCGGTCAGCTGCTGTACCTTCTCCTGTACGCAGGGAACACGGGTGGAACCGCCTACCAGCAGTACCTTGCCCAGGTCTGCGTTGGTCAGGCCTGCATCCTTCATAGCGTTCTGTACCGGGATAGCTGTCTTCTCTACCAGATCGTGGATCAGTTCCTCGAACTTTGCTCTGGTCAGGTTCATATCAAAGTGCTTGGGACCTTCTGCAGTAGCGGTGATGAAGGGCAGGTTGATGTTGGTGGTAGAAGAGCTGGACAGCTCCTTCTTTGCCTTCTCTGCTGCTTCCTTCAGACGCTGCATAGCCATCTTGTCGCCGGAAAGGTCTACGCCTTCCTTTGCCTTAAACTCGGAAACCATCCAGTCGATGATCTTCTGGTCGAAGTCATCGCCGCCTAAGTGAGTATCACCGTTGGTGGAAAGAACTTCGATGACGCCGTCGCCGATCTCGATGATGGAAACATCGAAGGTACCGCCGCCCAGGTCATATACCATGATCTTCTGCTCTTTTTCATTGTCAAGGCCGTAAGCCAGTGCTGCTGCGGTAGGCTCGTTGATGATACGCTTTACTTCCAGACCTGCGATCTTGCCTGCGTCCTTGGTAGCCTGACGCTGTGCGTCATTGAAGTATGCAGGAACTGTGATAACAGCCTCTGTCACCTTCTCTCCCAGATAGCTCTCTGCATCTGCCTTCAGCTTCTGCAGGATCATAGCGGAAATCTGCTGCGGGGAGTACTTCTTGCCGTCGATGGTGCGGCCGTGGTCTGTACCCATATCTCTCTTGATGGATGCGATGGTGTTCTCTGCGTTGGTGACAGCCTGTCTCTTGGCCGGCTCACCTACCAGACGCTCGCCGTTCTTGGTGAATGCCACGACAGAGGGTGTGGTTCTTGCGCCTTCTGCATTGGCGATAACGGTGGGCTTGCCGCCTTCCATAACTGCTACGCAACTATTTGTAGTACCTAAGTCAATACCGATGATCTTACTCATGATTCGTTCTCCCTTCCCGCGCTCAACGCGCTATTCCTTCTTCTTTATTTCGAAGTTGATTTCTTATCAATAACTTATATATAAACCACTTGGCTGCCCGGCAGCTTCATGGATCATTTGCTTTTATTTTACGACACCTACCATGCTGTGTCTGACTACGGTGTCGTGGTACATATAGCCCTTCTGGAGCTCCTGTGCCACCTTGCCGCTCTCATATTCCTCGCTGTCTACCTGCATCACCGCATTGTGAAGATTGGGATCGAAATCCTGTCCCACCGCCTCAATGCTCTTGACGCCCATGGCATCCAGCTGTGTCATCAGCTGACGGTAGATCATCTCCATGCCGTCTGCAAAAGGTTTTCCCTTTTCCTCTTCCGGAATGGTGGAGAGACCTCTCTCGAAATTGTCCACCACCGGCAGGATCTTTTCGATGACGCTGCGCTCACCCATGGCAAACATCTGCTCTTTTTCCTTGTTGGATCGCTTGCGGAAGTTTTCAAACTCGGCCATCTGGCGCTTTGTCCGATCCTCGAGCTCTGCGATCTTGTCCTTTAATACATTTTTTTCCTTGTCGTCTTTCTTTTTAAAGAAGCCGCTCTTTTCCGCTTTTTCTTCTGTTTCTTCGGAAGCTTCGGCGTTTTCCTCTTCCCCGGATGCTTCCTGTGTCTGCTCCGGCGCCTGTTCCGTCTCCGGCTCTGCCGCCTGGGCAGTATCTGTATCCTCTGCCTGTTCCGGCATATCTTCTTTCTTTAACTCTTCATCCAGCATATTTTCCACACTGATCCTTTCCGGTGTAAGCCTTTATTTCTTATACAGATCGTCCAGCTGATGCATGATGTCCTTCAGGACACCTACGACCTTGTCATAATCCATACGCTTGGGTCCGATGATTCCCACCGTTCCCTTCATGCCCTCTCCCAGTTCGTAGGTGGCAGTGACCACACTGCAGTCCTGCATGCCCTGGGTGGGCATTTCCTTTCCGATATATACCTGAATGCCGCTCTCACTCTTCTCTGAGAGAGTATCCTGCACGATACTGCCGAGAACCTGTTTTTCTTCAAAGTCACTGATGATCTGGCTGGCCTTGCTCTGGTCTGCCAGCTCCGGATAACGGAAAATGTTATTGGCGCCGCTGGTGTAGATCTCCAGATCCTCATCGGCCCGGATGGCCTCTGCGGCGGCGTCGATGACCTTGCTGACGATCTCACTGTGTATGCCTGCCTGCTGCTTGATGGCGGCGATCATTCCTAAGTTGATCTGCTCCACGGACAGGCCGTTCAGGTTGGTATTTAACAGCATGTTCAGTTTCAGCAATGTCTCTGTGCTGAGCTCCTCTTCTACCGGGATCACGGTATTGCGGATGAGGTTGCCCTCGATCACGATGACGGCCAGCACCTGTTCCGGATCGATCTGTGTGAGCTGTATAAATTTGATCTTATTGCGCTGCACCAGGGGAGCAGAGATCATGGAAGCATACTGGGTATTGACGGCCAGGAGCTTGGCAACCTGCTTCAGCAGGTTTTCGAGCTTGTCCTCTTTCTCTACCAGGACACTCTTCATGTCCTCTACTTCCTGTTTCTTCTCCCGGAGCATATCGTCTACATAAATGCGATAGCCCTCATCCGTAGGGATTCGGCCGGCCGAAGTATGGGGCTGTATGATCAATCCCATCTCCTCCAGATCCGCCATCTCATTGCGGATGGTCGCGGAGCTCAGATTCAGATCCGTGTATTTGGAAATCGTCCGGCTGCCCACCGGTTCCCCGGTCTCCAGGTAATTGCGAATGATGGCCTGCAATATTTTCATCTTACGTTCCTGCAGTTCCATACATTCCCTCCTTTTCTGTCCGGCTGTGGGCTCCTTCCTTTAATCTCCTTCGTTGTTAGCACTCTTTATTGTTGAGTGCTAACTTCTTTACTCCCATACATTAGCACCACCCCCGCGGGATGTCAACAAATAGATTCCGTAAAAATTATAAAATAAATCTAAAGGCCGAACCGGTGCTGCGTCCTCTCGATTTTCCTTCCGAAAATAAAAAAGACAGCATGACACATCTGTGCCATGCTGTCCCTCCGGTATGTATTGCAAACCAAATTCTGCAATCCTATATAAAGATCAGATGGAGAAGCTGCCCATCTCTTCGCCGTTGATCACATAGTATACCTTGTTCTCTTCCGGCTTTACGTACAGCTCAACCTTCTTGAAGTCTGCTTCCTTCTTCTGCAGGTCATATACCCAGATATCCTTTGCAGAAGCAACCAGCTGCTCTGTGCTGTAGCTCTTTGCTGCGTACTGGATCGTCACGCTCTGCTCTACAGCGGCCTTGGCAACGGTCTTCTTAACAGCAGCCGTCTTCTTCTCTACTGTCTTCTTTACAGAAGCAGCCTTTTTCTCAACGGTCTTCTTAGCTTCCTCTGCTTTCTTCTCTACAGCCTTCTTAGCTTCTTCGGCCTTCTTTACTACTGTCTCTTCTGCAGCCTTTGCATTCTCTGTTGTCTTTTCTGCGGTCTTCTTTGCTGTCGTCTTAACAGGAGCATCGGTTGCAGGGGTTGCTGCCGGTGCTGCCTCAGCCTTCAGGGTTGCTGCCTTGACTGTTGCAACAGGCTTTGCACTTTCCTTCTTACCTTTCATGATTTCTCCTTTCGCACCCCATGTCTTTTCCCCAATTACGCCCATCAGTGTAGCGCACTTTGTGGTAAAAGTCAATTTTTCCGCCATTTTGCGCCGTTTTTGGAATTTTCGCGAATATTCTTATTCTGGAAATAAACGGTCAAATGCCTCCGCGAACGGCGGATGATGTCCGGGTCATGACTGCCTCGTCACTTCCATATTGCCTCATGCGAGCACTGTGCAAAGAGGCGTCCCCTGATCGGACATCGCCGCCGGATCCGCCGATGCCAGGCATTCAGGCAAACTATTTATCCTCGAATCAGGCCGAAATACAGGATGACCAGTACGCCCAGGATGATCCGGTACCAGCCGAAGGGCTTAAAGTCATGCTTTCTGATATAGCTCATCAGGAAGCGGATCACCAGCACAGACACCACAAAGGCCACTACCATACCTACCAGCAGGATCGCCATCTCCATGCCTGTAAAGCTAAGTCCGTATTTCAGGATCTTTAAGAGGCTGGCGCCGAACATGACCGGAATGGCCAGCACAAAGGTAAACTCTGCCGCCACGGTACGGGATACGCCGATGAGCAGACCGCCCACGATGGTGGAGCCGGAGCGGGATGTGCCGGGAAATACAGCGGCGATCAGCTGAAAGACACCGATGATCAGCGCCTGTTTGTAGGTCAGCTGGGAGAGTTCTGTCACCTGGGGCTCTGTGTTCTTATTGTGGTTTTCTACTATAATAAAAGCGATACCGAAGAGGATCAGCATGATGGATACGCAGATCCAGTTGTAAAAATGGGCATCCAGCCAGTCATCCAGGGCCAGACCCACCACAGCGGCCGGTATGCAGGCCACCAGTGCCTTGGCCCAGAGCTGCAGGGTTTCCTTTTTCCATACTATTCTGGTCACCTTCCGATGCTTATAAAGCCCGAGAGGCCAGATGGTATTCCAGTACAGGAGCACCACCGCCAGGATAGCACCCAGCTGGATCACCACCAGGAACATGCTCCAGAATTCCTCAGAGACCTGAAGCTTCACGAATTCATCCAGCAGGATCATATGACCCGTGCTGCTGATGGGAAGCCATTCCGTAATGCCTTCCACGATACCGAATAAAACTGCCTTTATAATTTCTATCATTGTTTCCCTTTCTATGCCGCTGCTATGCAGCGGCAACACACACTATAATCCGTACACTTCCTTTGCGAAACGCCGCAGCACCGGAATAGACCGCTCCACCTTTTCCGTATCAATGCAGTAGGCCATGCGGAAATAGCCGGGTGCTCCGAAGCCCGCTGCCGGCACCAGGATCAGATCGTATTCCATGGCCTTTTTGCAGAAGGTCACGTCGTCCTCCTCCAGTGCCTTGGGGAAGATATAGAAGGTACCGGCCGGTTTCTGTACCGTAAAGCCGATGTCCTGCAGTGCCTCATAGAGCAGATTTCTGTTGCGCTCATAGACGCTTAGATCCGCCGTATCATCCACGGCCTCTGCCATGGCCAGCTGGATCAGTGAGGAAGGGCAGTTGTGTCCGATGCCTCTGGAAATCTGTCCGCAGACCGCCACCAGCTGATCCGCCTGCTCGCAGGCGGGATTTACGGCCACATAGCCGATTCGCTCTCCCGGCACCGACAGAGACTTCGAGAAGGAGTAGCAGGTCAGCGTGTTGTCATAAAACTTTGCCGCATAGGGCACTGTCTTCCCGTCAAAGCAGATCTCCCGATAAGGCTCATCAGACAGCAGGAAAATCGTATGTCCGTATTCTGCAGATCTATCACGCAGCAGCTGTGCCAGTTTCTCCAGAGTTTCCTCTGTATAGACCACACCGGTGGGATTGTTCGGCGTATTGATCAGCACCGCGCCGGTAGAGGGATTCAGCATCTCCTCAAAGGCCTCGAAATTGATCTGAAAATCCGGGAACTGTGCCGGCACGATCCGGATATTGGCACCGGTGGTATTGATATAAGGAATATACTCCGGGAAAAAAGGTGCAAAGACGATCACTTCCTCCCCCGGCACCGTCACGGCCCGCAGTGCATGCGCCAATGCCCCTGCCGCACCGGAAGCCGGGAAAATATGACCGGCTTTGTAGTTCATGTCAAACCGGCGGTTTAAGGAAGCCGCCACCTTTTCCTTTACGCTGTCAAGACCCAGACTGGGACTGTAGCCGTGGAGCTTTACCGGGTCCTCTTCCTGCAGCAGCCGGATCGCCGCCTCTGTAAAAGAAGCCGGTGCCGGAACGGAAGGATTGCCCAGACTATAATCAAAAACATTCTCATAGCCGATCTCCCGGCCCCGTCTGGCTGCGTACTCTGCCATATCGCGGATGACGGACTTATTCTGCAGCATATTCAGATAATGTTGATTCAGCATATTGTGTTCCTTTCCGCTGCCGCCAGATACAGCCGACAGCCAAGATGTATTTTATCATAGGATGTGCGCTCCGTCATCAGAAAAGAACCTGGGCAGTCTTCAGTCCGTCAAGTGGTTCGCAGGACAGCGGGTCCTTCACTTTCCCGGCTTGCGGTATGCAAAAAGTAGGTATAGTATACATGTTGCGAAAAGCTGCAGGCAGGAAAGACGGCAATCGTGCTTTTCTTTAGGCTTTCTCCGTTAAGCCCTAGCCTGCGCAGAAATGAGGATTATGAATATATTTAAAAAGAAAAAGCCCCTGCTTCCGGAAGGATCACCGGAAGAAAGCTCCCTTTTACAGTTTGCATCTCTGGAGGAAGACGATACTGATGCACAGAAGACCGGCTCTGATGAAGCCAGCACCGGCTCTTCGTCTGCAGGCAGTCCGGAAGAAGAAGCCGCTTTCGAAAATATAAATCACCCGAAAGGAAACATTCTTCCACAGAAAACGGATACTGAAACAGAAACTGCTGCGGATGAGGAAACTCTTTCACAGGCAAAGTCCGCCATCTCCCTGTGGCCGCTTTTTTTCTTTCCGGCCGCTCTGCTGTATCATGAGCTTCTTTTGCACTTTGCTGACAGCAGCACGCCTTTTGCCTTCCTGCCTCTTGTCACCATTCTTCTTTTTTCTGCAGGAACCGGTTTGCTGCTCTCTGTGCTTCTGGATCTGCTGCCGCCGACCCCGGCCCGCATCCTTTCCTATGTTGCGACCTGGTTCTGGACAGTGTTTACCTGCATAGAGCACTGCTGCAAGGGATACTTCAAGACCTACTGGGGCCTTGGCTTTATTACGCAGATGACAGGCAATGTCATGGGGAATTTCTCTTCCCTGATTCTGGAGATCGTAAAGACCCAGATCCCCTTTATCCTGCTGAGTCTCGTTCCGCCGCTCCTGCTCTATTTCTTCCGCAGGAAGGTAATGCCCGGCAGAAAGCTGGGGCGCCAGGTACGGCTTCTGGCTCTCGGAGGCTTTCTGGTCCTGCAGATTGCCGGCTCGCTCCTTTGCCGCACCGGCAGCAACAGTGCCGATTATACCTATCACTATGCCACCGACCGTTCTGTGCCGCTCTTTGGTCTGTCCGCCACCCTTCGTCTGGAGCTGCAGTACAGCCTCTTTGGCCTGCCGGAGGCGCCGGAGATCGATCTCTCTGCACTGGATAAGGCAGCCGGCGACGGATCCGCTGCAGGAAATACAGAGAAGGACAGCGATGTGTCCGGCAATTCTTCGGATGTATCCGGCAACAATGCGGATTCTTCCAAAGAGAATAAAAAGAATGTCGGTTATCACCAGATGGATCTGGACTTTTCCGCCTCTTCCTCTCTGGCCGATCAGAAGACGCTGGCAAAGATGAATCAGTATTTCAGCAGTATTACTCCCAGCCAGGAAAACGAATACACCGGCATGTTTGAGGGCAAGAATCTGATCCAGATCACCGCGGAGGCCTTTTGCCCCTACGTGATCAGTGAGGAGCTGACCCCCACGCTCTATAAGCTGACCCATGAGGGTTTTGTCTTCACCAATTACTATCAGCCGGGCTGGGGACAGTCCACCACCGGCGGCGAATTTGCTGCCATGACGGGCATTATTCCCACCTGGATCAATAATAATCTGAGCTTTTACGTCAGTTCCAACGACTACATGCCCTTCGCGCTGGGCAATCAGTTCAGAGCCCTGGGCTATAAGACGCTGGCCTACCACGACAATTCCTATACCTATTACAACCGCAATCTGACCCACCCCAATCTGGGCTATGATTTCTACGGTCTGGGCAACGGCCTGGATCTGACGGTGAACGGCAAGGACTGGCCCTACTCCGATCTGGAAATGATGGAGCTGACGGTTTCCGATTACATTGACGATTATCTAAAGAACGGCACGCCCTTCCATACCTATTACATGACCGTCAGCGGTCACGCCAACTGGAGCTGGGACTCCGATGCCATGGCTGCCAAGAACAGAGCCGCCGCGGAGGCCGCTTATCCCAACGCCTCCCAGCCGGTGCAGGGCTATATCGCCGCCAATCTGGAGCTGGAATATGCACTGGAATATCTGATGCAGCAGCTCGAGGATGCCGGCATTGCCGATGATACCGTCATCTGCCTCACCGCGGATCACTATCCCTACGCGCTGGTGACCGATGAGGCCGATTACTACCAGGAGCTCAGCGGCTTACAGGACAGCGAGCTGGATATTTCCCGCTACCGCAACACCCTGATCCTCTGGTGCGGCAGCATGGAAGAACCCGTCACCGTGGATACGCCCTGCTCCTCCATTGACATCAATCCCACCCTGAGCAATCTCTTCGGGCTGGAATTCGACTCCCGGCTGATGTCCGGACACGATATATTCGCCGCGAACTATGACGCGTCACTGCCTTCCACCTGCATGCCGCTGGTCATTCTGCCCACCGCAAGGGGCAACAGCTGGATCACCGCAGCCGGGACCTATGATGCCAAAACAGGCACCTTCACTCCCAATCAGGGAATCACGGTATCCGACGATTATGTGGAAACTGTGGATGCCCTGATCGATGCCAAGGAACAATACGCGCGGCTGATGATCCAGTATGACTATGCCGGCACTGTATTGCACCGCCAGAAAGCCACAAAGGATATCACTGCCACAGGTTCCTCCACCGAAAAGAGTGCAGCGGCAGACAATGCAGGCACCGCCACTTCAAAGGACACCCCAAATACCGGTGCAGAAACAGGAACAGAGACAGCAGCACCGGCTGTGAATGAGACAGGTACTGTGACAACGACGCCTGCTGTCAACCAGGCAAACACAGGCGCAGCGGAATCTGCTGTGAATGGCGCAGGAACGACGACGCCTGCCGCTGATAATGCAGGTGCAGGAACCGCAACACCCGCTGCCGCCCAGACAGGCACCGGCACCGTTCCGGCAGCCCCGGCAGAGACACCAGCTGTCACCACAGACAATGCCGGTACAGCAGCTCCCGTGCAGACGCCGGATGCCGGAACTGTCACGCCCGACGCCACTGTCACCACACCTGTACAGACACCCGACACTGCAGCAACCGCACCCGCACAGATACCGAACACTGCAGCGGCACCCATACAGACACCGGATGCCACCACAGCACCGGCCGCACAATAACAAAAACCGCAATGGCACCTTCCAAAGAAAGATGTCATTGCGGTTTTATTTTTATTACTCTATACCGCTATTTTGCAGCGGCAGCCTGAGGTGTTTTCGCGAAGTGGATTTCCATCCTACGCAGCTGTCTGCTGCCTGCGGTTTTCTGCTGTCCGCTCTTATACCACCGGTGCTGACAGGATGACTGTCATATCTCCTGCAAAATCCGCATTCTCATAATCATAGGGGAGCAGGAAGC
>CAVKQI010000011.1:0-8772 GCA_963658405.1 bacterium | reverse complement strand
CCTTTTTCACCGGCACCTTCCGCAGCAGCTCGTCCCACTGTCCCTTGTCGATCATGTCCCTAAATTCTTCTTTGGTCTTTGCATTGTGTCCCAGGATCAGGTAGCCGTCCTCCGGGCAGTCCAGAATATACCAGCACTCTGTCTTTCCCTTGGAGCCGTTCTCATGCACAGCCGCATAGGCATCATCCGGGTGTACCTGAATACTCAGATTCTGTCTGGCATCAATGATCTTGGTGATAAAGGGAAAACCACCCTCTCGTAGATCCGCCGGCAAATCTCCGAAGAATTCCGGTTCCTTCTCCCAGAACTCCGATAAAAGGACATCCTTTAAAGGACCACTCTGGGTCCTGGACTCCTTTTCCGGATAGGCGCTGACTGCCCAGCACTCTCCGATCTCACCCTCCGGAATCTCGAAATGAAAATCCGTCTCCAGACGTCTGCCGCCCCAGATCCTCTTTTCAAAGTAAGGGCTCACAAATACAGGAAGCTTGTATGTCTTGCTCAAGGTAATCTCCTCTCTCCTTTGCCTGACAGCGCAGCACTGTCTGCCGGCGGCAGCCAAGGGGGATGCCGCCGACTGTCTCTTATACCACCTACCGACCTCTTTTATTCTCCCAGAAACTCCAGGTTTTTCTGAATCAGTGCGCACCGCTGTGCCACGCACTCCACGCTTCTTCCGGGATCGGAAGGGGTGTTGAATACATAATCCGTCAGCTGCTCCAGAGTAGTGGTAGCCACATGCATTCTGGTGTCGCTGGATGCGTAGTAGATGTATACCTTGCCGTCATGTACGATGGCGCCGTTGGTGAAGACTACGTTGGAGACATCGCCTACGCGCTCTCCTTCTCTGGGCCCGATCAGCAGGCCGGAGGGCTCTGCGATCACCTTGGAGGGATCCTGCAGATCCGTAGCAAAGGCATAGATGACATAACGAAGGCCGGCTGCAGTATTGCGGACACCGTGGGCAATGTGGATCCAGCCCTTTTCTGTCTTGATCGGCACAGCACCGGCGCCGTTCTTGGCCTCGGTGATTGTGTGATACTTGCGCAGGCTGGTCATCTTTTCCTCGTCGATGACAGCGTGGGTAATATCATCGCACAGACCAAAGCCGATGCCGCCGCCGGATCCGGTCTCGATGAAATCATCCATGGGACGGGTATAGAAAGCATACTTGCCGTCCACGAATTCGGGATGCAGCACCACATTTCTCTGCTGCGGGGAATGAAGGGTCTTCAGATTATCCAGTCTCTCCCAGTGCTCCAGATCCTTGGTACGCACGATGCCGGCTGCAGCCACAGCAGCAGACAGGTCATTGACGGAGGTATCCTTGCTTTCGGAGCAGAATACACCGTAGATCCAGCCGTCCTCGTGCTGGGTCAGACGCATGTCATAGACATTGGTCTCCTCCGGGCAGGTATCCTCCAGCAGAATGGGATACTTGCGGAAAACAAAGCCGTCGATACCATTGTCGCTCTCTGCCACGCCAAAGAAGGATTTCCGATCATTGCCCTCGATCCTGGCCACCAGGCAGAACTTTCCGTTCAGATAGATGGCACCGGAATTCATCACCGCATTGATGCCCAGTCTCTCCATAAAGAAGGGATTGGTGGCAGGGTTCATGTCATAGCGCCAGGTCAGCGGTATCATCTCTCTGGTCAGGACCGGATTGACATAACGGTCATAGATTCCATTGTAAAAATTGTCGTCCACGTGGTTGGGGCGGGTGATCAGTGCCTCATACTTTGCCTGCTCACGGGCCTTGTTCTTTTCAAATACGCTCATAAATTCTCCCTTCTTTATCATGCGTCATTGTGCATCTGCTTTTTTATGCCAGCTCTGTGCCGCCCAGTCTTCTGATGATCTCCAGGCACATGCGGCCATTGTGGTAAGGGCACTTCCAGGGCTCCACGATCGGCTTTTTATCCGTAGCCTCGCCGTTTTTGTCCACATCCCAGAACCATTCGCTGCCCTCTCTGGGATCGATCATGTGCTCCTGGATGTAATCCCACTCAGAACGGGCTGCCATCATGTATTCTTTGATCTCCGGATGCTTTAAGGCGCCGTTTACAAAGCCCAGCACGGTCTCTGCCTGTACCCACCAGATGCTGGTGGTGTTGACCACACCCCGATCGCACTCGTTGTTCAGAGAATGACCGTCGAAGGCCACCTCATAAAGGTTTGCCAGCATATCATCGGTGATGGGGGTGATCAGATCCTTATACTTCTGCTCTCCCAGCACCTCTACGCCGTAGTCCAGCAGCCAGGAGGTCTCGATATCATGGCCGTAGGAATACAGATCCAGGATCGTGTTCATGTTCTTATCAAAGAAGACTTCCTGTCTGTGCAGGGCCGGATTGTAAACCTTATTGGCGAACTCCTCAAAGATCCACTCCAGGCGCTTCTTTACTTCCTCATTGTGAGAGACACGATACAGCTCTGTGTATGCCTCAAAGACATGGAGCAGGGTGTTCATGGTCTTCTCGGCCATGACGCCGTTCTCGGAGAGCTTGTCATTGTCTACCTCGTGGAAGCTTCTGTCGAAGGCTTCCTTGTAGCCGATCTCATCGGTGCACTTCTCCTCGATGAGATGGAACTGCTGCATAGCCAGCTCCAGTGCCTCCGGATCTCCGGAAGCCTCGTAGTAATCTGACAGTGCATAGATGGAAAATGCCTGGTTGTATGTATGCTTGGTGGTATCCTCCGGTGTGCCGTCGTATTTCACGGACCAGAACACGCCGCCGTTTTCCTTATCAAAGCAGTGTTCCTTCATGAAGGCATAGCCGTGCTTTGCCTCTTCCAGAAGGCTCTCGTCCTGCAGCTGCTTGTAGGCTGCAGAGAAGAACCAGGTGATGCGGCTGTTCAGGATGCAGCCCTTGACGGCTTCCTTGTCCACATTCAGATCATAGTCCATGTAGCCGTAATAGCCGCCGAACTCATCATCCCGCAGATTCTTCCAGAAAGGAATGATCTTTTCCTCCAGATGCTTCTTGACCTCTTTTACCATTTTTACCTCCTATGCCGCTGTTTTAACGGCTGCAACGCGAAGGGAATTTCGCGAAGGCGAATTCCCTGATGCAATCACGAATTGATGACGTTTACGGCATCAATTCGCGTTTGAAAGAAATTCCATCGGGCATTTCTTTCAAACTTACCTCCTTTGTGATCCCCATGAATGACATCTGCGGCATCCATGGAGTTTGAAAGGAATGCCATCCGGCATTTCTCTCTAGATTTCCCTTACCGATTCCTTTTCCACCAGCCTTCCGCCGATGACGGTAACCCCTTTTTTGTAATACTCTCCCTCAATCTTCTTGCGCAGGATATACAGGGCACGGCTGACCATTTCCCGCATATCCACCTCATAGGTGGTGATGGGCACATTGCACAGTCCGGGATAGAGATAATTGTCAAATCCCACCACCGAACAGTCCTCCGGCACTTTCTTTCCCTGCGCCCTCAGCAGCTCGATGACAGCACCCGCCGTCCTGTCGCAGTTGCAGGCAAAGGCCGTGGGACCGTCTTTGTCCGCGGGCAAAGTGATCTTATAGCCCTCTGCCAGGCCGGTGCGGGGATCCCGGTCCTCGATCACCCAGTCCTCGCGCACCGAAAGGCCGTATTTGTGCAATGCCTTGTGATAGCCATAGTAGCGGTCCAGAATACTTTCCGTGCTGTCTATACTGCCCACAAAGGCAATGCGCCGGTGTCCCTTTTCCAGCAGGTAGCTGGTCATGCGGTACATACCGTAAAAATTGTCCGTGACCACGCAGTCGATGTCCCGTTCTCTGTCGGCCCCGTCCAGATAGACAAAGGGAAGGGTACAGTCCTTCATAAGACTGTCCAGATATCCCTGCCTCACCGGTCCCAGGATCATGTAGCCGTCCACCAGATTTTCCGAGAGAAGTCTGGGTGTCTCATAGGGTGTCTCCTCTGTGTCCGTGATGATCTCCAGACTGGTGACACACTCTCTGGCCGCCGCCCTGGCTGCCAGCTCCTGATACATTTTCCAGTAAAAGGAGGTGTACTGATCCAGATAACGGGAAGCCATCAGGACGGCAATGGTGTAGCTTCGCCCCTGCTGCTCCCGCCGGATCACGGAAGGCTGCTTGTACCCCAGCTCTCTCGCCTTCTCCACGATGCGCTCCCGCATCTCCTCGCTGACGCCCTTCTTGCCGGATAATGCCTTGGAGACCGTCACCGTGCTGACCCCGAAGATCTCCGCAATATCCGCCAGTTTTACCGTTTTTGCCATTTTCCCCCTTTGTGCCCGGCCTGCACCGGATCCATTCTGTCAAAGAAATGCTCCCATGCGGCCGGGCTGCTCCGCCATTTTGTCCTTTGCTATTTACGCCGGATGGTAAAGATCCTGGCCATGACCGGCTGCTCGAAGCGCACCGTCAGGACACCGCTGTAGGGATCGAAGCGATAGTCACAGTTTTCCTCCAGTGCCTTGACCGGATAGGACAGCTCGACGCTCCAATTTTCCATGGAACTGCCAAAGTCTTGTGTGCGTCCGTCTCTTTTCGCAGTGCTGTCCATGTCCTTCCACAGATCTGCCAGCGGAATGCTGCAGAATGCCTCGCCGCCTCTTCGCCATACCGCCAGATAACAGGTATCCTCGGTGCGGATGCCCGTGCATGCCCAGGGATCCGTCACCTGTGCCAGGCCCAGAGGCCAGCAGGGAAGCGCCTTCTTAATGTTCTCTCTGGCGTTCTTGTACCAGTCGATGCCCTCCTGCACCAGCGCAAAACGCTCCGGGGAGATCTCTGCCAGATGACCGCTCTGGTGGATTCTGCAGAGCATAGCGTTGACCATGTTAAAGACGGCCTCCTCTGGCTCACCCTGCCGCAGCGGATAGGACCAGACGGCCCCCTGCTCCGGGGTCACACCCGTCGCCACATTGGCAGCGATGGTGGAGTAATGGATGTAATCCTCCTGGTCGCTGGTGGACTGGATGCTGTAGCGGGAAAGCATCGCATAGTCCATCCGCAGGCCGCCGCTGCTGCAATTTTCGATGACCAGATCCGGATATCTCTCAAATACGGAATCCAGCCAGGCCAGATAAGCTCTCTCATGCTGCAGCAAACCGTCGCCGAAGCTCTCTGCCTGCAGCTCGGTGCCGATGCCGGGCTCGATATTGTAATCCATCTTGATATAGCCCACACCGTAGTCCCGGACCACCCGGTCGATGACCTCGTTGGCGTGGTCGATGACCGCCGGATTGCGGAAATCCAGCTGATAACGGCTGCGGTCATAGACTCTCTTTCCGTGGCGGACAAAGAACCAGTCATCCGGCACCGTCTTGGCCTTCTCACAGTCGATGCCCATGACTTCCAGCTCCAGCCATACACCGGGGATCAGGCCCTTGGATCTGGCATAATCCGCCACCTCCCGGACGCCGTTCGGGAAGCGCTCTCTGCATTCCTGCCATTCTCCCACGCCGGACCACCATTCTCCCGGTGCATACCAGCCTGCATCGATGACAAAGTACTCGCAGCCCGCTGCCGCTGCCGCATCCACCAGCGGGAATTCCTTCGCCGCTGTGGGGTCGCCCATCAGGCAGTTCATGTAATCGTTAAAGATGACCGGAAGCTTTTCATTGTCCTCGTTGGGTCTGCGGATCAGACGACGGTATTTCGTCAGCTCACTGATGGCCTCTGTGATATCCGCATGAGACGTACCCACTGCCACGGGAACAGTGGTAAAGCTCTCTCCGGGCTGCAGCGTCTTGGAAAAATGAGACTGCGCCTCGGTGGGGCCGCTGACATTTAAATAGAAGTGGTCATTCTGCATGCCCATTTCATAGTGCCAGGAGCCATTGTGCTCGATCTGGAAATACAGACCCGTATCTGCATCCGTATTCTCGATATAAGCCATCGGCAGGAAGTGCTTGGCAGACCAGTTGCCGGTATTGGAAAACTCTATATTCTTGCTGGTTCTCTTGAAGATATGGGGCTGATTCTGTGCCAGTCCCAGCTGCGGAAAGCTGTAGGACTGCCAGGAGAGTTCCTTCTGCCAGGAATTATGGGGCACATACAGACGAAGCTTCTCATCCGGGCTCTGCAGGCCTTCCTTCTCAAAGCCAAGATAGGCAAAGGAGCTGATGTACTCAATCGTCTGGGCCTCATCCCCCTCATTGGTGACCTTATTGATAAAACGGGCCGTGGACAGTCCCTTATAAAACTGGATCGTCGTCTCCACGCTGGCGCCTGAGCCCGGATCCTTCTGGGTGATCACCAGGACTCTGCCCTGTTCGTTTTCACTTTCCTGGATGCTGTGGAAAAGCATGGAAGCACCCGGCATGGCCGTCACGTACATGGAGCCCTGCTTCTCGTAAGGGCTGTTGACCCCCGCATACTTCAGGATCGCGAACTGATAGCCTTCCGTATAATAGTTGGCCGGCTCCTCCTTCGCTTCATAAGGCGCACTGGAAAAATGCAGCAGACGGATCTGCTTCTGCTCTGTGATGCCGAACACCACATGGAGCATTCCTTCTTCGTAAGTTAGGTATTTCATAGTTAGTCTCCTTATGCCGCTGTAAAACAGCGACAGCGTGAGGAGAATTTCGCGTAGGCGAATTCTCCGATGTGATCACGAATAGATGACGTCTACGGCATCCATTCGTGTTTGAAAGAAATGCCATCAGGCATTTTTTCAAACTTTACCTCCTGTGCCGCAGCACTTTAAAAGGCTAATTTTAGCTTTATTATTAAACTAAAATTAGCCTTTGACAATATGTAAAAATATCTAAATAGGATCTTTTATTTTTAGTTACTTTGTCTCTTCCCGGGCAGCGATTATTCCTCTGTATAGGCAAAGGCACACCGCAGCGCTCTCTGCCAGCCCTGCAGGCACTTTTCTCTCTCCGCCTCCTCCATCTTCGGTGTGAAGGTTCTGCCCAGCTTCCAGTTTTCCCTGATCTCCTCTCTGTCCTTCCAGTAGCCCACGGCCAGTCCCGCCAGATAGGCTGCACCCAACGCGGTGGTCTCTATGCACCGCGGTCTTAAAACGGTAGTTCCGATCAGATCCGCCTGGAACTGCATCAGGAAATTATTGGCACTGGCACCACCGTCTACTTTCAGATCTGACAGCGTCACTCCGGCATCCTCTTCCATGGCACGGATCACATCCGCCGACTGATAGGCCACTGCCTCCAGCGCCGCCCGGATGAAGTGCTCCTTTTTACAGCCTCTGGTGATGCCTACCACCGTACCTCTGGCATACTGATTCCAATAAGGAGCCCCCATGCCTGCAAAGGCGGGCACAATATAAACCCCTGCCGAATCCGGCACATCCACCGCATACTCCTCTGACTGGGCCGCCCTGCGGAGCATCCGCATCTCATCCCGCAGCCACTGGATAATGGCGCCGCCCACGAAGACGCTGCCCTCGAGCGCATACTGGATCTCTCCCTCCCGGGAGGCAGCCACCGTGGTGATCAGACCGTGTCCGGATGTGATCAGTTCCTTTCCGGTATTCATAAGAAGAAAGCAGCCGGTGCCGTAGGTATTCTTTACATCCCCCGGCGCAAAGCAGCACTGTCCGAAAAGGGCGGCCTGCTGATCCCCCGCCGCGCCGGCAATGGGGATCCTTCCTCCCAGAATATGCTCATCTGTATAACCGTAGATCTTACTGCTGGGCTGTACCTGTGGCAGGATCTCTGCCGGGATGTGCAGCAGCTCCAGCAGTTCCTCGTCCCACTGGAGGGTATGGATATTGAAAAGCATGGTCCGGGACGCATTGGTATAGTCCGTCACGTGGACTTTTCCACCGGTCAGGTTAAAAATCAGCCAGCTGTCCACAGTACCGAAGCAGATTTTCCCCTCCTGTGCCCTTTCTCTGGCTCCTTCCACATGATCCAGGATCCAGGCGATCTTGCTCCCGGAGAAATAGGCATCCGGCACCAGACCGGTCTTCTCTCTGATCATGTCCGTGCAGCCCCGGGCCTTCAGTTCATCGATCTGCTCTGCCGTGCGCCGACACTGCCAGACGATAGCGTTATAGATCGGCCGCCCCGTCTCCCGATCCCAGAGGATCGTGGTCTCCCGCTGATTGGTAATACCGATGGCGGCGATGTCCTTTGCGCCGGCACCGATCTGCGCCAGTGCCTCCATGGCCACCGCATACTGGGATGACCAGATTTCCATAGGATCATGCTCCACCCAGCCCGGCTGTGGATAGATCTGTCCGAATTCCTTCTGGGCCATGGTGACGATCTGTCCGTCATGGTCAAAAACGATCGCCCGCGAGCTGGTCGTCCCCTGATCCAGTGCCAATACATATTTTGCCATAGTTTCCTTTCTCTGCCGCTGCCTTGCAGCGGCAGCCTGAGGAGAATTTCGCGAAGGCGAATTCTCCGATAGGATCCCCATGGATGACGCCTGCGGCATCCATGGAGTTTTAAAGAAATGCCATCAGGCATTTATTTAAAACTTTTTCCTCTCTCTGCCGCTGCCTTGCAGCGGCAGCCTGAGGAGAATTTCGCGAAGGCGAATTCTCCGATAGGATCCCCATGGATGACGCCTGCGGCATCCATGGAGTTTTAAGGAAATACCATCAGGCATTTCCTTAAAACTTTTTCCTTTCTCTGCCGCTGCAGCGCAGCGGCAGCGCGAAGGGAATTTCGCGAAGGCGAATTCCCTGATGCGATCCCAATGGAGTTTTATCGAAATGCCATCAGGCATTTCGGTAAAACTTTTTCCTTTCTCTGCCGCTGCAACGCAGCGGCAGCCTGAGGAGAATTTCGCGAAGGCGAATTCTCCGATAGGATCCCCA
>CAVKQI010000010.1:27148-42870 GCA_963658405.1 bacterium | reverse complement strand
TCGGGCATGAAAAAAGCCCGGAAAACCTTGATTTTCCGGGCTTTGTAAGCATTTTCGTAAGAGAAATTATCTCTTGGAGAACTGCGGTGCGCGACGAGCGGCTTTGAGGCCGTACTTCTTTCTCTCCTTCATACGAGGATCTCTGGTCAGGAAACCTGCCTTCTTCAGAGCGGGTCTTAAATCAGCATCTGCCTCCAGAAGTGCTCTGGAGATGCCGTGACGGATAGCGCCGGCCTGACCGGTAGTTCCGCCGCCCTTAACAGTGATCATGATATCATACTGATCAGCAGTGCCTGTCAGAACGAGGGGCTGCTTAGCGATAACTTTCAGTGTCTCGAGACCGAAATACTCATCAAAGGGTCTCTTGTTGATGGTGATATTGCCCTTACCAGGGGTCATGAATACTCTGGCAACAGAGGATTTTCTTCTGCCGGTTCCGTAATAGGTTACTTCCTTAGCCATTTTTATCTCCTTTCACTCCGCGATTAAAACGTCAATACTTCAGGCTTCTGTGCTGCATGATTGTGCTCTGCACCTTCATAAACATAGAGCTTGGTGTACATCTGTCTGCCAAGGGGACCGCCAGGAAGCATGCCCTTTACTGCCTTCTCGATGACCTTAACCGGTCTCGTTCTGAGCATCTCACGAAGAGTGGTGTACTTGCCGCTGCCGACATACTCGGAATGTCTGAAGTAGATCTTCTGATCCAGCTTCTTACCGGTTACGGAAACCTTGCCGGCATTGATAACGATCACATAATCACCTGTATCCAGGAAGGGTGTATAGGTAGGCTTATTCTTGCCGCGAAGAACCTTTGCTACTTCAGAAGCAAGACGGCCAAGAGTCATATCCGTTGCATCTACTACATACCATTTTCTCTCGATCGTAGCAGCACTGGGAATATATGTTTTCATGATTATCCTCCATAGTTCAAATAAACAGTAAAGAGTCTGTGCGATTCGCAGGGGTGTTCGAAGCATCAAAACCGGGGAGTTTGTGCACACATCGACACCGTCGCACTCTGCTATTATACGGCTGCGGCACATCCCTGTCAAATACTTTTTGCCCCGTTTTGCGGGGAATTATCCACATTTCCGGGCTGCTCCGCGCTGATTATACACATTTCTTTTTCTGTCTGTGTATTACCTGCTGCCGGAGGCTGTCAGTAAACGATTTTATAGCAGTATTTCCTTCTCCGTTGGCTCCACAAAAGCATACTTCACCAGGGTAAGTCCCTCCGGCGGTGCGGTCGGGCCCGCTGCCCGGCGGTCACAGGCATCCAGGATGGCGGGGATGCTGTCCTCTTCTCTGGCGCCTCTGCCGATCTCCATCAGTGTGCCTGCAATGATCCGCACCATATTATAGAGGAAGCCGTGGCCTGAGATCCGGATGATGATCTCCCGCGCATCCGTCAATCCCGCTGCAGCCGACGTCCCTGCGGCAGCCGGCATCCCAGCCGTATCCGTCGTCCCCGCCGCTGGTGCCCCGGCGTCATCTGTCGTCCCTGCACGCTTCCCGGACCTGCTCCCGTTTACGGGTCTTTCCACCACCTCTGCGCCGGTGATGGTGCGCACGGTGGTGGCCGCCTGGGAATAGATGCTGCAGAAGCTCTTGAAGTCGTGGGTACCCACCAGGCTCTTTGCCGCCCTGTTCATCCTGTCCACATCAAAAGCCGTGTAGCTGTAATAGGAATAGAGTCTGTAAAGGGGCGAGGGAAGGGGTGCATTGTAGATCCGGTATTCATAGGTCTTCTCCACCGTGCAGTGACGGGGATGAAAGTCCGGCACCACTTCTGCCGAAGCCTGGACTCTTATGTCCTCCGGCAGCCGCACATTCAGGGCATAGGCAAATTTCTCCCCGGGGATCCTGCTGTGGGTATTAAATACCACCACATTATCCATGGCATGTACGCCTGCATCCGTCCGGCTTCCGCCGATGAGCAGTGTCTCCTCGCCGGTCAGGGCCTGCACTGCCTGCTGCAGGGTGCCCTCTACCGTGGCGATCCCGCTCTTTTGCGCCTGAAAGCCGGCATAGGCCGTACCGTCATAGGCAACATGCAGGAGGATGCGCCGCTGCGCCCCCTCCTGCCGATCATTCTGCTTTGTCATACTTACCTCTTAGGTCGCAGTATCACTGCGGCTGCGTGAGGAGAATTTCGCGTAGGCGAATTCTCCGATGCGATCTTCCATGGATGACGCCTGCGGCATCCATGGGATGGAAGAAAATGCCATCAGGCATTTCCTTCCATCTTGCCTCAATCATGCCAATCCAAGAATCTGCACACTTACCCGTACCGCGATGCACAAAAGCAGATAGGCCGTCAGTACTCCGTATGCCTTATGATCTGCCGTTTTGTAGACCAGCGGTTTCATCTTCGTTCTTCCGTCGCCGCCCCGATAGCATCTGGCCTCCATGGCCATGGCCAGGTCATTGGCACGGCGGAAGGCGCTGATAAAGAGCGGCACCAGCAGCGGCACCATTCCCTTTACCCTCTTGATGATGCTGCCTGTCTCAAAGTCCGCACACCGGGCCAGCTGCGCCTTTTCGATCTTGTCCGTCTCCTCCATCAGGATAGGGATAAAGCGAAGGGCGATGGACATCATCATGGCGATCTCATGCACCGGCACGTGCAGCTTTTTCAGGGGACCCAGCAGGCTCTCCAGGGCGTCTGTCAGCTGATTGGGCGTCGTGGTCAGCGTCATGATGGTGGAGCCCATGATCAGGAAGATCAGACGGATCCCCATCTTGACTGCGAAACGGATACCTTCCTCTGTGATGGTAAAGATCCAGAAGTGCGCCAGCTCTCTGCCCGGTGTCAGCAGCAGGTTAAAGGCCATGGTGATCAGCAGCAGGAATACGATCCCCTTTAATCCTCTGACCATGTAACGGAAAGGCACATGGGAGAGCCGGATCATCACCAGCAGAAAGAGGCCGGCAAACAGATATCCCACAAAGCTGTCCACGACAAAAAGAGAGATAATGTAGACCAGTGTGCCCACCAGCTTTACTCTGGGATCCAGTCGGTGCAGAACAGAATCCGTCTGATAATATTGTCCCAGTGTCATCCCTTTAAACATCTTACAATCTCCTTGGCCGCTTCCTCTACCGTCAGGGCATCTGTTCTGACAGCCAGACCCTTATCATGCAGATATTCCATGATATAGGTCATCTGCGGCGCTGCCAGTCCCATCTCCTCCAGTTCCTTTACATGGGTGAATACCCCTCTGGGCACATCATCAAAGATCAGGTGTCCGTGATTCATCACCATGATTCTGTCCACGTATCTCGCTACATCTTCCATGCTGTGGGAGACCAGCAATACGGTCATGCCTCTGTCCTTCTGCATCTCCGAGACCATGTCCAGGATCTCGTCTCTGCCCCGGGGATCCAGACCGGCCGTAGGCTCGTCCAGCACCAGCATACGGGGGCGCATGGCCAATACCCCGGCAATGGCCGCCCTGCGCTTCTGTCCGCCGGATAGATCAAAGGGAGACTGCTCCCACATGCTCTCAGGCATCTTTACGGCCTTCAGCGCCTCCACAGCCCGTTCCTTACACTCTTCCGGAGAAAGGCCCAGATTCTTAGGCCCGAACATGACGTCCGTCAGGACATCGGTCTCAAAGAGCTGATGCTCCGGGTACTGAAAAACAAGACCTACATTGGCCCGCAGACTCCTTCGGTCATAATTCTCTCCGCTGATATCCTCTCCGTCAAAATAGACAGTCCCCTTTGTGGGCAGCAGCAGTCCGTTCAGCAACTGCACAAAGGTGGATTTGCCGGAGCCCGTATGACCGATCAGTCCGATAAACTGGCCGTCCGGCAGCTCCACGTTGATATCCTGCAGGGCCGTGACTTCCATGGCCGTGCCGGTCTCATATTGATAGCTGACATTTTCTAATTTAAGTCCCATGATTTCTCCCACATGCCGCTGATGTCTAAGCCTGCAGATGCAGTGCCGCGGCCAGTTCCTCCTTGGTCAGTATGCCCTCCGGGATATCCAGCCCGTTCTTTCGAAGTTCGTGAGCCAGCAGTGTCACCTGGGGTACATCCAGATGCAGCTCCCGCAGCTTCTCGACCTGGGAGAAGACCTCCCTGGGCGTGCCCTGCATGGCTACCTTTCCGCCGTCCATGACGTAGATCTTATCGGCGTAGATGGCCTCTTCCATGTAGTGGGTGATCAGCAGGATCGTGATCTCCTCCACGTCGTTGAGGGCTCTGGCCGCCCGGATCACCTCCTTGCGGCCGCTGGGATCCAGCATGGCCGTGGGTTCATCCATGACAATGCACTTAGGGTGCATGGCAATGACACCGGCGATGGAGACGCGCTGCTTCTGTCCGCCGGAGAGGCGGTTCGGGGACTTCTTTCGGAATTCCCACATACCTACTGTCTTCAGGCTCTCCTCTACGCGCTCCCAGATCTCCTCTGTGGGAACCCCCATGTTTTCGGGGCCGAATCCCACATCCTCTTCCACCACCTGTCCGATGATCTGGTTGTCCGGATTCTGAAAGATCATGCCGGCTTCCTGCCGTATGTTCCAGAGATCGGCATCCTCATTGGTATTCATGCCGTCTACCCATACAGCACCTTCTGTGGGATACAGCAGTGCGTTCACATGCTTGGCAAAGGTGGATTTGCCGGAGCCGTTGTGTCCTAAGATAGCCACAAAATCTCCCTGTTTGATGTCGATGTCCACATCGTCGATGGCACGGATCGTGCCTACCGCATTGCCTTCCTCATCCCGTTTGATATATTCATGGATCAAATGCTCTGCTTTGATCATCGATTTCCCCAGTATGCCCATACTTACCTCATCAGGCCGCAGCCTGTCTGCCATCAGCACTTTTTATTTCCATCATAACTCTATTGATTGTATACAATGACCGAAGAAATAACAAGCAAAAAAGCACAGCTCGCCGATATACGACGAAAGCTGTGCTTTATGAATGACTGATTCGATTGCATTTGCTGCGGTATCGGATACGGCATATTCCTGATGGAAAATCCGCTGCCTCCGATCCCTCCTGCAGATCTTCGGATTAAACCAGCTCGAGGAGAACGACTAATGCGCCGTCGCCCTTTCTCTGGCCAACCTTTACGATACGGGTGTAGCCGCCCTTGCGGTCAGCATACTTTGCGCCGTACTCATCGAAAAGCTTTGCTACAAGGTCAACTTCCTTGGTGTTCTTCTTGCGGCCTGCTGCCTGAGTGGGAACCTCAACAACGGGATACAGAACACGCATAAGCTGTCTTCTTGCATGCAGACGGCTGGGAGCGTCCTTCTTGATCTCCTTGTCAACGGTATCATAAACGGTAACCTTCTTGCCGTCTACGACTTCCTTGACTCTCTTGCCGTCCTTGTCCTTGCGGGCTACCTTAGCCTGCACGGTAACGGTCTCGAAGTTGTCCTTCTCCTTAGCGGCCAGTGCGATCATAGGCTCTACGATCTTCTGAACTTCCTTTGCACGTGCCTCAGTGGTCATGATCTTGCCATTGTAAAGCAGTGCAGTTACCTGGCTGCGCAGAAGTGCTTTTCTTAACTTTGTCTTTTTACCGAGTTTTCTATACTCTGCCATGATTCTTCTCCTTTTCGCGGATGACGCCGGATGCAGCGCCTCTTGGTCTTACCTGCATTCGGGG
This sequence comes from bacterium, assembly GCA_963658405.1. Taxonomy (GTDB): domain Bacteria; phylum Bacillota; class Clostridia; order Lachnospirales; family Lachnospiraceae; genus CAG-791. The sequence goes on along the minus strand of CAVKQI010000010.1, from coordinate 37,232 downwards.
ATGGTGTCATCTGTATGTTTGCAGGCGGTGCGCCCTTGGACTTACCATCGCCCTATGTTTGTACGGATTTCTCTTTTTACTGTTCTTCACCGGCATTGAGCTGCAGGCCAAGCTCCTTAAGCTTTGCCAGCACTTCCTCTAAGGACTTGCGGCCCAGATTGCGGACCTTCATCATATCCTCAGAAGTCTTGTTGCACAGTTCTTCGACAGTATTGATACCTGCTCTCTTTAAGCAATTGTAGGAACGAACGGAGAGTTCCAGTTCATCGATGCTCATCTCCAGCACCTTTTCCTTCTGGTCGTCTTCCTTCTCTACCATGATCTCTGCGGTCTTTGCATTCTCGGAAAGATCGATGAAAATGCTCAGATGCTCGCTTAATACCTTAGCGGCCAGGCTGACAGCCTCATCGGGTGCCAGAGTGCCGTTGGTCACTACATCCAGTGTCAGCTTGTCAAAGTCGGTCTGCTGACCCACACGGGTATTCTCCACAGACATATTGACACGCTCTACGGGTGTATAGATAGAGTCGATCGGGATCACACCGATCTTGGTATCTTCGTTCTTATTCTTATCGGAGCTGACATAGCCTCTGCCCTTCGTGATGGTCAGTTCAATGAAGAGCTTGGTATCCTTGCCGCTGAGAGTGGCAATTGCCAGATCCGGATTCATGATCTCAATATCCTGGTCTGCCTGAATATCGGAAGCGCGCACGACACCCTCTCCCTCATACTCGATGTATGCGGTCTTGGGCTCGTTGGTCTCGCTATTATTCTTGATCGCGAGGCTCTTGATGTTCATGATGATCTCGGTCACATCCTCCTTGACACCGGGGATGGAGCTGAACTCATGCTGAACACCGTCAATCTTCACCTGACTTACTGCTGCGCCGGGAAGAGAGGAGAGCATGATTCTTCTAAGGGAATTGCCCAGCGTGATGCCGTATCCTCTTTCCAGAGGCTCTACGACAAATTTGCCATATTTCTTATCTTCAGAGATTTCCTTAACCTCAATGTTTGGTCTCTCAAAATCAAACACGCTATGTACCCTCCTTCGATTGTCAAGTATATACTGCGCACCGCATCCGAAAGATACGATGCACAGCCAGGTTCACCCCAGGGTTTACTTGGAATATAACTCGACGATAAGCATTTCGTCTACAGGAACATCGATCTGCTCTCTGCGAGGAAGTGCGCTGACAGTGCCCTTCAGAGCTTCCTTATCTACGTCAACCCACTCAGGAGTCAGTCTGCCGCCGGTAACCTCAGCGATATCCTTGAATCTCTGGATGGACTTGGACTTCTCCTTGACTTCGATCACATCGCCGGCCTTGATCAGGTAGGAAGGGATGTTGATGCACTTGCCGTTTACCAGGATGTGCTTGTGGTCAACGATCTGTCTTGCCTCTCTTCTGGTTCTAGCAAAGCCCATACGGAAGACAACGTTGTCCAGGCGGGACTCGAGCATGGTCATCAGGTTGTCACCGGTCATGCCCTTCTGTCTCTCTGCCTTTACATAGTAGTTGTGGAAAGGCTTCTCCAGAACGCCGTAGATGAACTTAGCCTTCTGCTTCTCACGAAGCTGCATGCCGTACTCGCTCATCTTTCTGCTGCTTCTGATCAGCTGTCTCTTGGACTTCTTGTCGTAGCCCAGGAAAGTGGGATCAAGGTCGAGGGATCTGCATCTCTTTAATACCGGAACTTTATTTACTGCCATTGTAATATCCTTTCTGTCAGGGTCATGCCCTGATATGTTGTTTACAGCGGGCTAACGCCGCGTCTTCATCCAACGTTCACCAAAAACTGTTCAGTCTGTGGAAAAACTATACTCTGCGTCTCTTGGGAGGACGGCAGCCATTGTGAGGAACGGGGGTAACATCGGTGATGCTGATGATGTCCAGTCCGTTTGCATTCAGTGCACGGATTGCTGCTTCTCTTCCGGATCCCGGTCCCTTTACGTATACTTCAACTGCCTTTAATCCGTGGATCAGGGCAGCCTTTGTAGCCGTCTCAGCGGCCATCTGAGCCGCATAGGGAGTAGATTTCCTTGAACCTTTGAAGCCAAGACCGCCTGCACTTGCCCAGCTCAGCGCATTGCCCTGCATATCTGTCAGGGTAACAATGGTGTTGTTAAAGGAAGACTGGATGTGTGCCTGTCCGCGTTCAACGTTTTTCTTGACACGTCTCTTTGCTGCAGCCTTCTTTGCTGCAGATGATTGCTGTTTTGCCATAAAAACTAACCTACTTTCTTTCCCTTGAATGGTGAATTAGAATAATGAATTACTTCTTCTTATTAGCGATGGTCTTCTTCGGACCCTTTCTGGTTCTTGCATTGGTCTTTGTCTTCTGACCGCGAACCGGGAGACCTCTTCTGTGACGAATGCCTCTGTAGCATCCGATCTCGGTAAGACGCTTGATGTTCATAGCTACTTCACGGCGAAGGTCACCTTCTACCATGTAGTGCTCTGCGATCACTTCGCTGAGCTTCTTGACCTCATCATCGGTCAGGTCGCGGCAGCGAGTATCGGGATTCACACCAGCCTGCTTAACGATCTCTGTTGCGGTCGGACGGCCGATACCATAGATATAGGTAAGGCCGATTTCTACGCGCTTATCTCTCGGTAAATCAACACCTGCAATACGAGCCATTATAACTCTCCTCCATACTTGTGACTCGGTTCCTCTCCCATGCAGAAACTAGGCAACATTCTGCTTCGTATTCTTACTTTCTTATTACATTCCGTAATGAATGGAAGGAACACTTCTACTGATTGACTGGGAAAGGCTCTTAAGGCTCTCGCCTTGCCTCTCCAACCGGCTGATAGCCGGTCTTTCCATTGCATTGACAGCCTTTACGGACTGTCTGCGACATGGTATCAAAGAGTAATCTGCGGCCTAGGCCGCTCTATTATTCTATGATAAAGAGCACGAATCTCCTGTCGTGAAGCTTTACAGCTTAAGTCCAGGAAGGTTCACTGATGGCTCAACCCTGTCTCTGCTTATGCTTGGGATTCTCGCAGATGATGCGAACGATGCCCTTGCGCTTAATGACCTTGCACTTCTCGCACATAGGCTTCACACTGGCTCTAACCTTCATGGCTTCCTCCTTTCCTGCTCTTTTCTTTTCGGCACATAAGAAAGCGTAACCGCTCGTTTCTGAACAGTTACGCTCTTTTCGACTATCGAAAAAGCGCCGTATTGCATTATAGCACAGGCTTTTACGATATACAAGCTATAAATTTTTTATGATTCTCCGGAATCACTCATCGCTGCCGTCCGGACAGTGCCACCTGGATATGTTCCCGGGTGACGTAGCCGCCGCAGCTTACTTATCTCTCCAGATGATTCTGCCTTTGGTCAGATCATAGGTGGACATTTCCAGCGTTACCTTATCTCCGGGAAGGATACGGATAAAATTCTGACGAAGCTTGCCGCTGATATGGGCCAGAACCACTGCTCCGTTTTCCAGCTTTACGCGAAACAGGGTGTTCGGCAGCTTCTCGATCACTGTTCCCTCTAATTCAATAACATCTGCTTTTGACACTATTCCTCCTCGCCGCTGTGCATTCTCTCCGGCAATCCTCTGATCTGAATCAACTGCAGCAGCGTGCTTTACTCTACTTTACAATAAAACTAACCTAAAATTTCTGTAATAGCCTCGAAGACTTCCTTCTGATCCTTGGTGCCGTCTACGTTCTTTAAAACGCCTGCCTTCTCGTAGTACTCGATCAGGGGCTGTGTCTGATCATGGTAAACGGTCAGTCTCTGGGAAACTGTCTCCGGCTTGTCGTCGTCTCTCTGCACCAGGCCTGCACCGCACTTATCGCAGACACCTTCCTGCTTCGGGGGCATGTGTACCACGTGGTAAACCTGACCACAGGAAGGGCAGGAGCGGCGGCCGCCCATGCGGTTTACGATATTCTCATCCGGCACTTCTACGTTGATGGCATAATCAATCTTGTCACCTAGCTTATTCAGTGCATCGGTGAGGACCTCGGCCTGCGGGATCGTGCGCGGGAAACCATCCAGCACATAGCCGTTCTTGCAATCCTCGTTGGATACGCGGTCCAGAAGAATCTTTACAGTCAGCTCATCCGGTACCAGCTTGCCTGCGTCCATGTAGGTCTTTGCTTCCTTGCCAAGCTCTGTGCCGTTCTTGATATTCATACGGAAAATATCACCGGTGGAGATGTGGGGAATCTGATAGCGCTCCGCGATCATCTTCGCCTGTGTGCCTTTGCCTGCACCGGGTGCCCCAAGCATAACGATTTTCATGTGCAATCCTCCTGTTTATATGCGTGAATTCTGATATAGGTATCTACCCTGCTATTCTATCATAGAAGAGAGCATACTGCATAAAAAGAATTCCGCCTGTTATCATTTACCCCATAAAAAATACCCGGACCGATTCTCACCGCCTGCGCGGCGACAAACGGCCCGAGTACTTTAGTCGTTCAAAAATCCCTTGTAATTTCTGACCAGCATCATGGACTCGATCTGCTTGATCGTCTCCAGTACGACGCTGACTACGATGATCAGGCTCGTTCCGCCAAAGGAGACGGAGGCGCCGAAGAATCCGCGGAAGATAAAGGGAAGGACACCGACAATCGTCAGGCCGACTGCACCGATGAAAATGATGTAGTTCAAAATCTTCGTCAGATAGTCGCTGGTGGGCTTGCCGGGACGGATACCCGGGATAAAGCCGCCCTGCTTCTTCATATTATCTGCAATTTCCAGAGGATTGAAAGTAATGGAAGTGTAGAAATATGCGAAGAATACCAGCAGAACAATATAAATCACCAGTCCGATGGAATACTTGGGCATCGACGGGTTGCACCAGTAGCTGGATGTCAGATAATGAAGAATCTCGGACCAGACACCTGTGCCCTTGTAGCCGGCGAATGTAGAAATGATGACCGGGAACTCCATCAGAGAGGAGGCAAAGATGATGGGCATAACGCCTGCGGTATTTACCTTCAGCGGAATGCTGGAGTTGGAACCGCCTACCATCTTTCTGCCCTGGATCTTCTTTGCATACTGTACAGGAATACGGCGCTCTGCATCATTTAAGAGAATGACCAGAACAGTCATACCAACGAGGATGGCAATGATGATGATCGCTGCCACTGCACCCTTGGCCACTGACTTGCCGGAAACGAACTGTGTAAACAGGCTCGTGATATCCTGCGGCATGCGGGAAATAATATTAATGGTCAGGACAATGGAAATACCATTGCCTACGCCTTTATCAGTGATCTGCTCGCCAATCCACATCAGGAAGCAGCTGCCCGCCGTCATCGTCGCGATCGCGGTGATCACATTGATGGCATTGAACTCTTCCAAAAGGCCCTGCCGTCCGAATCCGATCGCCATGGCCGTAGAGGTGATCAGCGCTAATGCTACCGTCACATAACGGGTGATGGCCACCATCATCTTTCTGCCTTCCTCACCCTCTCGCTGCATCTCTTCCAGCTTGGGAATAGCTATGGTCAGCAGCTGAATGATAATGGAGGATGTGATGTAAGGCGTGATGTTCAGAGCCAGAATAGACATATTAAGGAAGGAACCACCGGTGAATGCATCAAACAGGTTGAATGCATCGCCGGTCTGCTGGGCAAACCAGTTACTGAAATAATCCCTGTCCACACCCGGCACAGGCAGCTGTGATCCGAAACGGATCACAACCAGCATAGCCAGTGTAAAGAGGACTTTCAGGCGTATCTCCTTTACCTTAAAAGCATTCTTTACGGTTTCTAACATATTAGATTTCCTCTGCGGTTCCGCCAAGCTTCTCAATCTTTTCCTTAGCAGATGCACTGAATGCATTTGCCTTAACGGTGAGCTTCTTTGTCAGATCGCCGTTGCCAAGGATCTTAACGCCGTCGTTGGTCTCCTTGATCACGCCGTTGTCCAGTAATGCCTGGATATCTACTACTGCACCGTCTTCGAACTTCTCGAGCTCGCTTACATTGATAGCAACGATATCCTTGCTATTGTAGCATGTGAAGCCTCTCTTGGGAAGTCTTCTGTATAAAGGCATCTGGCCGCCTTCAAAGCCAGGTCTGGGAGCACCGGAACGAGCCTTCTGACCCTTGTGTCCGAAACCGGCAGTCTTGCCGTTTCCGGATCCATGTCCACGGCCTCTTCTGAAATTACCGCTCTGCTTAGAACCTTCAGCAGGTCTTAAATTAGATAATTCCATTTGATAGTACCTCCTTTAGTTCAGTTCCTCCACCTTGACCATGTGTGCGATCAGTCTGATCTGGCCTCTGGTGGATGCATTGTCGGGTTTGATCACGCTGCTGTTCAGCTTTGTAAAGCCCATGGATTCCACGATTTTTCTGTTCTTCGGAACGGCGCCGATGGTGGACTTTACTAACGTGATCTTTAACATCTTGTCTGTCTTATTCTCAGGCATGATAATTCTCCTTTCACAAGTGTAAGTTCAGGTCTTTTACTTAAAGTCCGCTACTGACTTGCCGCGCTTTGCAGCGATTTCTTCCGGGAACTTCAGCTCGCTTAAGCCGGCGATCGTTGCAAGAACAACGTTCTGCTTATTGTTGGAGCCGAGAGACTTGGTACGGATATTCTTGATGCCGGCAAGCTCGCAAACGATACGAGCAGGGCCGCCTGCGATGATACCGGTACCATCGGGAGACTTCTTCAGGAGAACCTGTGCGGAGCCGTACTTACCGATGTAATCATGGGAGATACTGGAAACCTCATCCAGCGCTACGCTGACAAGATTCTTTGCTGCATCTTCCTTACCCTTGCGGATAGCATCCGGAATTTCGGTTGCCTTTCCAAGACCTACGCCAACGTGACCGTTGCCGTCGCCTACTACTACTAAAGCGGTGAAGCGCATGTTGCGACCGCCCTTAACTACCTTAGTGACACGCTTGATGGTAACGACCTTCTCGGTCAGTTCCATCTGACTTGCATCAATCATTGCACGTTTCATGTGTAGTATTCTCTCCCTTCCTTAGAATTCCAGACCAGCCTGGCGCGCTGCATCTGCAAGTGCTGCTACCTTGCCGGTGTAAACATAACCACCTCTGTCGAAAACGACTTCCTTGATGCCCTTTTCTACAGCTCTCTTGCCGATCACATCGCCAAGATAAGAAGCTGCAGCCACATCATCTGTGTGCTCCAGAGCAGCCTTGATGTCCTTCTCTACAGTTGCGGCGGAAACAAGAGTCTTTCCTACCGTATCGTCAATAATTTGAGCATAGATATGATTATTGCTTCTATATACGGATAAACGCGGTCTTTCGGCAGTGCCACTGAAACGGTTGCGAATCTTCATGTGCTTCTTTTCGCGTATTGCCTTTCTGTTTTCCTTTGTAATCATTTTATACTCTCCTTATTTTACTTCTTGCCCGTCTTACCAACCTTACGTCTGATGGTCTCGTCGGCGTACTTGATACCCTTGCCCTTATAAGGCTCCGGTCTGCGCTTATCTCTGATCTCAGCCGCGAACTGTCCAACGCGCTCTTTATCAATACCCTTGACGATGATCACGTTCTGGCCTTCAACTACTGTCTCAACGCCTTCCGGATCCGTCATTTCTACCGGGTGAGAATATCCTAAGTTAAGTGTCAGTACTTTGCCTGCCTTTGCAGCTCTGTAACCTACGCCGTTAACCTCCAGCTTCTTCTCAAAGCCATCGGTTACACCGACTACCATGTTATGAAGCAGGCTTCTGGTCAGACCGTGAAGAGACTTCTCTTTCTTCAGGTCATTGGGTCTTGTAATGTGGATCTGGCCATCTTCCTGGGTGATGGTCATCTCTCTGGGAAGAGTTCTTACTAATGTGCCCTTGGGGCCCTTTACAGTCACTGTGTTATTTTCTGCAATATCAACAGTCACTCCTGCCGGTATAGCGATTGGCATTTTACCTATACGTGACATGCCCGTACCTCCTGTTAATTATACGATTTATTTAGAAACGAATGAAACTCTGTAAAAAGGGTTCTGCAGAGCGCCTTCTCTAAATGAGAAGCATGCGCCGCTGCACTGTCCGCTTTATCTTACCAAATGAATGCAAGGACTTCGCCGCCGACCTGCAGCTCTCTTGCCTTCTTATCTGTGATCACGCCCTGGTTGGTGGAAAGGATCGCGATTCCCAGTCCGTCAAGAACCTTAGGAAGCTGCTCCTTGTTTGCGTATACACGCAGACCGGGCTTGGAGATTCTCTTTAAGCCGGTGATGATTCTGTCGTTCTTATCCTTGCCGTACTTTAAGGTGATGCGGATATCCTTAAAGCTGCCATTGTCGACTAAATCCACCTTCTTTACAAAGCCTTCCTCGAGAAGAATCTCGGCGATTGCGAGCTTCATCTTGGAAGAAGGGATATCAACGGTATCGTGCTTTGCAGTATTTGCATTACGGATTCTTGTAAGCATATCTGCAATCGGATCGCTCATAGTCATTTGATTTGCCTCCTTTTTCCTTATTTACCAGCTTGCCTTCTTGACGCCCGGGATCTCTCCTTTGTACGCCAGTTCACGGAAGCAAATTCTGCAAATGCCGTATTTCTTCAGAACTGAGTGCGGACGACCGCAGATTTTGCAACGCGTATAAGCTCTCGTGGAGAACTTCGGTTTCATCTGCTGCTTGATCTTCATGGATGTTTTTGCCATGGTATCCTCCTGTTAGATTAACCTCGATCTACTCTTACTTTGCAAAAGGCATGTTGAAGAGTCTTAACAGCTCTCTTGCCTCTTCATCGGTCTTTGCAGTGGTGATGAAGATGATATCCATACCTCTTACCTTGTCGACCTTGTCATACTCGATTTCGGGGAAGATCAGCTGCTCCTTGATGCCGAGTGCATAGTTGCCTCTGCCATCGAAGGAATTCGGATTTACGCCGCGGAAGTCGCGGACACGGGGAAGTGCCAGGTTAACCAGTCTGTCGAGGAACTCGTACATTCTGTCGCCGCGCAGTGTAACCTTGCAGCCGATCGGCATACCCTCTCTGATCTTGAAGTTTGCGATAGATTTCTTTGCTCTGGTCAGAATCGGCTTCTGTCCGGTAATGGTCTCCATATCGCCAGCAGCAGCTTCGAGAAGCTTCTCATTTTCCTTTGCTTCGCCAACGCCCATGTTTACGACGATCTTGGCCAGCTTCGGAACCTGCATCTCATTTGTGTAGCCGAACTTCTTTGTCAGCTGCTCGCGGATTTCGCTATTGTACTGATCTTTCAGTCTACTCACCGTGATAGACCTCCTTTCTCCCTAATTAGTCAATCGTCTTGCCGGTCTTCTTTGCAAAACGAACCTTCTTGCCATCTTCAAAACGGAAGCCTACGCGTGTCTCTTTGCCATCAACTACAAGCATTACGTTGGAGCTGTCGATGGGAGCTTCCTGCTGGATGATGCCGCCGTTCTGGTTAGCTGCAGAGGGCTTGGTGTGCTTGGTAGCCATGTTGACGCCTTCAACAACAACCTTGTGGTTCTTAACGTCTACGGAAGTAACCTTGCCTTCCTTACCCTTATTCTTGCCTGCGATTACCTTAACAGTATCGCCCTTTTTAATCTTGCTGGTTGCCATCGCTATCCTCCTTATAACACTTCCGGAGCCAGGGACAGGATCTTCATGAACTGTCTGTCACGAAGCTCTCTGGCTACAGGCCCAAAGATACGGGTTCCTGTGGGAGTAAGGTCATCTTTGATGATGACTGCTGCGTTTTCATCGAAGCGAATGTAAGAACCGTCTTTTCTGCGGGTCTCTTTTACGGTGCGGACTACGACTGCCTTTACCACATCGCCCTTCTTTACAACCCCGCCGGGTGTTGCTTCTTTGACCGAAGCAACGATGACATCACCGATTCTTGCATATCTTCTTGTGGAGCCGCCGCAAACTCTGATGCACAACAGTTCCTTGGCACCGGTATTATCAGCGACCTTCAGTCTGCTTTCCTGTTGAATCATAGTCTATTCCTTTCTCTGTAGAAGCTTAGCGAGCCTTCTCTACGACGGAAACGAGTCTCCATCTCTTGGTCTTGCTCAGCGGTCTGGTCTCCATAACCTTTACGGTATCACCGATGCCGCACTCGTTATTCTCATCATGAGCGCGAAGCTTGTA
>CAVKQI010000010.1:0-27065 GCA_963658405.1 bacterium | reverse complement strand
TTGTAGGTCTTCTTTACGATCTTGCCGTAGATCGGGTGCTTAACGTGGTTCTCGATGGCAACAACGATGGTCTTGTCCATCTTATTGCTGACAACTTTACCAACGCGGGTTTTTCTTAAATTTCTCTCTTCCACGATGATTCTCCTTTCTGAGAATTTCCGAATTAGTTAGCAGCCTTGCTGGTGATCACAGTCTTGATTCTGGCAATGTTCTTGCGAACCTCTGTGATTCTTGCAGTATTGTCTAACTGGTTGGTTGCATTCTGGAATCTCAGGTTGAAGAGTTCCTTCTTTGCAGAAACAAGCTCCTGTGCTAATTCCTCTGCAGATTTATTCTGTAATTCTTCTAAATACTGTTTAGTTTTCATTCGCTGCACCGCCTTCCAACTGTGCCTTGGAAACGATCTTGCACTTGCAGGGAAGTTTGTTCGCTGCAAGACGAAGTGCTTCCTTAGCCTGTTCCTCAGGTACACCGGCAATTTCAAACATGACTCTGCCCGGCTTAACTACTGCTACCCAGAACTCTACAGCACCTTTTCCTGAACCCATTCGAACTTCAGCGGGTTTCTTGGTAACCGGCTTATCCGGGAAAATCTTGATCCAGATCTGACCGCCACGCTTTACGAAACGGGTCATAGCGACACGGGCTGCCTCAATCTGATTAGATCTGATCCAGCAGGGTTCCATCGCAACAATACCGAACTCACCGTAAGCAAGCTTATTTCCACGGGAGGGTGTTCCGGCCATGCTGCCACGGAACTGTTTGCGATACTTTACTCTCTTCGGCATTAACATTATTGATCGCTCCCTTCCTTAACGTTATTCTTTGTGGGAAGAATCTCTCCCTTGTAGATCCAAACCTTGACGCCTACCTTACCGTAGGTGGTGTTTGCCTCTGCGAAGCCGTAGTCAATGTCAGCACGCAGGGTCTGCAGCGGGATGGTACCCTCGGAATAGGTCTCGGTACGAGCGATATCTGCACCGCCAAGACGGCCGCCGCAGGAAGCCTTGATACCAAGTACGCCGGTCTTCATGGTTCTGCTCATGCTGGACTTCATAGCTCTTCTGAAAGATACGCGGTTCTCGAGCTGCTGTGCAATGTTCTCAGCAACCAGCTGTGCATCTCTGTCGGGGCGCTTGATCTCCTTGATGTCGAGGAGGACTTTCTTGCCGGTCAGCTTGCAGAGCTCGTTCTTGGTGTTCTCGATTTCTGTGCCGCCCTTGCCGATGACTACGCCCGGCTTTGCAGCATAAACGATTGCCTTTACTCTGTCAGAAGCTCTCTCAACTTCGATCTTGGAAATGCCTGCGCTGTATAACTTCTTCTTCAGAAACTTTCTGATGTTATGATCTTCTACCAGCAGGTCTGAAAAATCCTTCTCGGCATACCATCTGGAATCCCAGTCTTTAATGATGCCGACTCTCAGGCCGTGCGGATTGACTTTCTGTCCCATATAGGCTCCTTTCGTTTACCCTTAGTTATTCTCTTCCTTCTTCTCGTCCAGAACGATGGTCAGGTGACTCATTCTCTTTAAGATTCTGTACGCTCTGCCCTGTGCTCTCGGTCTTACTCTCTTCATCATAGGGCCGTTGTTTGCATAGCACTCCGCAATGTAGAGGTCTGCCGGATTCATGCCGTTGTTGTTCTCAGCGTTGGCAGCTGCGGATTTTAATAATTTCAGGATGACATCTGAAGCATATCTGGTATTGTACTCCAGGATACCCATAGCAGTGGTTACGTCCTTGCCGCGGATCGCATCCATAACGAAGCAAGCCTTCTGCACGGGGATTCTAGCATAAGAAAGCTTTGCGGAAGGTCTGGTGTCCTTCTGCGCATTTCTCTCTCTCTTAATTTGGGATCTATGTCCGTTAGCCATAGATACACACTCCTTTCAGTATTTCAGGGGGAGCAGCGCTTTTATCTTGCGCCGCTCTTCTTCTCGTCCTTGTTATTTCCGGCGTGACCGCGGAAGGTTCTTGTGGAAACAAACTCGCCGAGCTTGTGGCCTACCATATCCTCAGTGATGTAAACCGGAACATGCTTTCTGCCGTCATGTACTGCGATGGTGTGACCAACAAATGACGGGAAAATGGTGGAACGGCGGGACCAGGTCTTAACGACCTGCTTGTTGTTCTGCGCGTTCATCTCATCAATCTTCTTTAAAAGACTCGCATCAGCGAACGGTCCTTTTTTTAATGATCTTGCCATGACTTATCCTCCTCTTATCTGATGGCCTTGCCGCCTCTTCTTCTTACAATCAGCTTATCAGAAGCTTTCTTCTTACGCGTCTTGTAACCAAGAGCCGGCTTGCCCCAAGGGGTGCACGGACCGGGACGACCGATCGGAGCCTTACCTTCACCACCACCGTGGGGGTGATCATTCGGGTTCATAACGGAACCGCGAACGGTAGGACGAATGCCCATGTGACGGATACGGCCTGCTTTACCATAGTTGATCAGGTTGTGATCGATATTGCCGACTGTACCGATTGTTGCTCTGCACTCAAGCGGAACCATTCTCATCTCGCCGGAGGGAAGACGAAGGGTTGCGTACTTGCCTTCCTTAGCCATCAGCTGTGCAGTGTTGCCTGCGCTTCTTACCAGCTGGCCGCCCTTGCCGGGATGCAGTTCTACGTTGTGTACTTCGGTACCTACAGGGATCTGGGACAGAGGCAGGCAGTTGCCGACTCTGATCTCGGCTTCCGGTCCGTTCATGACCTTCATGCCGTCCTTTAAGCCCTGAGGCGCCAGGATGTAGGACTTCTCACCGTCTGCATAGCAGATCAGTGCGATGTTTGCGCTTCTGTTAGGATCGTACTCGATGCCGATCACGGTTGCAGGAACGCCGTCCTTTAATCTCTTGAAATCAATAACTCTGTATTTACGTCTGTTGCCGCCGCCGTGATGTCTGACGGTGATCTTACCCTGGTTGTTACGGCCTGCGTTCTTCTTCAGAGATACAACAAGAGATTTCTCAGGTGTTGTCTTGGTAACCTCTGCAAAGTCAGAACCGGTCATGTTACGTCTGGAAGGGGTATAAGCGGTATACTTCTTAATTCCCATGACTGATTTTCTCCTTTTTATCACATGCAAGCGGATCCGATCGATCCGCCTCGCAGCCATAGGTCAGCTGCGGATCATGTATAGTTATCTGCTGTCTTTACCTCACAGCTTCGGTTTAAAGTCCTGTGAAGAGCTCGATGTCCTTGCTGTCCTCAGTAAGGAATACGATGGCCTTCTTGGTCTTTGCGGTATAACCGATGGTCATGCCTCTTCTCTTCTTCTTGGCTCTGCAGTTCATGGTGTTGACTTTCTTTACCTTAACGCCGTCAAACATCTTCTCTACTGCATCCTTGATCTGAAGCTTGTCAGCATCCGGATGAACCAGGAATGTGTACTTCTTCTCGCCCATGCAAGCCATGCTCTTCTCGGTGATAACAGGCTTTAAAATGACATCATAATATCCGATCGTTGCCATTATGCGTACACCTCCTCAAGCTTAGCAACTGCAGCCTTTGTCAGGACAACAGTCTTTGCCTTCATAATATCGTATACGTTGATCTGGTTGGTCAGAGTGGTCTGTACTTCCGGCAGGTTTCTTGCGGAAAGAACTACATTCTGATCGTTCTCAGCCAGAACAACCAGTGCCTTGCTGTCAGCCTTCAGGTTTGTCATAACCTTTGCGAAGTCCTTTGTCTTGATCGCATCGAGCTTGAGCTCATCAACGACGATCAGACGATTGTTAGCAACGCTGTCTGTCAGTGCAGATCTCAGTGCTGCCTGCTTCTCCTTGCGGTTAAGCTTGAAAGAATAATCTCTCGGAACAGGTGCGAATACTACGCCGCCGCCGGTCCACTGAGGAGATCTTGTGGATCCCTGTCTTGCATGACCGGTTCCCTTCTGTCTCCAGGGCTTTCTGCCGCCTCCGGATACCTCGGAACGGGTCTTTGCTTTCTGTGTGCCCTGACGATTGTTAGCGAGCTGCTGTACTACTGCTAAGTGTACCAGATGCTCGTTTACTGTTACGCCAAAGACAGCATCGTTTAAGTCGATCTTGCCGACTTCATTGCCTTCCATATTGTAAACAGATACGTTTGCCATTCTGAATGGTCCTCCTTTCATCCGCAGCGTGCGGTATTAAGCTTCTGCTTTTGTAGTTTCCTTAATGGTAACCAGGCCCTTCTTAGGTCCGGGGATGGCACCCTTTACAAGGATCAGATTCTTATCCGCGTCGATACGAACGATTTCGAGGTTCTGTACGGTAACCTGCTCGGTTCCCATGTGACCAGGCATTCCCTTGCCCTTGAATACACGGCTGGGAGTAGAACTGGAACCGTTGGAACCCTGATGTCTGTGGAACTTGGAACCGTGTCCCATGGGTCCTCTGTGCTGGCCGTTCTTTCTGATCGCGCCCTGGAAGCCCTTACCTTTGGTAACAGCTGTTGCATCGATCTTGTCGCCTTCTGCGAAGATGTCAGCCTTGATTTCCTTGCCGAGCTCATACTCAGCGGAATTCTCAAAGCGGAACTCCTTGACGAATCTCTTGCAGGAGACACCGGCCTTGTCGAAGTGACCCTTCATAGCCTTGCCTACGCCATGCTCGTGAGCAACGTCCTTCTTGCCGCTCTTATCATAGGTGGTGATACGCTCTTTCTTCTCCACGAAGCCAACCTGTACTGCCTCGTAGCCGTCATTCTCTACGGTCTTTACCTGAGTTACTACGCAGGGGCCAGCCTCGAGAACGGTTACGGGAACCAGTGTGCCGTCTTCCTTGAAGATCTGAGTCATGCCGATCTTGGTTGCTAAAATAGCTTTCTTCATCTTTACCTCTTTCCGCCGCTTCATTTCGTGCGGCTGTTTGTTCTACAGCGGACATCAGCATCGGCACCGCGGCCGTCCTTCCGGCTTCTGCAAGATAACCATGGCCTGCTGTCTGACCTTTTGCTATCTCCGTGCCAGCCTCTCTCTGTACGGGGTGTAAGAAGCCCGTGCAGGGGATGTCATACTAGTAGAGGTTTTTTGTAACGGAAGTATTGCTTCCGGTTACTTCTTAATAAATGATGCTTACTTGTTGTCCTTCATCTTAATGTCGATGTAGACACCAGCGGGCATCTCCAGTCTCTGAAGAGCATCTACGGTCTTCTGAGTCGGTGCAATGATATCGATCAGTCTCTTGTGGGTTCTCTGCTCGAACTGCTCGCGGGAATCCTTGTACTTGTGTACTGCACGAAGGATGGTAACAACCTCCTTCTTGGTCGGCAGCGGAACAGGGCCGCTTACCTGTGCACCATTCTTCTTAACTGTCTCGATGATCTTTCTGGCAGACGCATCAACCAGCTCGTGATCGTACGCCTTCAATGTAATTCTCATTACCTGATTTGCCATAAAAAAAGTCGCCTCCTTTTCGCACTTTGTGGTTATAAGTACGACAAGCGGTGACTGTACACTCTCCCGTGTGTGTCCTGCCCATCCTCGCATTAAGGGTGTGCACTCCATCTCACACGTCGTTTCCGCCATCCGGCGGACCTTGATTTTGTACAGTGACTTGTCGTCAGATTGTTGAGTCATCCCGATGCTTACTTACGGAATGCTCCAGACATTCGCTCCACGGAAAACCTGCAGGATGATGGGTCGTCATCTCTTGCAGCAACCTCACGCTTCACAGCTATCATGTCACAGCAACGTCTACTTTACATGATTTTTGCAGGAAATGCAAGGGGGAATTTCCCTGTTTTACGGGATTTCCGGGCTTTTTGGGGCTTTTTGAGGAAAAATATTGTATTTTTTCAGGTACAATGATTTTTTGCCATGTTATACAGGTTTCTGCGTGTAATTTTGTGGAAAACAGCGAAGTTTTCTTCTTGATTTAATGCAGATATTCATCACAGGGGCATTATATATAGAGAAAAATTTGCCCGAATTTATTGCAACCCGGGCGCCGACCGAGGGGGCGGGTCCTGTCGGCGATGTCCGCTTGGGGACGCCTCTCGGCTCAGGGGCTCGTGCCTAGTGGCACGTAAGCTCGCAAAATACGCTCGCAAGTGCCAAGGCGTCGCCATGCCCCTGCGCCGGACATCATCCGCCACCCGCTCCCTCGCCCGGCTGGCTGTGTGCAGCTGAGAGTTTACAATTTGCATGACAGAATGTAAACTTAGAAAAGTGTTAGCGCAGGCAGAAGCAATTGACAACACTGCCGCATAGACCACAAACAGCAAACAACAAAGAAATAACTATATATAACTTTGAAAAGGATGCACGAAGATGTGGATTGCAGATAACTGGAAAGATTATGAAGTGATGGACACCTCCCGGGGGGAGAAGCTGGAGCGCTGGGGCGACTATCGTCTGGTCAGGCCGGACCCGCAGGTCATCTGGCAGACGCCCAGGGATTCCAGATGGAAAAAGATCAATGCCCGCTATCACCGCAGCAGCAAAGGCGGCGGCGAGTGGGAGTTCATCGATCTGCCTCAGGAATGGACTATTCACTATGGGGACTTGTCTTTCAGGCTGAAGCCTTTTTCCTTTAAGCACACCGGGCTCTTTCCGGAGCAGGCCGCAAACTGGGACTGGTTTTCTGCCCTGATCAGGGAGCGCATCGCCCAGGGTAAAACCGTGAAGGTCTTAAATCTGTTCGCCTATACCGGCGGTGCCACCTGCGCAGCTGCGGCAGCCGGGGCACAGGTAACCCATGTGGATGCCTCCAAAGGCATGGTGACCTGGGCAAAAGAAAACGCCCAGATCTCGGGTCTGGGCGATGCGCCTGTGCGCTACTTTGTGGATGACTGCGCCAAGCTGGTGGAGCGGGAAATCCGCCGGGGCAATCATTACGACGGCATTATCATGGATCCCCCTTCCTACGGAAGAGGTCCTAAAGGCGAGATCTGGAAGATTGAGGAGAGCATCTATCCCTTCCTGCAGAGAACCGCGCAGCTTCTCTCCGATGATCCGCTCTTCTTCCTGATCAACTCCTATACCACCGGGCTGCAGCCTGCCGTGCTCTCCTATATGCTCCATACGGTGCTTGATCCCTTGCACAAAGGAACCGTGGAGTCCCAGGAGATCGGTCTGCCGGTCTCCGGCAACGGTCTCGTCCTGCCCTGCGGCGCTGCAGGCAGATGGACGGCTGTCTGACTACTCCTGCGTGTGCACTGCCAGCTTTGCTACGGCAGCCACCTCTGTATATGTACCTGTCTGTTCTGTCTTGACGCCGGCCGTACCTTTGATGATATGGCCGGTGTCTATTTTTTCTCTGATCTGCTGCATGCGGCAGTCCAGCTGATGGATCAGCTCGGCGCTGTACATGAGTTCCTCCGATATGCTCTCGGCATTTTCCAGATTCTGCTTGTACTGGAGCTTGTGCTCCAGGCTGGCCCAGAAGTCCATGGCAATGGTGCGGAACTGCACTTCCACTTTTCTGTATTTCTTTTCGTGTGTCAGGAAGATGGGCACCTCCAGAATCAGATGGAGGCTCCGATAGCCGTTGGGCTTTGGCTTTGAGATATAATCCTTCTCCCGGATCACACGGATATCGTCCTGCTTTTTCAGACACTCCGCCAGCATATAGATGTCGTCCACAAAGGAACAGATCACACGGATGCCGGCTATGTCGCACAGATTCTCCTCAATGGCCTCCACGCTGAAAGGGAGATCCTTTCGCTGGATCTTGCCGTATATGCTCACCGGTTTCTTGATCCGGCATTTGATGGACTCAAAAGGGTTGCGGTTATTGCGCAGGGAAAGTTCCTTATTCAGGACTTCCAGTTTGGTGCGCACTTCCGACATGGCGCAGTCATATTCCATCATCAGATGCTGAAAGGCCTGGATCTGATGGTTCTCCAGCAGCATCCGCTCGATATCCCGCTGATCGATCTGGGCGCTGCGGATCTTGTCAGAGATCACGGAAGTCTGTTCCTCGTCACTGCTGGTGACACCATGGGAATACCGATCCGGATTGATGAGTCTGCCTTCACTGCTGCGGCAGGCACTCTCCGTCTCCTCATCATTCTGAAAAAACAATTCCTCTATATCGACAGCTTCAGAAAGGTCCTTTACCATCACTACCTTTGCATCTCTGTTCTTTTCCGTTTCTTTTTCACTCATTACTCTGTATTTATCCTTATTGCTCAAATTCCGTGTAGGAATACACCTCTCCCTGCAGTTTCTGCTTTCGTGTCTCCCGGAAAGCCCCCGGGAAAGAGGGATCATCCGCCTTCCGTACCTTTTACGATGGTCCTCTGTATTATGCCATCCATCTGTCTCGCAGAGCATGTATCCTGTCGATGCCGACATAAAGCAGACGAAAAATCATCGTTTGTCTGCACTCTTTAAAGTGTAGTCTTATCTGCATGCCCCCGCAAGGCATTACACAGAATCCTCATAAAAAATTAATATCATTTTTACTTTTCCGCATTGCCGCTTTACAGCAGCAATGCAGCGGGGATTTTACGAAGGCGACTTCTCCGCTGCGATCTACAGGAATGATGCCTGCGGCATCCATGATGTTTTTTCTATATGAATATCTGCTATACTTCGTGCTGCTCGGCACGCAGACCGTCCGGATGATATTTGGTCTTCCAGCCTCCCTGGATCAGTCTGGCCACGAAGCAGATGCAGCGGCATACCCAGTCCACGATCATGGCGATCCAGACACCTACGGCTCCCCATCCCATGGACAGTGCCAGAATGTAGCTGAATCCCAGGCGCCATACGGCCATGCTGATCACAGAGGTCAGCATGGTAAAGCGCACATCTCCGGCTGCCCTAAGGGAATTGGGCATGACGAAAGCAATGGGCCACAGGAAAATGCCGAAACCACAGTGGATCTGCACCAGGAGTTTGGCTAGTGCCAGTGTCTCTCCGCTTAATACATACAATTGCATGATCTGGGGCAGGAATCCCAGCAGTACAGCTCCCGTTGCACCCATGGTCACATAGGCGGCTCCTGTCAGCAGGCAGGTATAATGGATAGCCTGCTTTTGTTTGCCGGCGCCGATGCAGCGGCCGATCACGGCGATCATGGCCAGGCTGATGGCCTGTCCGGGAATGCAGAACATGCTGTCCAGGTTATTGGCCACTGCGTTGGCCGTGATCTGCACGGTTCCGAAGGCGGTGATCATACTCACCACCAGGATGCGGCCGGCCTGAAACAGACTGTTTTCAAAAGCAGAGGGAATACCGATCTGCAGGATGCGGCCGGCCAGGGGGCCGTCGAGACGGCGCATGGCGGAAAGCCGCAGCTGCAGAGCATTACCCTGTCTGGAAGCCGCATAGAGAATCAGCACGGCGGCCAGGGTTCTGGATACCACGCTGGGCCAGGCCACACCGGCCACGCCCAGGTGCAGCACAAAGACGCCGATGGCATTTCCGGCGATATTGATCACATTCATCAGGATGCTGACCTTCATGGAGATCCGGGAATTGCCCATGCTCCGAAAGAGGGCTGCACCGGCATTATAAACGGCCAGGAAGGGATAGCTGATGGCAGTGATCCGCAGATAGGTCACCGATGCGGCAAACACATCCTCCGCCAGCCCATGATAGACCAGATTGATGATAGGTCCCGCCAGAAGCAGGCATAAAAGCCCTGAGACTGTGCCCAGAATAGCCGCCAGGATCACCAGCTGTCCCGCGCTCTGCTCTGCCCTGTCCTTTTTCTTAGCACCCAGGAACTGGCTCACCACTACCGCGCCGCCTGTGGCCAGAGCAGCAAAAAGGTTGATGATCAGGACGTTGATCATATCCACCAGGGAGACACCGGATACCGCCGCCTCACCGGCTCTGGATACCATCACGGTATCCGCCATACCAACGGTCACTGCCAGGGTCTGCTCGATCAGCAGGGGCCAGATCAGTGTCCAGAGGTCCTTTCCTGAAAATAGTGGTTTGCCTTCTTTCTCGGGGAATCTGAATTTCAAAACGTTCACTTCTTTCTGTATAATGCTCTTCTTTTCTTCCATTATACTGTTATGACAATAAAATATATATCAACGTGTTTGACAGCCCACCGATTTTGCCCCGTACCATTCCACATAGACAAATCCGGAAAAGTCAAACAGCATATAATAAAATATACCTCTCTGCAGGAAAACTCAAATAAAATATAACTTTTCAAAAAAAAGGGTTTCAAGCCGAAGCCTGAAACCCTTTAAAAATATTCGCTTTATGCGCTAATGATCAAAGATTACTCGATGATGTTAGCAACACGGCCGGAACCTACGGTTCTGCCGCCCTCGCGGATAGCGAAGGTAAGACCCTGCTCCATAGCGATGGGATGAATCAGCTCGATGGTCATCTCAACGTGGTCGCCGGGCATGCACATCTCTGTGCCCTCAGGCAGCTCGCAAACGCCGGTAACGTCGGTGGTTCTGAAATAGAACTGAGGACGATAGTTGTTGAAGAAAGGAGTATGACGGCCACCCTCGTCCTTGGTCAGAACGTAAACCTGAGCGGTAAACTTCTTGTGGCAGGTAACAGTGCCGGGCTTAGCCAGGACCTGGCCTCTCTCGATCTCTGTTCTCTGGATACCACGAAGCAGAGCACCGATGTTATCACCAGCCTGTGCCTCATCCAGCATCTTACGGAACATCTCGATACCGGTAACAACGGTCTTTCTGGTCTCTTCCTTGATACCAACGATCTCAAGCTCGTCGTTCAGGTGCAGAACACCACGCTCTACACGGCCGGTAGCAACGGTACCACGGCCAGTGATGGTGAATACGTCCTCGACAGGCATAAGGAAAGGCTTGTCGGTGTCACGCTGAGGATCCGGAATGTAGGAATCGATGGTGCTCATAAGCTCCATGATCTTGTCGCCCCACTCGCCGTTGGGATCTTCCAGAGCCTTCAGAGCGGAACCACGGATGATCGGGCAATCCTCGAAGCCGTACTCAGCCAGCTGCTCGGTAACTTCCATCTCAACCAGGTCGATAAGCTCTTCGTCGTCAACCATGTCGCACTTGTTCAGGAATACTACGATGTAGGGAACGCCTACCTGACGGGACAGAAGGATGTGCTCCTTGGTCTGTGCCATAACACCATCGGTAGCAGCTACTACAAGGATAGCGCCGTCCATCTGTGCTGCGCCGGTGATCATGTTCTTTACATAGTCAGCGTGGCCAGGGCAGTCAACGTGTGCATAGTGTCTCTTCTCGGTCTGATACTCAACGTGAGCAGTAGAGATGGTGATACCTCTCTCTCTCTCTTCCGGAGCCTTATCGATGTTCTCGAAATCAACCTTTGCATTGCCGGGAACTCTTTCAGCCAGAACCTTGGTGATTGCAGCGGTCAGAGTAGTTTTACCATGGTCAACGTGGCCGATGGTACCGATATTGCAATGGGGTTTTGTTCTTTCGAATTTCTCTTTTGCCATTTTTAAAATCCTCCTTAGATTTTTAAGGCGCGCGCCGCATGCCGGTACCGGTGCGGCGCAGAGTTTACAATATAAGCTTTTCGGATGAATGACCCTCGCGTGTCCAGGACAGCACTTTGGCGTCTTCATCACGACCGTCACGACTGATTATAACCAATACATAACGTGTTTTCAAGCTTTAAAGCCTTATTTTGCCTTTGCAGCCAGGATTTTCTCCTGTACGTTCTTCGGTACGGGCTCGTACTTCTCAAAGAACATGGAGTAGTTGCCGCGGCCCTGTGTCTTAGAACGCAGGTCGGTGGAGTAACCGAACATCTCAGCCAGGGGAACGAAGCCCTTGACCATCTTGCCGCCGCCGATGTCTTCCATACCCTCGATGCGGCCGCGGCGGGAGTTGATATCGCCGATCACGTCGCCCATGTACTCTTCAGGCATGGTAACTTCGACCTTCATGATGGGCTCCAGGAGTACCGGAGCTGCCTTAGCCATAGCTTCCTTGAAGCACATGCTGCCGGCGATGTGGAATGCCATCTCGGAGGAGTCGACCTCATGATAGGATCCATCATATACAGTAGCGTGAATGCCTACTACCGGGAAGCCGCCCAGCAGACCGGCCTTCATTGCCTCTTCGATACCATCGCTGACAGGCTGGATATATTCCTTCGGAATGTTACCGCCGACAACTTCGTTGTCGAACTTGTACAGTTCCTCGCCGTTAGCATCCATGGGCTCGAACTTGACTTTACAGTGACCGTACTGACCACGACCACCGGACTGCTTAGCATACTTGTATTCCTGATCAACAGGCTTTGTAAAGGTTTCCTTATAAGCAACCTGAGGAGCACCGACATTAGCCTCTACGTGGAACTCACGCAGCAGTCTGTCGACGATGATCTCCAGATGCAGCTCGCCCATACCAGCGATGATGGTCTGACCGGTCTCGGTATTGGTATGTGCACGGAAGGTAGGATCTTCCTCTGCCAGCTTTGCAAGAGCTTCGCCCATCTTGCCCTGACCAGCCTTGGTCTTGGGCTCGATAGCCAGCTCGATAACGGGCTCCGGGAACTCCATGGACTCCAGGATAACGGGATGAGCCTCATCGCAGAGAGTATCACCGGTGGTGGTGAACTTCAGGCCGATGGCAGCTGCGATATCACCGGAGTAAACCTTCTCCAGCTCCATTCTCTTATTCGCATGCATCTGCAGGATACGGCCGATACGCTCCTTCTTATCCTTGGTTGCATTCAGAATATAGGAACCGGAATTTGCGGTACCGGAATATACACGGAAGAATGCCAGCTTACCTACGAAGGGATCGGTCATGAGCTTGAATGCCAGAGCTGCGAAAGGCTCCTCATCAGAGGAATGTCTCTCGATCTCGTTGCCGTCCATATCAACACCCTTGATAGCAGGGATGTCGGTGGGAGCAGGCATATACTCGACGATGGCGTCGATCAGCTTCTGTACGCCCTTGTTTCTGTATGCAGAACCGCAGCATACCGGAACAGCGGTGCACTCGCAGGTAGCCTTGCGCAGAACCTTCTTCATATCATCTA
The DNA here is from genome assembly GCA_963658405.1 of bacterium. Lineage (GTDB taxonomy): Bacteria > Bacillota > Clostridia > Lachnospirales > Lachnospiraceae > CAG-791. The sequence goes on along the minus strand of CAVKQI010000010.1, from coordinate 14,142 downwards.
TGGAAGGCTCGTTGCCGTCCAGATATTCCATCATCAGATCGTCGTCCAGCTCGCAGATCTTCTCTACCAGCTCGGTGTGGTAAAGCTCTGCGTCTTCCTTCATATCTTCCGGAATATCGGTTACGGTGATGTCATCACCCTTTTCATCATTATAGATGTAAGCGCTCATCTCAAACAGATCGATGATGCCCTTGAAATCATCTTCCTTACCGATGGGGAGCTGCAGAACGATGGCGTTCTTGCCCAGTCTGGTACGGATCTGATCTACTGCGCCGTAGAAGTTAGCGCCGAGAATATCCATCTTGTTGATGAAAGCCATACGGGGAACATTATAGGTATCAGCCTGTCTCCATACGTTCTCGGACTGGGGCTCAACGCCGCCCTTTGCGCAGAACACGCCGACAGCGCCGTCCAGGACACGCAGGGAACGCTCTACCTCAACGGTAAAGTCTACGTGGCCGGGGGTATCAATGATGTTGATACGGCACTCCTCAGCGCCCGGTTTCACCTTGGTCTTCTCTTCCAGGGTCCAGTGGCAGGTGGTAGCTGCGGATGTGATGGTGATACCACGCTCCTGCTCCTGCTCCATCCAGTCCATGGTAGCGGTACCTTCATGGGTGTCGCCGATCTTATAGTTTACACCGGTATAGTACAGGATACGCTCGGTAAGAGTGGTCTTACCGGCATCGATGTGTGCCATGATACCGATGTTCCTGGTTCTCTCCAGGGGATATTGTCTGTCAGACACAGGTTTTTCCTCCTAATCAAAAACGGGCTAGAAGCGATAATGGGAGAATGCTCTGTTGGCGTCTGCCATCTTGTGCATGTCTTCCTTCTTCTTTACGGAAGCGCCCGTGTTGTTGAACGCATCGAGGATCTCTCCTGCAAGTTTGTCTTCCATGTTCTTCTCGCCTCTCTTACGGGAGTAAGCGACAATCCATCGAAGCGCCAGTGCCTGTCTTCTGTCAGGTCTTACTTCAATCGGAACCTGATAGGTAGCACCGCCGATACGTCTTGCTTTTACTTCAAGAACAGGCATGATGTTGTTCATAGCGGTCTCGAAAACCTCGAGAGCCGGCTTGCCTGCCTTCTCTTCTACCTTGGAAAATGCTCCGTATACAATCTTCTGCGCTACGCCCTTCTTGCCGTCGAGCATGACGGTGTTGATGAGCTTTGTAACGACTTTGTTATTGTATAAAGGATCTTCCAGTACTTCTCTTTTCTGTACATGTCCTTTACGCGGCACGTTACTTCCCTCCTTATCATACGATCATCCGCAGAAAAATGCGGTCTGCGGACTCACTGCTCGCTTGGATAATTCACAGGTACTCACGGTAAAAATGTGTGCGTGCTGATTTTTCTATATAAAATAGAATCCCAACACCTGCAAAGCTCCATTTAACAGTGGAATAGCCCTGCTGTTTCCAAATCCTGCACTCATGTGCAGCTTAACACTGCGCGAGACGGCTTACTTGCCAGCCTTCGGTCTCTTAGCGCCGTACTTGGAACGAGCCTGCCTTCTGTTGGCAACACCTGCGGTATCCAGGGTACCTCTGATGATGTGATATCTGGTACCAGGCAGATCCTTAACTCTTCCGCCTCTGATCAGGACAACGCTGTGCTCCTGCAGATTGTGACCTTCTCCGGGAATGTAGCTGGTAACTTCGATTCCGTTGGAAAGACGTACTCTGGCGATCTTACGAAGTGCGGAGTTCGGCTTCTTAGGGGTTGCTGTCTTCACCGCTGTGCAGACACCACGCTTCTGCGGAGCAGAAACATTGATTGCCTTCTTGTGAAGAGAATTGAAGCCCTTCTGCAGTGCCGGTGCGGTGGACTTCTTTACGGAAGTCTGACGGCCCTTTCTTACTAACTGGTTAAATGTTGGCATTCTATTTCACCTCCTTCTTGTGAAAATGGTTATAACGCAAAAATACTGCGATAATGCACCCAATTGGGCGCACTATCACAGTATACGTTCTTGAAAATTGGTTGTCAACCTCTTTTTGCAGCAGAGTGAAGACCGGGACGGGGCAGACAGCGAATTCTGTTCACTCGGCCGTCTTTCCGGCTGTCCTTACTCTTATTCCTCTGTCTCGTCAGAGATCAGCACGGTCTCTGCTTCCGCAGACTCCAGTGTCTCTCCCTCACGGACTGTCTCTGCATCCGGCTCGCCTTCGCCGTCATCCAGCATCAGATCATCATCCATGTCGATGGTGCTGTTTAAATACTGGTCGGTGGAGAGGCGGGTATTTCTGTAGCGCTTCATGCCGGTTCCGGCAGGGATCAGCTTACCGATGATGACATTTTCCTTAAGGCCGATCAGCGGATCCGTCTTGCCGTGGATGGCTGCATCTGTCAGGACCTTGGTGGTCTCCTGGAAGGATGCGGCGGACAGGAAGGAATCGGTAGCCAGCGCAGCCTTGGTGATACCCAGAATGATCTGGGTGCCTTCTGCAGGTCTCTTTCCTTCGGCGATCATACGCTCGTTGGTGTCCTCATAGTCCAGAACATCCACCAGGCTGCCGGGCAGGAATTCGGTATCGCCGTTTTCTTCCAGACGGACCTTCTTGAGCATCTGTCTTACGATGACTTCGATGTGCTTATCGCAGATATCAACACCCTGCAGACGATATACACGCTGTACTTCACGGAGCATGTAATTCTGTACTGCATGGACACCCTTGATCTTGAGCAGATCGTGGGGATTGACACTACCTTCTGTCAGCTCATCACCGGCTTCGATGACGGCGCCTTCGAGCACCTTGATACGGGAACCGTAGGGGATCGGATATACCTTTTCCTCATTGGTCTCCGGGTCGGTCACGACTACTTCACGGCTCTTCTTATTATCCTTGATGGCCACGACGCCGCCAAACTCTGCGATGATGGCAAGTCCCTTGGGCTTACGGGCCTCGAAAAGCTCCTCGACACGGGGAAGACCCTGTGTGATATCATCACCGGCGACACCGCCCGAGTGGAAGGTTCTCATGGTCAGCTGTGTACCGGGCTCACCGATGGACTGTGCGGCGATGATACCGACAGCCTCACCGACCTGCACCACTTCGCCGGTAGCCATGTTGGCACCGTAGCACTTTGCGCAGATGCCCATGTGGGAACGGCAGGTAAGAATGGTACGGATCTTTACCTCTTCGATGGGCTCGCCCTTCTCATTCACGCCGACGCTTAAGATCTTCTTTGCACGGCTGGGGGTGATCATGTGGTTCTTCTTTACAATGATCTCGCCGTCCTTATCCTTGATGTCCTCGCAGGAGTAACGGCCGGTGATTCGATCCTTCAGGCCTTCGATGGTCTCCTTACCGTCCATGAATGCCTTTACCTTCAGGCCCGGGATCTTATCCTTGCCTTCGCAGCAATCCAGCTCACGGATGATCAGCTCCTGAGAGACGTCGACCATTCGTCTGGTCAGGTAACCGGAGTCTGCGGTACGCAGTGCGGTATCGGACATACCTTTTCTAGCGCCGTGTGCGGACATGAAGTATTCCAGTACGTCCAGACCTTCACGGAAATTGGACTTGATGGGCAGCTCGATGGTACGGCCGCTGGTATCTGCCATCAGTCCGCGCATGCCGGCCAGCTGCTTGATCTGCTGGTTGGAACCACGGGCACCGGAATCGGCCATCATAAAGATGTTGTTGTACTTATGCAGGCTGTTCAGCAGTACCTTGGTCAGCTCATTATCGATCTCTGTCCAGGTCTCTACTACGGCACGGTAACGCTCTTCCTCGGTGATCAGACCGCGGCGGAAATTGCGGCTGATCTGATCAACGGTGCTCTGTGCCTGCTCCAGCAGCTCTTTCTTCTGGGCCGGCACGGTCATATCGGAAATGGAAACGGTCATTGCAGCTCTGGTGGAATACTTATAACCCATCGCCTTGATCAGATCCAGCACCTCCGCGGTCTTGAAAGTGCCGTGGGTGTCGATGATCCGCTCCAGGATCTGCTTTAACTGCTTCTTGCCTACCAGGAAGTCTACCTCCGGCAGAAGGAAATTAGCCGGATCGGTGCGGTCTACATAGCCTAAATCCTGGGGAAGGATCTCATTAAAGAGAAGACGTCCCAGGGTAGTCTCTACGGTTCCTGTATGCAGCTCGCCGTTTTCGTCCTTCTTGGAGACGCGGACGTGGATGCGGCTGTGCAGGGTGCAGGCCTGGTTCTCATAAGCCAGAATAGCCTCATTCAGGCTGCGGAAATACTTGCCCTCACCGATCGACTCGGGGCGCTCCTGCGTCAGGTAGTAGATACCCAGGACCATATCCTGCGAAGGTACGGCCACAGGACCGCCGTCGGAAGGCTTTAACAGGTTGTTGGGAGAGAGCAGCAGGAATCTGCACTCTGCCTGTGCTTCTACGGAAAGGGGCAGATGGACTGCCATCTGGTCACCGTCGAAGTCTGCGTTGAATGCGGTACAAACCAGGGGATGAAGCTTAATAGCCTTACCTTCTACCAGGATGGGCTCAAATGCCTGAATACCCAGTCTGTGCAGTGTAGGCGCACGGTTCAGCATGACAGGATGCTCTTTGATGACATCCTCCAGGATATCCCATACCTGAGTATCCAGACGCTCTACCAGCTTCTTTGCATTCTTGATGTTCTGGGAAATGCCTCTCTTCTCCAGTTCCTTCATAACGAAGGGCTTGAAGAGCTCGATGGCCATTTCCTTGGGCAGACCGCACTGATAGATCTTCAGCTCCGGTCCTACGACGATAACGGAACGTCCGGAATAGTCGACACGCTTACCCAGCAGGTTCTGACGGAAACGTCCGGACTTACCTTTGAGCATGTCGGACAGAGACTTCAGTGCACGGTTGCCGGGGCCGGTCACGGGACGGCCTCTTCTGCCGTTGTCGATCAGGGAGTCTACTGCCTCCTGGAGCATTCTTTTCTCATTGCGGACAATGATATCGGGTGCGCCCAGCTCGAGCAGTCTCTTCAGACGGTTGTTTCTGTTGATGATCCTTCTGTACAGATCATTGAGGTCGCTGGTGGCGAAACGGCCGCCGTCCAGCTGTACCATGGGACGAAGATCCGGAGGGATGACCGGTACGGCATCCAGGATCATCCAGGAAGGAGAGTTGTCGGACTCGCGGAAAGCCTCCACGACCTCCAGACGCTTGATAACACGGGCCTTTTTCTGGCCGGTAGCCTCCACCATCTCTTCCTGCAGTTCGTTGTATTCCTTCTCTACATCAATCGCCAGGAGCAGCTCCTTGATGGCCTCTGCGCCCATGGCTGCGCGGAACTTGTTGCCCCACTTTTCTCTGGCATCCTGATACTCGCGCTCGCTGAGGATCTGTTTGTACTCCAAATCGGTCTGGCCTTTGTCCAGTACGATGTAGGATGCAAAATAGAGAACCTTCTCCAGCACTCTGGGAGACAGATCCAGGATCAGTCCCATACGGCTGGGGATTCCCTTGAAATACCAGATATGGGAAACCGGCGCTGCCAGTTCGATATGGCCCATGCGCTCACGGCGAACGCTGGACTTGGTCACCTCAACGCCGCAGCGGTCGCAGATAACGCCCTTATATCTGATCTTTTTATATTTACCGCAATGGCATTCCCAGTCCTTGGTGGGTCCGAAGATACGCTCGCAGAACAGGCCGTCTCTCTCCGGCTTTAAGGTTCTGTAGTTGATGGTCTCCGGCTTGGTTACCTCGCCGTGGGACCACTCTCTGATCTTATCAGGAGACGCCAGTCCGATGCGGATCGCGTCAAATGTCATTGGCTGATAGCTTTGCTGCTGTTTGGTATTTGGCATCTTTTCCTCCATGCCGATACAGCCCGTGTATCGGCCCACGGGGAGAGATTCCGGCCTATCCGGCCGGTCGCCCTCCGTTATGATCAAGTGACTCTTTCAGGCTGTATGCCTTCGTACTTAATCTTCCATGTCGATCTCGTCACCGCCAAAATCATCTGCTGCGGCCACTTCCTCTGCAGGCTGTTCCTCCACATCCTTCATCTCGCCGCTCTCGTGGTCGAATTCCTTGCTGGTGTAGCCTGCTCTGTTTAACGATTCAGAATCTGTATCGCCGTAATCACGGAAATTATTTGCCATTTCGAAGCGGTACTCGGAATTATCGTAATCGATATTCTCCGTCAGCTCCACTTCATCGCCGTTTTCGTCCAGGATCTGTACATCCAGACCCAGTGCCTGCAGCTCTTTTACAAGCACCTTGAAGGACTCCGGAATGCCGGCCTCCGGTACATTCTCGCCCTTGATGATGGCTTCATAAGTCTTTACACGACCGATGACATCATCAGACTTCACGGTCAGGATCTCCTGCAGGGTGTAGGCTGCGCCGTATGCCTCCAGGGCCCAAACTTCCATTTCTCCGAAACGCTGTCCGCCGAACTGCGCCTTGCCGCCCAGAGGCTGCTGGGTAACCAGGGAGTAAGGACCGGTGGAACGTGCGTGGATCTTATCATCTACCAGGTGATGCAGCTTTAAGTAGTGCATGTGTCCGATGGTGACCGGGCTGTCGAAGTACTCGCCGGTACGGCCGTCGCGCAGTCTCACCTTGCCGTCAGGCTGGATCGGAACGCCCTTCCAGAGCTCTCTGTGATCGCGGTGCTCATACAGGTACTTCATGATCTCCGGATCAGTCTTATCCTTGTACTCTGCCTCGAACTCTTCCCATGTGTTGTTGACATAGGAATTGGCCATGAGCAGGGTATCCTGAATGTCTTTCTCGTTTGCACCGTCAAAAATGGGGGTTGCCACATTAAAGCCCAGTGCCTTGGCAGCCAGGGACAGATGGATCTCCAGGACCTGACCGATATTCATACGGGAAGGCACGCCCAGAGGATTCAGCACGATATCCAGGGGACGGCCGTTGGGCAGATAAGGCATATCTTCTACAGGAAGCACGCGGGAAACGACACCCTTGTTTCCGTGACGGCCTGCCATCTTATCACCTACAGAGATCTTTCTCTTCTGGGCGATGTAGATGCGGACTGCCTGATTGACACCTGGGGGAAGCTCGTCTCCGTTTTCTCTGGAGAAGACCTTGGTATCTACGATGATACCGTAAGCGCCGTGAGGCACCTTCAGGGAAGTATCTCTGACTTCTCTTGCCTTCTCGCCGAAGATAGCGCGCAGCAGTCTCTCCTCTGCGGTCAGCTCGGTCTCTCCCTTGGGGGTGACCTTACCTACCAGGATGTCACCGGCGCGTACCTCTGCGCCTACGCGGATAATGCCGCGGTCATCCAGATCCTTTAAGGCTTCCTCGCCGACGCCGGGCACATCACGGGTGATCTCCTCCGGTCCCAGCTTGGTATCTCTGGATTCTGCCTCATACTCCTCCATGTGGATGGAGGTATATACATCTTCTTCTACCAGACGCTCGCTCAGAAGGACAGCGTCCTCGTAGTTGTAACCTTCCCAGGTCATGAAGCCGATCAGCGGGTTCTTGCCAAGGCCCAGCTCACCGTTGCAGGTGGAAGGACCGTCTGCCAGGACCTGACCTGCCTCGAAATGCTCGCCGGTCAGAACGATGGGCTTCTGGTTGTAGCAGTTGCTCTGGTTGCTGCGGGAGAACTTGGTCAGATGGATCTCTTCCTTCTCACCGTCGTCATACTGCAGACGCAGGGTCGTGGAATCCACGAACTCCACCACGCCGGCCTTGGGTGCCACTACGCACACGCCGGAGTCCTTGGCTGCCTTTACTTCCATGCCGGTACCTACGGCAGGTGCCTCAGTGGTCAGAAGCGGCACTGCCTGACGCTGCATGTTGGATCCCATCAGTGCACGGTTCGCATCGTCGTTCTGCAGGAAAGGGATCAGGGATGTAGCCACGGAGAAGACCATTCTCGGGGAGACATCCATGTACTCGAATACGGTCTTGGAATAAGCGGAGGTCTCTGTCCGATAACGGCCGGATACGTTGTCATTGACAAAGTAGCCGTTCTCGTCCAGCTCACTGCTCGCCTGTGCTACATGGTAATTATCCTCTTCATCCGCGGTCATGTAGCGAACTTCGTCGGTGACGCGGGGATTCTTCGGGTCAGAGCGGTCGATGTAGCGGTAAGGTGCCTCTACAAAGCCGTACTCATTGATGCGGGCAAAGCATGCCAGAGAGTTGATCAGACCGATGTTGGGTCCTTCAGGGGTCTCAATGGGGCACATTCTGCCGTAGTGGGTATAGTGAACGTCTCGGACTTCGAATCCGGCACGGTCTCTGGACAGACCGCCGGGACCCAGTGCGGAGAGACGTCTCTTGTGGGTGATCTCGGAAAGCGGGTTGTTCTGATCCATGAACTGAGACAGCTGGGAAGATCCGAAGAACTCCTTGACGGCTGCCTGCACAGGCTTGATATTGATCAGTGCCTGGGGAGAGATCTCGTCCGTGGTATCGTGGGTGGTCATACGTTCTCTCACCACACGCTCCAGTCTGGAAAGACCGATGCGGTACTGGTTCTGCAGCAGCTCACCTACGGCGCGGATACGACGGTTGCCCAGGTGGTCGATATCGTCGTCATTGCCGATGCCGTATTCCAGATGCATGTTGTAGTTGATGGAAGCCAGAATGTCTTCCTTGGTAACATGCTTGGGAACCAGCTCGTGTACATTCTGCTTCAGAGCCTCTGCCAGTGCTTCCGGATCCTCATTGTCCTGATAGTTGATCAGGATGTCGCGAAGAGCGGGATAGTAAACATTCTCTGTGATGCCCAGCTCCTCGGGATCGCAGTCTACAAAGTGGGTGATGTCTACCATCAGGTTGCTCAGCACCTTGACATTGCGCTCCTCTGTCTGGATCCATACATAAGGAATAGCGGCATTCTGGATCTCGATAGCCATCTCCTCGGTGACGGTCTCGCCGGCACTGCCCAGGATATCGCCGTTAGCCTCATCCACTACATCTTCTGCCAGCACGTGACCCTTGATGCGGTTCTTCAGTGCCAGCTTCTTATTAAACTTGTAACGTCCCACCTTGGCCAGGTCATATCTTCTGGGGTCGAAGAACATGGCGTTGATCAGGCTGTCAGCGCTCTCTACGGAGAGAGGCTCACCGGGACGGATCTTTTTGTACAGCTCCAGAAGACCCGACTCATAGTCATGAGAAGCGTCCTTGGAAAGTGCACCCATCAGCTTGGGCTCATCGCCGAAGAGCTCGATGATCTCCTCGTCGGTGCCGATGCCCAGGGCACGGATCAGCACGGTGACCGGAACCTTTCTGGTACGGTCTACACGCACATAGAAAATATCATTGGCATCTGTCTCGTACTCCAGCCATGCGCCGCGGTTAGGGATCACGGTGCAGGAATAGAGCTTCTTGCCGAATTTATCCTTATCGATGCCGTAATAGATGCCGGGAGAACGCACCAGCTGGGATACGATAACACGCTCTGCGCCGTTGATCACGAAGGTACCGGTACGGGTCATCAAAGGCAGGTCACCCATAAAGATCACCTGGTCGTTGATTTCCTTTTTGTTCTCCTTGTCATAGAGGCGAACCTTTACCTTGAGCGGTGCTGCATAGGTTGCGTCACGCTCTTTGCACTTTTCGATGGAGTATTTGGCTTCCTTTGTGCACAGCTCGTAGCTGACAAAAGAAAGGCTCAAACGTCCGCTGTAATCCTCGATGGGAGAAATGTCATCAAACACTTCCTGCAGTCCTTCATCGAGGAACCATTGATAGGAGTTCTTCTGAACCTCTATCAGGTTGGGCATCTCCAGTACTTCATTCTGGCGTGCAAAGCTCATTCGCACACTCTTACCATTGCCGGTAGAATGTAACCTGTTTTTCTCCATCTACTTCACCCCGTTTTTCTATCAATCTATACAATGTAAGCTGTCTTAACGTTGGGAAATCTAAAAAAAGGCATAGATTCCCAGAGATAGGCTTATACATTATACTACCAGGAATTTATGCCGTCAAACATTTTTGTATGCAAAAATAGCAGAAATTATGGTGCCATTTCTGTGCAAAATTGGGAACGTCCGTTGTGTGTTTTTTATACATTGCAAAAGCAGCAGCGCCACAGTTCGAATTCACTGCGCGAATTCTATGCAAAAAAGACAGTCACCCGTAGGTGACTGTCCTTTGTCTTCTGTAAAATTCAGATTACTTAAGGGTAACCTTAGCGCCCTCAGCCTCAACCTTGGTCTTGATCTCCTCAGCCTCTTCCTTGGTAACGCCTTCCTTAATCATCTTAGGAGCGGAATCTACAAGATCCTTAGCTTCCTTCAGGCCCAGGCCGGTGATCTCACGAACAACCTTGATAACCTTAACCTTGTTTGCACCGATCTCGGTCAGCTCAACGTCGAACTCGGTCTTCTCTTCAGCTGCTGCTGCGCCTGCACCAGCGCCTGCTGCTACAACAACGCCTGCTGCTGCGGATACGCCGAACTCTTCCTCACAAGCCTTAACCAGGTCATTCAGTTCCATAACGGATAACTCTTTGATCGCATCAATGATTTCTGCGGTAGATAACTTTGCCATTTGATTTACCTCCATTAGTTTTTGTTTTGCCATCATAGTGCAAGGAGACTTATGCCTCCGGTGCTGCCTCTGCTGCGGGAGCTTCTGCTGCTTCCTCTGCGGGTGCTGCATCCTCTGCTGCACCTGCTGCGCCGCCTTTCTCTGCCAACTGCTTCATGACACGAGCAAAGTTGGTGATCGGGGACTGCATGCTTCCAAGCAGCTTGGAGAGCAGGTCGTTTCTGGACGGGATCTTTGCGATCTCATTCAGTGCTGCTGCATCGTACAGGGTACCCTCTACAATGCCGCCCTTGATCTCAAGCTTATCAGCTGTCTTTGCGAAGTTTACAAGGACACGTGCCGGAGCGGTAGCGTCTTCCTTGGAAACTGCCAGTGCGCTGGGGCCTTCCAGATACTGAAGGAGTCCTTCGTACTCGGTTCCCTTGAATGCCAGATTCATCATGGTATTCTTGTAAACCTTGTAGGAGATGCCTTCTGCACGGAGCTGCTTACGCAGTTCGGTATCCTGTGCTACAGTCAGTCCTCTGTGGTCAACCAGTACAAGAGACTGTGCGCCTTCGATCTTTTCGGAAATTTCTTTCACGACAGGCTGCTTTAATTCCACTTTTGCCATCTTCTTACCTCCTTATTAGAATGGAGCCGAAAGAGCGAAAGAAAATTTATAAAACAAAACAGCTCCTCTGTCAAAGACAGGGAGCTGAACATTCCTACAAACATTCTCTGCTTTTCCCTCGGCAGGTGAATCACTCTCGTCATCACTTACGCCTTGCGGCACCTGCTGTCTTCGGCTGTGTCGTTCTGCACGACCTTTGGTATCTTAGCATGGATCCTTGCAGTTCGTCAATTACTTTTTTACTGTTTCCGGGCAAATTCCGGGGAAATCTGCTTATTGCTGCTGTTCCTGCGGGTATTCCAGGTGCACGATCACGGGCTCATGATGCACAGCCGGCAGGAATTTATCAAAAACGTCCCGGGTATGAAGCTTTAAGCTGGACGTATTGATGCATGGATGGCATCCCAGGAATTCTCCCTTCAGCACATCCTCATCCACCAGGAGCTGCACCTGTCCCTGCGTATCATTCATCAGACCCATAATGCTGACGGAGCCCGGTGTGATATCCAGATACTGCTCCATAGCCTCCGGGGAAGCAAAGGAAAGTCTGGCGGAATTTATCTGTGCGGAAAGGTCTTTTGTCTTAAAGGGCTTATCGCCGGGCATCATCAGGAGATAGAATTTGGTCTTCTGTCTGTTGCACAGGAACAGATTCTTGCAGATCAGTACCTCCAGCACGGCATCGATCTCATCGCAGGCCTCCATGGTATCGGCCGGGCCATGATCCGTGCGCCAGTACTCGATCCCCAGGCTGTCCAGCAGATCATAGACTCTGATCTCCTTCTCCAGTCTGCCCTCTGTGTTTTCCGGTCTTCCGTTAAATAAAGTAAGCTGCTGCATAATTACCTCTTTATGCCGCTTCCCTGCAGCGGCACTGTGCGGAGAATTTCGCAAAGCCGAATCCTCCGATACACTGCCTGGGGCTGCAAAAAAGCGGCTGTAATAATGATCTTTTGTCCGATCATTTATTATAGCCGCCCTGTCAATATACATGCAAGCCGTGTCATCCCACAGCCGCTTTCTGTATCTCCTTTACTATCTCTTTGACGCTGTTAGCGCAGTACCGGCATCCATACACGCATCTGGTTTTCTCCCCGATTGCCCCATGCAAAATAGGGAATGGCCTGCATGGCTGCTTTTTCCTGCTTCGGCGCTGTCTCTTCATACAGCGCATCGTCTGCAAAGCTTTCCCGCACGCCCTCGAAGGTGATGACCTTCATGCCTGCAAGAGGACCGTCCTCTGCTTCCTCTACATGGAATGCGGCATCTGTGGGAATGCGCAGTGCCTGGATCTGTGCTCCGTTGTCCACCTCTTCGAAGCAGTATACCAGCGGTCCTCTCTGGAGGGCCACGCAGTTTTCGTTTGCTCTCACCAGAGGGTTGCAGCGGGTGAGACGGACAGGCATGGTCAGATGCAGGCTGAGTACATCCTTGTCCTGCCATGCGCGGTGCAGATAGAGATAGCCGTCTTTGTATTCGTACTGCTCCGGTGTCAGGGCCTCACCGTTTAAGGAGACGGAAAATTCCTTTGCATAGGCCGGAACGTGAATGGCAAAGGTAAAGGCCTCTCCGTCACAGTAACGGAAGCTGTAGCTGATATCCCCGTCCCAGGGCCAGCTGCTCTCCACGCTCAGACTGGCGTGGGTAAATTCTGCCGTACCTCCCATATAAAGATGGGAGCAGACGGTGCCGTCCTCCTTTTCATCCCAGGCATAGCGGGCCAGAGAAGTGAGAAGACGCACCACGTTGGGCGGGCAGCAGGCGCAGGGGAACCACTCCGGGCGCTGCGGCAGCACGTGCTCATAACCGGGAAGCTTACCGGAGACACCGGGCACCACTTCCAGCGGATTTACATAGAAGAAACGCTTGCCGTCCAGCTGCATGCCGGAGAGGACACCATTGTAAAGGGCTCTTTCCATGACATCGGTAAACTTACCGTCCAGACGCAGCTGCAGCATGCGGCGGGCAAACATCACAAGACCGATGGAAGCGCAGGTCTCCGCATAGGCAGTATCGTTAGGCAGGTCATAGTCGTGCGTAAAGCCTTCCCATCTGGCTGCCTGCCCCAGACCGCCGGTGAGGTACATCTGTTTTCCCACTGCGTTGTCCCAAAGACGCTCACAGGCTTCTGCCATGGAAGCATCCTCTGCGATCCTTGCATAGTCTGCCATGGCGGTATAGAGGTACATGGCGCGGACGCTGTGGCCTCTTGCCTCCTGCTGCTCTCTGACGGGGGCAAAGGACTGGTTGTAATCGGTATCGTGCGGGCTCTGCTCCCACATCACCCAGCCTCTCTTCTTTGTCTCTTCATCGAACCAGGAAGGTTCCTGTCCCCGGCGATTCAGGAAATAGGATGCCAGCTGCAGGTCCTTTTTATTTCCGGTAGCCCGGTACATCCGCAGCAGACCGATCTCTACCTCTTCGTGGCCGGGAACGCCGTGGATCTTTCCCTCCTCGGGACCAATATGACGGTCGATGCAATCCGCCTCTCTCTGCATGACCTGCAGCAATTTATCCTTGCCGGTTGCCTCATAGTAGGCAGCGGCTGCTTCCATCATATGGCCTGCGCAGTAGAGTTCGTGACACTCCTGAAGGTTCTGGAATTTCTTTTCCGGCTCCTTGACGATAAAGTAGGTGTCCAGGTAGCCGTCGGGCTGCTGGGCTGCCGCGATAATGTCGATGATGGCATCTGCACGCTTTTCGAGGTCTGCATCCGGAGAGACGATGAGGGAATAAGCCACGCCCTCCAACCACTTGGCCACGTCGCTGTCCTGGAAGACCATGCCGTAGAATTCGCCCTCTTCCATACCGGCGGCAATGCGGAAGTTAGCCAGTGCATGGCTTTTTTCCACGCCGGGCACTTCGTCGTTTAAGACTTTTTCCTGGTAGGGGATGACGGTGTCGATGGTGAGTCTCTGTCTGGGGGTCCAGAAGCTGTCTTTGATTTCTGCTTTTCCGATGTCGAAGTCTTTGATTGCTTTCATTGTTTTCCTCCTTATGCCGCTGCTTGGCAGCGGCAGCCTGAGGAGAATTTCGCGAAGGCGAATTCTCCGATAGGATTGCGAA
>CAVKQI010000009.1:0-44320 GCA_963658405.1 bacterium | reverse complement strand
AAGATCACAAAGGACGCCGGCCTTGATGTTTACGAGCAGGTTAAGAAGATTCAGCCGATCTGCTTTGAGAACGCATGCTGGGCATACACCGTAGGCGCAGCCATCGCCATCAAGAAGGGCTGCCGCAAGGCATCCGAGGCTGCTGCAGCTATCGGCGAAGGCCTGCAGAGCTTCTGCATTCCCGGTTCCGTTGCTGATACCCGTAAGGTAGGCCTTGGCCACGGCAACTTAGGCAAGATGCTTCTGGAAGAGGATACCGACTGCTTCTGTTTCCTGGCAGGTCACGAGTCCTTCGCAGCAGCAGAGGGCGCTATCGGTATCGCTGAGAAGGCAAACAAGGTTCGTCAGAAGCCCCTTCGCGTTATCTTAAACGGCCTTGGCAAGGACGCTGCAAAGATCATCTCCCGTATCAACGGCTTTACCTTTGTAGAGACCTCCTATGATCCTTATACCAATACCGTTACCGAGGTAGAGAGAATCGCTTACTCCGACGGTCTTCGTTCCAAGGTTAACTGCTACGGCGCAAACAGCGTACCGGAAGGTGTAGCTATCATGTGGAAAGAGAATGTCGATGTCTCCATCACCGGCAACTCCACCAACCCCACCAGATTCCAGCACCCTGTAGCAGGCACCTACAAGAAGGAGAGACTCGAGGCAGGCAAGAAGTACTTCTCCGTAGCATCCGGCGGCGGCACAGGCCGTACCCTGCACCCTGACAACATGGCAGCAGGTCCCGCTTCCTACGGCTTTACCGATACTCTGGGCCGTATGCACTCCGATGCGCAGTTCGCAGGTTCTTCCTCCGTTCCGGCTCACGTAGAGATGATGGGCCTGATCGGCATGGGCAACAACCCGATGGTAGGCGCTACCGTAGCTGTTGCAGTTTCCATCGAAGAGGCAGCAAAGGCTGGTAAGTTCTAAGACAGACGGGTGCGTTCAATGTAAATTGCCTGCAAGCATTCAATTTACGCTGAATTTGACAGGTTCCGAACAAATGCGATCAATGAAGTAATTTCACTGATTACAGAGAGGGCTTGGCTTCCCAGGAAGCTAAGCTCTCTTTTTGCTTTAAACTTACATGCAAAATTGCTTTAAAATTTCCAGTTTTCCGTGGACGAATCGGATAATCTATATTATAAGTATTTATGTGCCTGAAAATGATCGGCAGGAATATATCGCCATGGATGAGGCAGGCACTATTCATAGCGTACAGTAAAGGAGAATTCGCTTTTGCGAGATTCTCCGCATATCGCCGCAGAGAAACTGCGGTATGGAGAGGTAATTATGAAAAAGAGAGCAGTGGGGATCGCAGCCGCTCTGGCTGCAATGAGTGCATCGGTATTGATGGGCTGTTCGGCAGCGCCGGCCGCATCAAGCAGCGCAGAGACAGACCAGACGGCGGATGCCGCAGACCAGGAAACCGCCCAGACGGAACAAACAGCAGACGCAGCAGATACACAGGCAGACGAGACAAAAGTAACCGTGGAGTTAGATCCCAGCAATCCGGTCTCCCTGACCATCTGGCATTATTACAACGGCGCCCAGCAGGCTGCCTTTGACGATCTGGTATCGGAATTTAATGCCGGCGTGGGAAAGGATGAGGGTATCTACGTAGAGGGCTACAGCCTTGGCTCCGTGTCCGATCTGGAAAAAGCCGTTACAGAATCGGCAGAGGGCAAAGTAGGCTCTCAGGAGCTTCCGGACCTTTTCTCTACCTATGCAGACACCGCCTATGCCCTGAAATGCCAGGGAAAGCTGGTGGATCTGACTAAGTATTTTACAGCCAGCGAAATGAAGGAATACGTGGATTCCTATATAGAGGAGGGCGACTTTGATGATGACGGCTCCCGTTATCTGTTCCCCTTCGCCAAGTCTACCGAGATCATGATGATCAATAAGACGGACTGGGAGTCTTTTGCAGAGGCTACCGGTGCCAGCCTTGACGATCTTTCCACCACAGAGGGTATCGTCGCGACAGCAAAAGCTTACTATGAGTGGACAGATTCCCTGACACCGGATGTGCCGGATGACGGCAAGGCCTTCTATGGCAGAGATTCCATGTCCAACTATTTCATCATCGGCATGAAACAGATGGGGACCGATATCTTCAAGGTGGAAAACGGTGAGGTGACCATCCAGGCCGATAAGGACAAGATCCGCCGTCTGTGGGATAATTACTATGTGCCTTACGTGAACGGCTATTTTGCCAGCGCAGGCAAGTTCCGCTCTGACGATGTAAAGACGGGGGAGATCCTGGCTTATACCGGTTCTACCGCTTCTTCCATGTATTTCCCGGATCAGGTGGAGCAGGAGGACGGCAGCAGCAAGGCCATCGATTACGTGGTGCTGCCGGCGCCGGTCATGAAGGACGGTCAAGATGTCCAGGTACAGCAGGGTGCCAGCATGGCCGTGACACGTTCGGATGAGGCCCATGAATATGCAGCCTGTGAATTCCTGCGCTGGTTTACCGCCAAGGAGAATAACCTTCGCTTTGTATGCGATGCCTCCTATTTCCCGGTTCGCAAGGACGCCAATACAGTAGAAGCCTTAGACCAGGTGATCAGCGACCAGAACATCGAGATCAGCAGCAAGGCCTACGACTGCCTGACCACTGTACTGAACAAAATGGATCAGACAGAGTTTTATACCCCCAAGTGCTTTGCCAACGGTTATGACACCAGAAAGGTGCTGGATTACAATCTTTCCGATAAGGCAGTGGCGGATAAGGAAGCCATTGACGCCGCTGTAGCCGAGGGACAGTCCAGAGAAGAGGCCACGGCCCCTTACCTGACTGATGAAGCCTTTGATACCTGGTATGCATCCCTCGTGGAAACATTGAATGAAAAGGCCGCACAGTAGCCAAAGCAGCGGAGCAGATCTTTGCGCAGCTTTCCTGTAAAAATATGCATTCTGCATCATTTTGCAGTGAGGCTGCGCAGAAAAGAGGATTGTCATGAGTCAGAAAAAGTTTCCTTCCATAAGCCGTGACAGCAAAGGGAAAAAGAACAGGAAGAGAAGAAAACATTCTTTGATGTTTATCCTGCTCATTCCTTTGCTGATTGTGGTGCTGATCGAGGGCATACTGCCCTTTGGGGCGCTCCTGATGAGCAAGACAAAGGAAACCATGATCGACGCAGAGGTAAACATCGACGCCAATATTGTGGAGAACCGTCGGATGGCTCTGGAAAATGCCATGGAGGACCAGTGGAGCACTGTCAGGAAGGAAAGCTCCTTCCTAAAACTCGAACTGGAGACCTATCTGGAGGAAAATGCGCAGAGCGTGCAGAGCTTTATCGGGGATTCCGATGCAAAGCGCGCTTACAGCGAACAGGTTTTTGAAGAGCTTTTAAATTACCTGCAGCGTGACAGCACCAGCGGCCTCTTTCTGATTCTGGCCAATGAAAACGCAGGCGGCGGAAATTATACCGGATTTTTCCTGCGGGATTCCGATCCCACCACAGAGACGACCACCAATTCCGACCTCCTTTTAGAGCGCGGAAATAAGGTGCTGGCCCAGACAGCCAATATTTCCCTGGATAATGCCTGGACGACAGATTTCCATTTCGAAGAGCCCGGCGTCAGGGCAGCGGATGACTTTTTCTTTAATCCCTATCTGCTGGCGCTGGAGAATACCGACGTGGATATGACCAGTTTAAGCTACTGGTCTGTTCCCTTTGTACTGGAAGATAATAAGCTGGATAACCATCTGATGATCACCTATTCCCTGCCGCTGATCTATGACGGCACAATCTACGGCATCCTTGGCACAGAGGTCTCTGTCAGCTATCTGATGAAGTCCTATCTGCCGGTACAGGATCTGGACAGCAATCAGAATGCAGGCTACATTCTGGCTGTCAGGGGAGAAGACGGACAGTACACACCTCTCATAGGAAAGGGCGTGCTGTATGAGACAGCCAAAAGTGAAGACGGCCTCTTTACGCTGGAGGAAACCGAATATAAGGATCTGCTGAAGGCAAAGGATGCATCGGTCGGTGAGCAGGATGTCTATGCTGTCTGTTCTGATCTTAGTCTCTATAAATATCAGGTCCCCTATGATAATACCGAGTGGGTACTGTGCGGACTGGTGACGCAGGACTCTGTCTTTGGTCTTGGCAACAGCCTCTACCGCATGATCCTGATGACCATCTTAGGATGCGCCGCTGCCGGCATGGTGATCATGTTTGTGGTGGTGCTCAATGTCCTGCGGCCGGTGCACCGGCTGATGGACAGTGTCCGGGGCGGCCGCTCGGGACTGAAGCTTTTTAAAAAGTCCGGCATCGCGGAAGTAGATGAGCTCCACGATATTGTTGAAAATCTGACGGAGAGCGAGCTGCGGATCCGCAATCAGCTCAATGAGGAAAAGGAACGCTACCGCCTGGCCGTCAAGAGTTCCAGTGATATCTTTTATACCTACCGGGAGTCCTCCGGGACGCTGGAGATCGTCAACAGCCGGCATCACGACGGAAGCTGGAATGCAGAGGATTTCTGGAATAAGCTGATCGCTCCAAGGCTCCTTGCGGAGGAAAGGCTTACTTTTTCCGATATTCGGCGCGGAAGTGACACAGACCTTTCCGGAGAACTTTATCTGAAGGGGACAGACAATCCGGAAGGCCGCTGGTATTCCTACCAGGGGCGGAGGATCCTGGATCCCCAGACCAATGAACGGCGTATCGTCGGCTATGTCCGCGATATACAGCAGGTAAAGCTCCGGATGCTCGAGCAGGAAGAAAAACAGATGCGAGATCCCCTCACCGGCTTCTATCGTCTGCAGCCGGGAGATGAAGCCATTCAGAAAGACAGAGACCAACACCGGACGGGTGTCCTGCTTCTGTTTGATCTGAACCATTTTTCCAGTCTGGTGGGAAGCTACGGCCTTACCTTCTCGGATATGCTCCTGGAGGAATTCGCCCTCCGGCTGCGGAGCATCGTAGAGCAGAAAACAGAGGGGACGAGCATCTTTGTCCGTGCGGGATCCGACGAATTTCTGGTATGGATGCCGCCCGTGACAGAGGAGAAATACACGGAAATACTGGAGAACCTGCGGGATCAATATATCTCTCTGATGCGAAACAGTGTCCTGGAACTTAAATTCCACTGCGGCATTGCCGTGTCGGATCAGGTGATCCGCACACAGCTGCTGATCCGTCATGCCCAGATTGCCCTTGCAGAGGCAAAAAAGCAGGATAAGAGCTGGATTGAATGGGAAAATGTCCGGGACTCCGAAGTCCAGCCTGTTCCCTTCGGGGAGATCATCTCCCAGGGCTACAGCGTGAAAAACGGACTGGCTTCCATGGCTCTTAATATCTTCGACCGGAATTTTGCCCTGGAGGCATCTCTCGATCTCATGGCCCTGCGGCTGCAGCGGGAGTTTGGCCTCCGCAATCTCGTGGTCACCGGCTTCCATGAAGATTATATGACTAGCAGCATCCTCTATGCCTGGTATCCCCAGGCCGGCAGGGACGGTTGGGTCTCCGTGCTTTCCCACAGCGAAGAGGAACTGCGCGAATTAAATCACCTCTCCGAGGAGCGAAAGCTCCAGGTGATCCGAAAGAGGGATTTCTACAGAAGTACCCCGGGACTCTGGCTTCCCATGGCGGATAACGGACAGTATTCCGGCGGCATTTTCCTTCTGGGATTACCGGAGGGAATTCTTCTGGAAAATGAAAAAAGCAACACTCTCTTTGAAGTTTGTACGATCATCCAGAACTGCATCAACCAAAGACGCCACGACCAGTCCGCCCAGGCCAAGTCGGAATTCCTGGCCCGGATGTCCCATGAGATCCGTACCCCTATGAACGGTATCATCGGCATGACCGAGATCGCCCTGCGGGAGGATCAGTCGCCGGAGAGACGAATGCAGTGCCTTAAAAAGGTGGAGAGCTCATCCCATTACCTGCTGGGTCTGTTAAACGATATTCTGGACATGTCCAAGATCGAGAGCGGAAAGATGACCCTCTCGGCAGAAAACTTCGATCTGCCGGAGCTCCTTGACAATCTCCATGCCATTTTAGACGGCCGCTTTCTGGAAAAGCAGCAGCAGTTTGTCATTGATTCTGCGCTTACCCATGCGGTCTTTGCCGGGGATGCGCTGCGCCTTAGCCAGGTGCTGGTAAACCTGCTGGGAAATGCGGGAAAATATTCCGGCACCCATACAAAGATCACACTGACCGTAAGAGAACAGGAAAGCAGCGAGAGAGGCTGCGCCGCCCTGTATTTTGCCGTGGAGGATCAGGGCATCGGTATTGCCGCAGAAGATCAGCAGCGTATTTTCCATCGCTTTGAGCAGGTGGATACCCTGGCGGCCAGACAGCAGGGCACGGGCCTCGGCCTTGCCATCAGCGACAAGCTCATCCGGATGATGGGCAGCAGGATCCGGTTGGAGAGTGAACCGGGAGAGGGCAGCCTTTTCTATTTTATCCTGCAGCTGCCTATCGGCACAAAGGTCTGCCGGGAACAGATTAAGGCTGCGCCGCACAGAGATTTTGGCGGCACCCGGGTACTGGCGGTAGAAGATAACGCACTGAACATGGAAATACTCTGCAGCTTTTTAGAGATGCTCGGATGCATTCCGGAGAGTGCCTGCAACGGTCAGGAGGCCCTGGAAAAATATGAGGCTTCCCCGGAGGGCTACTATCAGCTGATCCTCATGGATGTGATGATGCCGGTTATGAACGGCCTGGAGGCCGCCCACCGGATCCGTCTTTCCCACCGGGAAGATGCCCAGAAGATCGCCATCGCGGCCATCAGTGCCAATGCCTTTGAGGAAGATATCCGTCTTTCCCTGGCCAGCGGCATGAATGCCCATTTATCCAAGCCCATAGAACTGGAAAAATTAAGAGAACTGCTGGAAAACGTTCTGGCATAGTACAGGCAGCGGGCTATGAAGGCAATGCCCGGCTCCGGTGATGCCTTCTGCCTGTTCACACACGGATCACAGCAGCGTATAACAGCTTATGCACCCGCTTCTTTTTGCTTGCGAAGAGAAGCGGGTGTTTGTATACTGAAGAAAAGCTGCATGTATTCACAGCCTTATATTACAGATTTGATGTTAAATTTTTAACAGAGCGTGGTATAATCGGAGTTAGATGGCAGAGAGTGAGACAATCGGTCTGGCTGGAAACCATCCCGATACAACACGATGCAGTACATCATGCAGCACGACATAAAAAGGAGATGAGAGAATGCCTATCACAGAAAATCCATTGCGGGGAATCGATACACAGGTGCGCAGGCTTCGCAGACGGGTCTTTACGGAGATCGCCAATCTCGCCTATCATTCCACAGATCTGATCAACGATATGGAAGCCCTTCCCTACAAGATCGTCAGCAACAACGAAGACAATGAGTACATGGATGTCTATCGCCAGAGAGCCATCGTATCGGATATGCTGCGTCTTGCCATGGGTATGTCCTTAAGTCCCAACGACCATCCGGTCCATCTGACAGAAGGTCTGCAGGAGAGTGATATCGATGAAAAATACTACGAGCCGCCGCTGATGCAGGTCATCCCGGCTGCCTGCAATGCCTGCCCGGAGAATCGCTTTGAGGTGACCAATAAGTGCATGGGCTGTACCGCGCATCCCTGTCGTGTGGTATGCCCGAAGGGCGCCATCTCCATGAAGAACGGCAAGTCCGTCATCGACCAGGAAAAATGTGTGCACTGCGGCCGCTGTCAGAGTGTATGTCCCTACGATGCCATCACCCATCAGGTGCGTCCCTGCCTCAATGCCTGCGGCGTAAAGGCCATCAAGTCCACCGAGGACGGCAGAGCCCATATCGATGAGAATCTCTGCGTCTCCTGCGGACAGTGCATGCTGGCATGTCCCTTCGGCGCCATCGCCGATAAATCCCAGATCTTCCAGATGATCCGGGCGATCCAGAGCGGCGACGAGATCATCGCCCAGGTGGCACCTGCCTTTGTGGGACAGTTCGGTCCCAATGCGACCCCCGGAAAGATCAAGGCTGCCTTAAAGCTCCTTGGCTTTTCCGAAGTCTATGAGACGGCCATCGGTGCCGACCTTGGCTGCGTGACGGAAGCGGAGCACTATGTAAAGGAAGTGGCCAGCGGTGAGCTTCCCTTCCTGCTGACTTCCTGCTGTCCTTCCTGGTCCATGCTGGCCAAGAAATATTTCCCGGAGACCATCGACAAGATCTCCAATGCCTTAACTCCCATGGTGGCTACTGCCCGCGTGATCAAGAAAGAGCATCCCGACGCCAGAGTGGTCTTTATCGGCCCCTGCGCCAGCAAGAAGCTGGAGGCATCCAGAAGAACTGTCCGCTCGGACGTTGACTTTGTCATTACTTTTGAGGAGCTGGCCAGCATCTTTGAGGCAAAGGGCATCGATGTATCCGCCATCGAATCCGAGGATCCCATTGCCGATGCCACCAGTGCAGGCCGCGGCTACGGTGTGGCCGGCGGCGTAGCCGATGCCATCGCCCAGTGTGTCAGCCAGTATTATCCCGGCACCGAGGTAAAGATCGAGCATGCCCAGGGCCTGGCAGACTGCAAGACCATGCTGATGCTGGCCAAGGCCGGCCGCAAGAACGGGTGCCTTATCGAGGGCATGGGCTGTCCCGGCGGCTGTATTTCCGGCGCCGGCACCAACATCGCCCTTCCCATGGCGACCAAGAATGTGACGGCCTTTAAGAATGCCGCTGCCGAAAAGCTGCCGCCCAAGGACTATGTGGCCCAGAGAGAGATTGAAAATTAGAGAATCAGAGAACGGCAGCCAAAACACCACCTGTAAACAATAACCGACATAGATTTCGTTGTACCGGTTTGCCAATATACTCTTTTTTCCGAAGAAATCCTGCGCTATAATAGCAGCTGTGACAGAGCCTGTGCATCACAGGCTCTGTCTGTAAGAAACAGAAATCGAAAAATCGAGGAAAACGAGGAAGATTATGAAAATCAGAACCAGATATGCTCCCAGCCCCACAGGCAGAATGCATGTAGGCAATCTGCGCACTGCACTTTACGCTTATCTCATCGCCAAGCATGAAGGCGGCGACTTTATCCTCCGCATCGAGGATACCGACCAGGAGCGCTTTGTGGAAGGCGCTGTAGACATCATCAAGCGCACCCTGATCGACACCGGCCTGATCCACGACGAGGGACCGGACAAGGACGGCGGTGTAGGCCCCTATGTCCAGAGTGAGCGGCAGGCTGCCGGCATCTATATGCAGTATGCCAAGCAGCTGATCGACAAGGGCGAGGCTTATTACTGCTTCTGTACCCCGGAGCGTCTCTCTACCCTGACACAGGTCATCGACGGCAAGGAGATCAATGTCTATGACAAGCATTGCCTCCACCTGTCCAAGGAAGAGATCGAAAAGAATCTGGCCTCCGGCATGCCTTATGTCATCCGCCAGAACATGCCCACCGAGGGTACCACCACGTTTCACGATGAGCTCTACGGCGACATCACGGTAGAGAACAGAGAGCTGGACGACATGATCCTGATCAAGTCCGACGGTTATCCCACCTATAATTTCGCCAATGTCATTGACGATCATCTCATGGGCATCACCCACGTGGTCCGCGGCAATGAGTACCTTTCCTCCTCTCCTAAGTACAATCGTCTCTACGAGGCCTTTGGCTGGGAAGTGCCGAAGTACGTACACTGCCCCCTGATCACCGACGAGGAGCACCACAAGCTGAGTAAGCGCTGCGGCCATTCCTCCTATGAGGATCTGATCGAGCTCGGATTCCTGCCCCAGGCGGTGGTGAACTTCATTGCCCTGCTTGGCTGGTCACCGGAAGGGGATCAGGAGATCTTCTCTCTGGAAGAGCTGGTAAAGTGCTTTGACTATCACCGCATCGGCAAGTCCCCGGCGGTATTTGACTATACCAAGCTTCGCTGGATGAACGGTGAATACTTAAAGGCTATGGATCCCGAGAAGTTTTATGAGGCCGCCCTGCCTTATCTGCAGCAGGCCATTCAAAAGGATCTGGATCTTAAGAAGATTGCGGAGATGGTTCGCACCCGTATCGAGATCTATCCCGATATTCCGGAGATGGTTTCCTTCTTTGAGACCCTGCCGGAGTACGATGCTTCCATGTATCGCCACAAAAAGATGAAGACCACCGAGGCTTCTGCCCTGGAAGTACTGGAGGAAATGCTTCCCCTGTTTGAAGCCCAGGAAGATTACACGAATGATGCGCTGTATCAGACGCTGCTTTCCTATATCGAAAAGAAGGGATGCAAGAACGGCTACGCACTCTGGCCGGTGCGCACCGCTGTTTCCGGTAAGCAGATGACCCCCGCCGGTGCTACTGAGATCATGGAGATCATCGGCAAGGAGGAATCCTTATCCCGCATCCGCATCGGTATCGAAAAGCTGAAAAAGGTGACGGAAACTGCATAAGAGTCAGACAGCCGGTCCGTCCGGCGCAGACCCTTTTCAGCAGAAAGCCATTTGCCACGGCGCCGGGCCCTGTCAGGTACTGGCAGGCCCGGGCAGCGGCAAGACCTTTGTCATCGTACAGCGCATTCTTTCTCTCATCACTTCCTGTCACGTACCTCCATCCTCCATTCTGGTACTGACATTTTCCAAAGCCGCTGCCGGAGAAATGCAGCAGCGCTTTCTTCAGAAATCCCATCATCAATATCCGGAGGTTTCCTTCGGTACTTTCCATTCCGTTTTTTATCATATTCTGCAAAGAGAAGCTGCACCTGCCCCGCAGCTTGTTTCTGCTGCCTTTCAGATCGGCCTGCTTAGAAGACTCTGGGAAGATGTCCACGGCAATACACCGACAAAAGATGAGATCAGAGCCCTCGGCGCTGCCATCTCCAAGGCAAAGAGCAATCCTGATGCAAAATATACTCTGCCGCTTCTTACCGAGCAGGAATTTAAGCTGATACGACAAAGATATGACAGCCAGCTCCGGGAACGGGGGCTTTTAGACTTTGACGATATGATCCTGGAGTGCGGCAGGCTGCTGCGGCGCAAAAGGGAGGTTCTTAGGCGGTGGCAGCAGCGTTTTCCATGGATCCTGGTGGATGAATTCCAGGACATCAACGGCTCCCAGTATGAGATCCTGCGTCTCCTGGCAGGGGAGAGTGCCAATCTTTTTGTCGTGGGAGATGACGACCAGTCCATCTACGGCTTTCGGGGCGCTGCCCCGGGGATCATGCGCCGTTTTCTCACCGATCATCCGGCCTGCCGCTGCATCCAACTGCGGCATAATTACCGATGCAGCCAGCGGATCACTTCTCTTTCCCAGAAGGTGATCTGTCAAAATCACGACCGCCTTTCCAAGGAAGTAAAGGCTGTGCGGGAAGAGGGCAGAGAAGTGGAGAAAATGGGTTTCCTCTCTCCCGAGGAGGAATATGCCTTCCTCATCCGCGAACTAGAAAAGAAGCCAAAAGAGGAACTGCTGCAGACGGCCATCATCATCAGGACCCATCTGCAGGGACAGCGCATCTATGAAGCGCTGGCAAAGGCGAAGATCCCCTGCGCGCAGGAAAGTCTGTATAAGCAGGCGGATACGAGAAGTCTTCTTTTCTATGAGACGGTAGCTGCCTACATCCGGTTTTCGGCAGACTTAGGGCGCGGCATCGTACGAAGAAAGGACCTCTACCTGATCATGAACCGGCCGGAGCGGTATCTGCCAAGGTCCATTGCATCCGGCGAGACGGTGACGAGACAGCAGATGCAGGAAGCTGTGCGAAATACGCCGGCTTCTGCGTCGGCTCTGGCCGGTTTTCTCTCATGCTGCGACAGTATGGGGAAAATGCGGCCTGCCTATGCGCTGGCCTATTTAAGAAAGACCACCGCTCTGGAAAGCTGGATGAAGACAAAAGGAATATCGCCTGCAGACGCGGCGGCTCTTTTTGACAGTCTGAAGGAAAAGGCCCGGTCCATGCAGCGTCAGCAGGAGCTTCTTGATTACCTGCAGGCGCAGATACAGGCGTGTTATAATCGCCAGGAAAACAAAGCACTTCCCGCCGTGCAGCGGACAGAGCAGGGCGTTCATATTCTTACCATGCACGGAGCAAAGGGCCTCGAATTTGATACGGTCTTTCTGCCTGACTTAAATGAGGGCATCCTTCCCTCCAGACAGGCGGATACCCCGGCCATGATCGAAGAGGAGCGAAGACTTTTCTATGTGGCGATCACCAGAGCCAGGGAGCGTCTTTTCCTTTTCTATGTCACCGGCACGAAACTGCAGCCTGTACCGGTTTCCAGATTTCTTGTATCACTTCTTTAAATATGATAAACTTAGCACTGAATGTTTATCCGATGCCGGGGAAAAAGTGATCGATTCCGGCGTATACCGTCATTGAAAGAGTGATTATGAAGAATAAGTATGCGGTCATTCCGGCCTTTGGGTGCAAACCGGGCACAAAGGCAGAGGAAGATGGGATTTGCTTTACGACGGCGATTCGAAGAGGATCTGCACCGGGCAAGCCTGATCAGAAAGAGGAATGCGGCGTGCTCCTTTACAGCAAGAGGACGAGCACAGCCGTCAGGATTCCTTTTACCGAAGACTGCTTTCTGGGAAGCCTGTGCTCTGCAAAGGTCCCGGAACTGTCCGGTAAAGACTGGTATTACAATTATTACCTGGGAGAGAAGAGCTATACCGATCCTTATGCGACAGCGATCCTCCCCATCAAAAAGAAATACAAAATAAGAGGTCAGAATCAGAAAATGCCGGAGGGCGCTGCTGCCATGGGGGCATTTTTTGATGAAAAGGAGCTGATACAGGGAGCGGAAGCCATGCGGCCGCTGCCAAAGAAAGCAGGACAGGATCGGATCTTTTACTGCCTGCATGTCCGGGGATTTACCAGGGATAAGAGTGCGCAAGTCCAGAAAAGGGGCACCTTTGCCGGTGTCTGCGAACAGATCCCCCACCTGCAGCGCCTAGGCGTGACCACGGTGATCCTGATGCCGGTTTATGAACTGGCGCAGGTCAGACACCGGGGCGAAAATCCCGTAAATTTCTGGGGCTTTGGAGAGGGTTATTACTTCGCCCCTAAGAAAAGCTATGCCGGCAGCGGGAAGGATCCCCGGATTGCCTTTGCCGATATGGTCCGATCCCTGCATCTGGCAGGGATCGAGGTGGTGCTGCAGATGCATTTTACCGGCAGCATTCCCTCCTCCATGATGCAGGACGCCGCCAGGTACTATGTGCGCTATTACGGTATCGATGGATTTTACCTCATCGGCGACGGTCTGCCCCTGCGGGAGTTGGCCTGCGATCCGGCCTTGGGAGATACCCTGCTCTACAGCAGTGCCTTTGATGATGCTTTCTGTCAGCAGATCAGACAGCAGGAGATGACTTCTCCTTTTTATCTGCAGCAGACAGATCATCTGGTGCAGATAGAAGAAGGATACCGAAGTCTGCTGCGGCGCTTTGCCAAGGGAGATGACTTCACCCTGGAGCCATTTTTAAGAAGCTTCCTGCAGCCGGCAGGAAGCAGGAAATCCCTGCACTTTGTCACCAATTACGACGGCTTTACCCTGGCGGACTTAGTTTCCTACAGCCACAAGCACAATGAGGACAACGGCGAAGAAAACAAGGACGGCACCGATCAGAACGACAGCTGGAACTGCGGTCTCGAGGGCAGGACCAGAAAGGGCGAGATCAGGAAGCTGCGCATGTGCCAGATGAAGAACATGCTGCTGCTTTTGCTCTTATCTCGGGGATATCCCCTGCTGCGGGCCGGCGATGAGTGTCTGAATTCTCAAAACGGCAACAACAATCCCTACTGCCAGGACAATGAGTTGGGATGGGTGCGCTGGAACAACAACGCCGATGCCAGGATGCTGCAGGAGTATCTGGAGGATCTTTCGAGATTCCGAAGGGAGCATCCTGTTTTTTCCACGGACAGGGCTTTTCGCTATACGGATTATTTATCCTGCGGCTACCCGGACGTCTCCCTGCATGGGCAGGAGCCCTGGAAACCGGAGCTCTCCGCCTATTCCCATACTGCGGGGATCCTGCTTTGTGAGAATTATGCCAAGGGATCTTTTACGAAAGGAGAGGAAATCTCTCTTCTCTATATTGCCGTCAACATGCACTGGAAGCCCCAGAGTCTGGGACTCCCCAACCTCCCCCATGACAGAAAATGGGCCCTGGCGGCAGATACTTCTCTTTCGAGGAGCTTCTTGCAGGAGCCCCAGCTTTTGGAGGACCAGAAGGCCGTGCAGACGGCAGCCAGGTCCATTAAGCTTCTGACGATCGTCCCGGCGGCTCCGGCCAAGGAAAAGGAGAGCTCCGGGGAGAAAGAAGAAGGTAACACTCGCCAAAATACAGTAACAAATAAAAATAACAATAATATGTCGATTTAGCCCGCATCGAGGATTTGCTTCGCAAATCCTCGATGCGGATGGTCAGAGGCGCTCCGCGCCTTGACCGCCTGCCAAACAGATATAAAAAAGAAAGAGGTATAAACCAATGGATATGGATATGGAATTTCTGCGTAAACTCCCCACCCCCAAGGAATTAAAGGAGGAGTTTCCGGTCAGTGAAAAGATAGCAGCAATTAAGGAAGCAAGAGATAAAGAGCTTCTGGATATCATGGAAGGAAAGTCCGAAAAGCTCCTTCTGGTGATCGGTCCCTGCTCTGCAGACAATGAGGACGCGGTCCTTGACTATATCACCAGACTGCGCGGCGTACAGGAAAAGGTACAGGAGAAGATCTTTATCGTGCCCCGCATCTATACCAATAAGCCCCGCACCATCGGCGTCGGCTACAAGGGCATGCTCCATCAGCCGGATCCGGAAAAGAAAGAGGATATGCTCAGGGGCATCATCGCCATTCGCCAGATGCATACCAGAGCGGTAGAGGAGACAGGCTTTACCTGCGCCGATGAGATGCTCTATCCCGAAAATCACCGCTACCTTTCCGACCTTCTCTCCTATGTGGCCGTAGGTGCCAGATCCGTGGAGGATCAGCAGCACCGTCTGACCGCCGGAGGCGTCGGCATCCCGGTAGGCATGAAGAATCCCACGGGCGGCGATCTCTCCGTCATGATGAATTCCATCATTGCAGCCCAGAGCCCGCAGACCTTCCTTTACAGAGGATGGGAAGTAAAGACCAAGGGAAATCCCTATGCGCACGCCATCCTTCGCGGCTACGTAGACCGCTTCGGCAGAAATCATGCCAACTATCACTACGAGGATCTGTGTGAAGTGGCCGCCCTCTATCAGGAGCGCAGCTACCAGAATCCCGGTGTCGTGGTCGATACCAATCACTCCAACTCCGGCAAGAATTTCCTGGCGCAGATCCGTATCAGCAAGGATGTCATGCACAGTGCAAAGATCTCTCCCGAGATCCACAAGCTGGTGAAAGGCCTGATGATCGAGAGCTATATCGAGGACGGCGCGCAGAAGATCGGAGAGGGTCACTACGGCCAGTCCATTACTGATCCCTGCCTTGGCTGGGAGAAGACAGAGCGGCTGATCCTGGATCTGGCAGATCTGTGGTAAGAAAGCAGAACAGACGGTCTTTGACAGTACAGAGAGAACCTGCCGGACAGCTGCTTTAGGCAGATGGTCCGGTGTTCTGTCACAGTGCATGAAGAAACAGAGCAAATACACGCAAAGCAGCAGGGCATTCCAATTCCATGAAAGAAAAAGAAAAAATCACACTTCAAAAGGCGGCAGGACATCTTCATACGATTTCCAGACATCGCTGGCTGGTCTGCAGATCCTGCTTTGCCATCGGTCTGTACAGACAGGGGTTTCTGCACGATCTCTCCAAATTCAGTCCCTCTGAATTTCTGGTAGGCGCCAGATACTACCAGGGAAACCGCAGTCCCAACAATGCAGAGCGGGAGGAGAAAGGATATTCCGAGGCATGGCTTCACCACAAAGGACGCAATCGCCACCACTATGAATACTGGTTTGACTACAGCACCCATTCCAAGAATCCCATCACGGCGGTAAAAATGCCGGGACGCTATGTGGCGGAGATGTTCATGGACCGGGTCGCCGCCAGCAAGACCTACAACGGCGCTGCCTACAAGGACTCCGATCCCCTGGCCTACTACGAAAGCGGCAATACCGCCCGCTTTCTCCATCCGCAGACCCGGGCGGTACTGGAAAAGCTCCTGCACATGCTGGCAGAGGAGGGGGAAGAGGCCGCTTTTTCCTATCTGAAAAATCATCTGCACAAGGCGCCTTTCCCCTTCCGGATCCGCAAATGAGGTAACCATGACACCGGAAGAAAAGCTTCGTTTTGACACGGCCAGGGACAATATCATCACCCTGGGAGAGCGGGAGAGGCACGGCATCGGCATGCAGCAGGAAAAGACCGTGCATGCGGTGGTCAAAAATTTCGAAGACCCGGACGAGGATCACCAGGAAATTCCCATAGAGGGCTATATCGCGGATATCTATACCGGTCAGGAGATCATCGAAATCCAGAACGGAAATTTTGGGAAAATGCGGGGCAAACTCGAAACTTTCCTGCCAATATACCCCGTCCGCATCGTCTATCCGATCCCTCATGAGAAATGGAATATCTGGATCGATCCCCAAACAGGTGCGCTTGGAAAGAGAAACAAATGCGCCCGCAAAGGACATTTTTATATGGCTTTTCAGGAGCTGTACAGGATCCGCCCGTATCTGGCGGATCCTCATCTGTCTGTGGAACTTTTACTCATCGATATGGAAGAATATCGCCTGCAGGACGGCTGGAGCAGGGACGGCAAGAGAGGGTCCCACCGCTATGACCGTATCCCGTTAGCACTTTTCGACAGAATGCTGCTGACCTGTCCCAGGGACTATTGCCAGCTCATTCCCTTTGACCTGCCGGAGCCCTTTACGGCAGCGGAATTCGGTCGCGCCGCCGGGATCCGGGGAAGCTTTTCCACGGTATTACAGATCCTGACGCAGCTGGGCGTGGTCCGGCGTGTGGGAAAGCGCGGCAACGCCTTCCTCTACCAGGTCACAGAGGACTGGGAATATGAAGAAGAGGACGATATGTTCTGGCATCCTGAGCAGGATTGATAAGTCCAAAGGAAGCGCCTGGCGGCATCTCTTTTGGTTTATGTATCTGTTTAGCCCGCATCTTGAATTTGCTTCGTAAATCCCTGATACGGCAGGTGCTGAACAAATACCTGCTTTTATGGATACCGCAGGTTTCCTCTCTGAAAATCATATCGGAGGTTTTTACACATGTTTGATCAAAACGATATAACCGAAGAAGAAAAAAAGGAAATCGCCGATCGTTTCCTTCGCTATGCCCGCATAGGGACCCAGTCGGCTGAAGGCTATACCGTGACGCCCTCTACGCCGGAGCAGCGGATACTGGCCGGCATGCTTTATGAAGAGCTGCAGGAGATGGGTGCCTCGGAAGTCTATTATGACAAAGAGTATTGCTACGTCTACGCGACCCTTCCCTCTAACCTGCCGGCCCCCGATCCGGCCCTTATGGATGCCTGCCCGGACAGAACAGAAAAGGGGAGAGAAAATCTGGCTCCCATCATCGGCCTGGTGGCCCATATCGATACCTCCAATGCGGTGGCCTCCAATATCGTCCGTCCCCAGGTGATCGACTGCTATCAGGGCGGTGATCTTTGCCTTAATAAGGAGGCCGGGATCGTGAGCCGGGAAGCAGAGATGCCGGATCTGGCTGAACATATTGGGAAAATGCTCATCACTTCGGACGGCACCTCTGTGCTGGGCGGGGATGATAAGGCCGGCGTCACCGAGATCATGGAGCTTTTCCGGTTCTTTCTGACCCATCCCGAATACCCGCACGGCACGGTGCGGCTGATGTTCACGCCGGATGAAGAGGTGGGCAACGGCACCGCCTGCTATGACCGTGCGCATTTTCAGGTGGACTTCGCCTATACCTGCGACGGCGGCGCAGTCGGAGAGCTGGAATACGAGAATTTTAATGCGGCCGGGGCAGTCCTGACCATCCACGGCCGGAATACCCATCCGGGCTCTGCCAAAGGCGTCATGAAAAATGCCCTTCTCTACGGCATGGAATTCAACGCCCTTCTGCCGCCTAAGGAAACACCTTTTTATACAGAAGGCTACGAGGGCTTTTTCCATCTGGAAAATATGTCAGGCACGCCGGATGAGGCACGGATGGAATACATCATCCGCGACCATGACCGGGATAAGTTTGAGAAACGAAAGCAGCTGTTCGCAGCGGCGGTAAAACAGATGCAGGAGCGCTACGGCGCGGAGTGCTTTGAGGTCCGGATAGAAGATTCCTACTACAATATGCTCGAAAAGATCCGTCCCCACATGCACCTGATCCACAATGCCGTCGCCGCCATGAAGGCGGTGGGCGTAGAGCCGCGGATCGCGCCTATAAGGGGCGGCACCGACGGCTGCCGGCTTTCCTTTGAAGGGATTCCCTGCCCGAATCTGGGCACCGGCGCCTATCACTGGCACAGCCGCAATGAGTATGTGTGCGTGGAGGAGATGGCCCTTGCGGTGCGTATCCTGGCGCGGATCATTGAGAAGTATGCTGCCTACAGTATT
Source organism: bacterium (assembly GCA_963658405.1). Lineage (GTDB taxonomy): Bacteria > Bacillota > Clostridia > Lachnospirales > Lachnospiraceae > CAG-791. The sequence continues at coordinate 25,866 of CAVKQI010000009.1, read as the reverse complement.
GATGTAAAATCAGCAGACTGATTTTAAAAAAATATCAAGCAGTATTTTTCTTTGGAACGAATACAGGTGTTCTGGTACGTCCATAAAAAAAATGCAGCAGAAAATGAACCATTGCATATATTCCATCCAGCAGCTTCGACCGGCTGCATAGTAATGAGGTAAGTATGAACGAATACACCAATCCGGAAAAGTTAGTAAATGAGATAGACTTAATGGGCCCGGCGCCGGAGACAGAGCCCATGCGCCAGTATTATTTTATCGGCAAAACAAAGGAAAAATTAAAGGAGATCTCTGCGGAGCTCAAAAGACCGCTGACAGCCTCCATCATCACCTTCGGCTGCCAGATGAATGCCAGAGATTCCGAAAAACTCTCCGGTATCCTGCGGTCCGTGGGCTTTGCGCAGGCAGAGGATGAGGATGCGGATTTCGTCATCTACAATACCTGCACCGTCCGGGATAATGCGGACCAGCATGTATACGGACGACTCGGCCGCGTCAGCCATTACCGCAAGAGCAATCCCTATATGAAGGTAGCGCTCTGCGGCTGCATGATGCAGGAAAAAACCGCTGTTGATAAGATCAAAAAGAGCTATTCCTTCGTGGATCTTATTTTCGGCACCCACAATCTGTACCGTTTCCCGGAATATCTCTGGTCTCTCTATGCCGAGAACAGGAAGGTAACGGAGATCTGGGATCATGAGAGCGGCATCATCGAAGAGCTGCCGGTGGAGCGGGCCTTTCCCTTTAAGTCCGGTGTCAATATTATGTTTGGCTGCAATAATTTCTGCACCTACTGCATCGTTCCCTATGTACGCGGCAGAGAGCGCAGCAGAGAGCCAAAGGACATCCTCCGGGAGATTGAGAGACTGGCAGCGGACGGCGTCACGGAAGTGATGCTATTAGGACAGAATGTAAATTCCTACGGCAAAAATCTGGAGCATCCCATCAGCTTTGCAGAGCTCTTAGAAGAGGTCTGTAAGATCGACGGCATTCACCGGGTGCGTTTTATGAGCTCCCATCCCAAGGATCTCTCCGAAGAGCTGATAGAGACCATGAAGCGCAATCCCAAGGTAGCCAGACATCTTCACCTGGCCCTGCAGTCCGGCTCCGACCGTATCCTGGAAAAAATGAACCGCCATTATACCAAGGAGCAGTTCATCACCCTGGCCAATCACATCCGTCAGGAGATTCCGGACATGGCCATCACCACAGATATCATCGTGGGCTTCCCGGGAGAGACCAAAGAGGATGTGGATGAGACGATCGATCTGATCAGACAGGTAAAATTTGACAACGCCTTTACCTTTATCTACTCCATGCGCAGCGGCACACCGGCGGCAAAGATGGAGCAGGTGCCGGAGGAAGAGAAGCACGTGCAGTTCGACAGAGTGCTGGCGCAGGTGCAGGAATGTGCCAGAGAGCAGGCGGCCCGCTGGACGGGACGCACCATGGAGGGACTGGTGGAGAGTGTAAATGACCATGATCCTTCCCTTGTGACAGCCAGACTATCCAACAATATGCTGGTGCACATCAAGGGCGATGCTTCTATGATCGGAAAGTACTGCCAGATCCATCTGGATGCGTGCAAAGGCTTTTATTACTTCGGCACCCTGGCGGAGCCGATACAGTAAATAACGTACATTTAAAGGAAGGCAGACAGCATGAAAATAGATGCAGATCATCCGGGGCTGTCCCCCATGATGCAGCACTATCTGAAGACAAAGGAAGAATACAGTGACTGCATCCTCTTTTACCGTCTCGGCGACTTCTATGAGATGTTCTTTGAGGATGCGCAGATTGCAGCGAGAGAGCTGGATCTCACCCTGACGGGCAAAAGCTGCGGTCTTCCGGAGCGGGCGCCCATGTGCGGCGTCCCCTTTCATGCGGTGGACAGCTATCTGACCCGTCTGGTCTCCAAAGGCTACAAGGTGGCGATCTGCGAGCAGATGGAAGATCCGAAGCTCGCCAAGGGCATCGTAAAAAGAGAAGTGATCCGGGTGGTCACACCGGGCACCAACATGGACATGCAGTCCTTAGAGGACGGCAGGAACAACTTCCTTTTCTGCATCTGCTACGAGCAGGGCACCTCCGGCATCGCCGCAGCGGATATCTCCACCGGAGAATTCTATGTCACTCAGGTGGGAGACGTGCATAAGATCCAGGACGAGATCATGCGGTATGCCCCCTCGGAGATCATCTGCAACGAAGCCTTTACCATGTGCGGCATTGACTGCGAGGACTTAAAGAACCGGCTTTCCGTCTTTATCAATCCTCTGGATGCCCACTATTTTGACGAAGACAGCGCCAGGTCCCTGCTTCTTTCCCATTTCCATGCCGGCTCTCTGATCAGCCTCGGCATAGAGGACTTCGATGCGGGCTGCGTGGCCGCCGGCGCACTGCTTCGCTACCTTTACGATACCCAGAAAAATAATCTCTCCAACATCACGCGTATCGTGCCCTATGTGACAGGCCGCTATATGCTCCTGGACGGCTTTACCAGAAGAAATCTGGAACTGACGGAGACCATGCGGGAAAAGCAGAAGAAGGGTTCGCTTCTCTGGGTATTAGATAAGACCAGAACCGCCATGGGCGCCAGACTCCTGCACAGCTTTGTGGAGCAGCCCCTTATTTTTGCAGACGAGATAAGGCAAAGACAGGATGCAGTGGAGATCCTGTGTGAGAATGCCGTAGATCGGGATGAGATCCGGGAATATCTCTCCCCGGTCTATGACCTGGAGAGGCTGATGACCAGGATCACCTACTTAAGCGCCAACCCCCGGGATCTGCTGGCCTTTAAGTCCTCCCTTTCCATGTGCAGTCCCATCCGGGAGGTCCTCGATCACCTGCCCCGGACCTGCAGCCTGCTGACGCAGATCAGTCAGGACCTGGATGACTTTTCCGATCTGGTGGACCTGCTGGGACAGGCCATCGAGGATGAGCCGCCGATCACCATAAGAGAGGGCGGGATCATCCGCACGGGCTTTGACGGCGACATCGATCACCTCCGGGAGGCCCGCACCAAGGGAAAGACCTGGCTCATGGAGTTAGAAGAGCAGGACAGGGAGCGCACGGGCATCAAGAATCTGAAGATCAAATACAACAAAGTCTTCGGCTATTACTTTGATGTCACCAATTCCTATAAAAACCTGGTGCCGCAGGATTATATCCGCAAACAGACCCTGACAGGATCGGAGCGCTATACCACGCCGCGGCTCAAGGAATTAGAGGATACCATCCTCAATGCCGAAGATAAATTAAATACCCTGGAATATGATAAGTTCTGTGAGATCAGAGATCATATCGGCAGTCAGGTCACCCGGATCCAGAAAACCGCCAAGGCGATCGCGCTGCTGGATGTTTTCTGTTCCCTGTCCGTGACCGCAGAGCGCAATCACTATGTGCGTCCCTCCATCAATGAAAAGGGCATCATCAAGATCACCGGAGGACGCCATCCGGTGGTGGAGCAGATGCTCTCCGGGGATTTCGTGGAGAATGACTGCTACCTCGATAATAAGAAAAAGTGCATCGCCATCATCACAGGCCCCAATATGGCCGGCAAATCCACTTATATGCGCCAGTGTGCCCTGATTGTCCTGATGGCCCAGATCGGAAGCTTCGTGCCGGCCGCCGAGGCGAATCTGTGCGTCGTGGACCGGATCTTCACCAGAGTGGGCGCCTCCGATGACCTGGGCAGCGGACAGAGCACCTTTATGGTGGAGATGAACGAAGTAGCCAATATCCTTAGAAATGCCACTTCCAAGAGCCTTCTGATCCTGGATGAGATCGGCAGAGGCACCTCCACCTTTGACGGTCTGAGCATTGCCTGGGCCGTGATCGAGCATATCAGCAATAAAAAATATCTGGGCGCCAAGACCCTTTTTGCCACCCATTACCACGAGCTCACGGAGTTAGAGGGCAAGATGAACAACGTGACCAACTACTGCGTGGCGGTAAAGGAAAAGGGCGATGACATCGTCTTCCTTCGCAAGATCATAAGGGGCGGAGCAGACAAAAGCTACGGCATTCAGGTGGCCAAGCTGGCCGGGATCCCGGATATTGTCATCGACAGAGCCAAGGAGATCGTCAGACAGCTCTCGGACAATGACATCACCGAGAAGATCCAGCGCATTGAGACAAATACCTCAGGGCAGGGCAAGGTGAAGCACTATGACGAGGTGGATCTGGCGCAGATCTCCCTTCTGACCACCACCTCCGATGAGGATGTCCTTAAGGAACTGCGGGAAGTGGATATCACCAATCTCACCCCCATGGATGCCCTCAATACCCTTTATAAGCTGCAGAATCAGCTGAAAAACCGGTGGGGATAAACATATTACTTTTTTACCAACGAGGTCTGTAAATGGAGATACATCTTTTAAGTCAGGAGACCATAGGAAGGATCGCCGCCGGAGAAGTGGTGGAGCGGCCGGTGAATGCGGCAAAAGAGCTGATCGAGAATGCCATTGACGCCGGGGCCACTGCCATCACGGTGGAGATACGGGACGGCGGGCAAAGCCTTCTGCGGGTCACGGACAATGGCTGCGGCATTGCGGCGGATCAGATCCGAAAGGCCTTTCTGCGCCATGCCACCAGCAAGATACAGAATGAAGAGGATCTCACCCATCTGGTAAGCCTTGGATTTCGCGGAGAGGCACTGGCCAGTATCGCAGCGGTATCCCAGGTGGAGATGATCACCAAGGTCCGGGATTCCCTGACCGGCACCCGGGCTGTCAATGACAGGGCAGCGTCGGCTGCCGCCAATCCGGATGCCGCAGATACCGGAGACATTCTTCTCCAGGAGATCGGTGCGCCGGACGGCACCAGTGTCATTGTCCGGAACCTTTTTTATAATGTGCCGGTCCGTAAAAAGTTCTTAAAGCAGCCCCAGACGGAGGCGGGCTATATCACTGATCTGGTGGAACGCCAGGCCCTTTCTCATCCGGATATCTCCTTTCACTACCGTGTCAACGGAAAGGAAAAGCTCCATACCTCCGGCAACGGCAATCTGAAGGAACTGATCTACCGGATCTACGGCAGGGAGACCGCTGCCGCTCTGTTTCCAGTATCCTTCGAGCAGGGGGATTACAAGGTGACCGGGCTGATCGGCCGGCCGGAGATCTCCCGGAGCAGCCGGAATTATGAGATCTTTTTCGTCAACGGCCGCATGCTCCGCAGTGAGGTGCTCTCCAAAGCGGCAGAAGAAGGCTACGGCACCGACCTGATGAAGCATTGCTTTCCCTTCGTTGTCCTCCATGTGACCATGCCGGCGGACGGCCTGGATGTGAATGTGCATCCCACTAAGATGGAGGTGCGCTTTGCAGATACCAAGGGAGTCTATCAGGCTGTCAAAGAGGCGGTGCACCAGACGCTTCACGGCAAGGAGCTGATCCCCGCTGCCAGCTTGCTTAGCGAAAAGGAAAGAAAGATCCAGAAAAAGGACGAAGAAGCCGCGCAGGAGGCCGTTTATGCCGCCGAGCAGGCGGAGCCCTTTGAGAGTGGCAGTGCGGAGCGTGCAGAATCTGCCTGCATCCGTGACATACAATGCGACCACCCTGTGCAGGCAGGAACGTTATCATTTCTTCGGGAAAAAGAACCTCTGTATCAATCCGAAAAAAAGAGGGATGACTTAAAGAAGAATGACTCAAAGAAAGATGACTTTGTTCTGGATGACAGAAGGCCGCAGCAAAGAACAGCAAATCCTGCCTTTGCATCGACACCTTCGCAGAAAGAATTTACAGAAGAAGATCCTTATCCCGCAGGGAAAGCGGTGCAGGGAGAGCTCTTTGCCTCCCTTGATCTGTCAGATAAAAAAGATGAGGTTAAACCTGCCGTCCTGTCAGAAGAATCGGTCAGGGAATACCGGATTCTGGGGCAGATCTTTGAGACCTACTGGGTAGTCTGCTGGCGGGATCAGCTGTTGATGATCGACCAGCATGCCGCTCACGAAAAAGTAAATTATGAGCGGTTTATGAGACATTTCAGACAGCAGGAGGAAGTTCCTTCCCAGCTTCTGGCACCGCCTATCGTCATCACCTTAAGCGGCCGGGAAGAGGCCAGCTATCTTCCCTATGCCGATGCCTTCCGGCAGATGGGATTTGACATAGAGCCCTTCGGAGAAAGATCCTATGCCATCCGGGCGATTCCCATGGATCTGTACGGCAGCAGTCCCCAGCAGCTTTTCCGCGAGACGCTCGAGGAAATCATGGATGCCAAAATCGAAGGGACTTCCCAGACCATCCTGGCAAAGATCGCTTCCATGTCCTGCAAGGCAGCGGTCAAGGGCAATTCTTCCATGACGCAGGCGGAGGCAGAGGCACTGATCGAGGAGCTTCTGTCCCTGGAGAATCCCTACCATTGTCCCCACGGCCGTCCGACCATGATCACCCTGTCCAAACAGGAGATCGAGCGAAAGTTTAAGCGGATCGTATAGATAGCAAAGGAGTCCTATGTCAGAAAATTCATCCCCGAAAATGATTATCGTGGCCGGTCCTACCGCCTCCGGGAAAAGCGCGGCAGCGGTGGAATTGGCCGGCAGACTTCGCGGCTGTGTGATCTCCGCAGACTCCATGCAGGTCTACCGGGGCATGGATATCGGCTCAGCCAAGATCACAGGAGAAGAGATGCAGGGGATTCCCCATTATCTCATAGACTGCGCCGATCCGTCGGAGAGCTGGAACGTCGTCCGCTTTCAGACGATGGCCAAAGAGGCCTTACAGGATATTTACAGTAAGAATCGGCTTCCCATCCTGGCAGGGGGGACCGGCTTTTATATCCAGGCCCTGCTCTATGACATCGACTTTACCGAAATGGACGAGGATGCGGACTACCGCAGGCAGCTGGAAGAAACAGCTAAAGCGGAGGGACCGGAAAAACTCTGGGAGGCGCTGCGCCGGATAGACCCGGAGGCCGCAGAGGCTATTCATCCCCACAATGTAAAGCGTCTGATCAGAGCGCTGGAATTCGCCAGACAAAGCGGCGGAGAGAAGATCTCTCAGCACAATAAAGAGCAGCGAAGCAGGCCTGCAGCCTATGATGCGGTCTTTTTCGTCCTGACCATGGACAGGGAAAAGCTCTATCGCCGCATTGACAGGCGGGTAGATATCATGATGGAGCAGGGGCTTTTAGAGGAGACGAAAAGACTCAGGGAAATGGGGCTTCCCCCGGAGGCTGTCTCCATGCAGGGTCTGGGATACAAGGAAATGTATGCGTATCTGGACGGCAGGATTCCTTCCATCGAAGAAGCCGTGACGCTGATCAAGCGAAATACCAGGCATTTTGCCAAGAGGCAGCTGACATGGTTTAAGCGGGAGCGGAATGTGATCTGGGTGGACCGGGATGCTTTTCCCGACGAACAGGCTATGTATGACTGGATGGAGGAGATGGTACGTTCACAGTATTGCACATGACTGATTTCCCGGACGCCGGACGGTCGGCGGGTCCTGTCGGCGATGTCCGCTTGGGGACGCCTCTCGGCTCAAGTGCTCATGCCTAGCGGCACGTAAGCTCGCAAAGGACGCGAGCCAAGTGCCGAGGCATCGCAATGCCCCTGCGCCGGACATCATCCGCCACCCGCGCGCCCGTCCGGCTGGATTGTGAATATATATTTAGAAAGAGGTAAACATGTATACAGATTTAACAGCACAATATGAGGAATTAGGTATCGGCAGTCAGGTGCTTGACTTCGCAGCACCGATTCTGGAGGAGTTATCGGAGCGGTTTGCCGGGATCGATGAGATCGCAGAGTACAACCAGCTTCGTGTGATCAAAGCGCTGCAGGAGGCGCATGTCGGAACGCCCTGTCTTTACGGTACCACCGGCTACGGCTATGACGATATGGGCCGAGAGGCACTGGAAAAGACCTATGCCGCCTTTTTCCATACCGAGGATGCACTGGTAAGGCCGCAGATCACCTGCGGTACGCACGCCCTGGCTTTGGCTCTTATGAGTAATCTTCGTCCCGGAGATGAGCTGATGAGCGCAGCCGGAAAGCCCTATGATACGCTGGAAGAGGTGATCGGCATTCGTCCTTCCAACGGTTCTCTGGCAGAGTACGGCATCACGTATCATCAGGCAGATTTAAAGAGCGACGGAACCTTTGATTTTGATGCCATCAAGGCAGGCTTAAATGAGAGAACCCGGCTGGTCACCATCCAGCGCTCCAAGGGCTATCAGACCAGACCCAGCTTTTCCGTAGAGCAGATCGGTGAGGTCATTGCCTTTGTAAAGAAGCTTCGCCCTGATGTGATCTGCATGGTGGATAACTGCTACGGCGAATTCACTGAGATCATAGAGCCTTCCCAGGTGGGCGCTGACATGGTGGTGGGTTCTCTGATCAAGAATCCCGGCGGCGGCCTTGCTCCCACCGGCGGCTATATCGTGGGTACGAAGGAGTGCGTGGAAAATGCCGCGCATCGTCTGACTGCGCCGGGCCTCGGCAAAGAGGTAGGCGCTTCCCTTGGCATTCTTTCTTCCTATTTTGAGGGCTTTTTCCTGGCACCGATCATGACGGCCGCTGCCACCAAGGGCGCGATTTTTGCGGCCAAGTGCTTTGAAAAGCTTGGTTTTGACGTCCTTCCCACCGGCGATGAGGTTCGCCATGACATTATTCAGTCCGTCACCTTCCGCAATCCGGATTGTCTGATCGCCTTCTGTCAGGGCATCCAGGCGGCTTCTCCGGTGGATTCCTATGTGACGCCGGAGCCGGCTCCGATGCCGGGCTATGACTGTGATGTCATCATGGCCTCCGGTGCTTTTGTGGCCGGCTCCACCATGGAACTGAGCGCTGATGCGCCTATGAAAGAGCCCTATGCGGTCTATTTCCAGGGTGGTCTGACATGGCCTCACTGCAAGCTTGGCATCCTGAAGAGCCTTCAGAATATGCTTGACCGTGGATTGATTAAACTATAAAATGAAATGGACTTCCCAGGCCCCGGAGAGGCTGGAAGGAGTCCATTTATGAAAGAAAAAGAACTGCCCTGTGAGCGGTTTATGGAGTATGGCCCCCAGAGTCTTACCAATGCAGAGCTTCTGGCGGTGATGCTGCGGACAGGCACGGCCGGTCAGTCGGCATTAGATGTGGCCAGGCGAATTGTAGGAGAGGGGGATACCCTCTCTGTTCTGCATGAGCTGACATTGAAGGACCTGCAGCACATTCCCGGCATCGGTCAGGTAAAGGCGGTGCAGCTTCTGTGTATTGCCGAGCTTTCCAAGCGCCTTTCCAGAGAGCGCGCTTCCAGGGATCTTTGTTTCCGATCCCCGGAATCTGTCGCCGGTTATTATATGGAGCAGATGCGCCACGAAGCCACAGAACGTGTCATGCTGCTTTTGCTGGACAGCAAGCTCATGCTGATTGGAGAGCGGCTTCTCTCCATCGGCAGCGTGAATGCCTCCATCGTCTCCCCCAGGGAGATTTTCCGGCTGGCCCTGCGGGAGAATGCCGTGCATGTGATGCTGCTGCACAACCATCCCAGCGGCGATCCCACCCCGAGCCAGGAGGATATTCAGGTCACCAGAAAGGTGGCCAGAGCAGGGAGTTATATGGATATTACACTGACGGATCACCTGGTCATCGGCGATTCCCGCTATGTCAGTATGAAAGAGCAGGGCCTGCTGTAGCAGCCGCCCGAAAGGAGATACCTTGATTAACAATACCTTTGCCATCGATCTGGGCACCAATAATATCAAGATCTACAATGCAGGCACAGACAAGATCACCGTTCAGAAAAACATGATCGCCATCGAAAATAAAAAGAACGTGATCGCCTACGGTGATTCTGCTTTTGAGATGTACGAGAAATCACCGGCCAATATCTGCGCCAGTTTTCCGATCTGCAACGGTGTTATTGCAGACATCCAGAACATGGAGCAGCTGATCCGCCGCTTCATCATCGACGGCCAGAAGGGCAGTAAGGGCGCCAACTACTTTGTGGCTGTTCCCACAGATGTGACAGAGGTAGAAAAGCGTGCCTTTTACGACCTCATCAAGGATTCCGGCCTGAAGGCCAAAAAGATCCTGGTCGTGGAGAAGGCCCTGGCAGACGGCCTGGGCATGGGCATCGATGTCAAGAATTCCCAGGGTGCCCTGATCGTAGACGTAGGACATGATACCACAGAGATCTCCATCCTTTCTCTGGGCGGCATCGTGCTCAGCCGCCTGATCAAGGTGGGCGGGCATGCCTTTGATAATTCCATCGTATCCGCTGTTCGCCGGGAGTATAATCTCGTGATCGGCAATAAGACAGCCGAGGGCGTTCGTATCTCCTTCGGCGATCTCTCCGAAAACGGCGGCAAAGCCACTGTCTACGGAAGAGATATTGTCACCGGCCTTCCGGTAGAGCGTACCCTGACGCACGATTTCATCGAGCAGACCCTCCAGGAGAATTTCCATACCATCACCGACAATGTAAAGGTGATCCTGGAGCGCACACCTCCGGAGCTGGCAGCCGATATTTACCGCCACGGCATTTTCATGACAGGCGGTGCCTCCCAGGAGGAGGGCCTGGCCGAGGAGCTGGAGAGAGAAGTACACCTCCAGGTCAATATGGCAGAGAGCCCGGTCAATTCCGTGGCACTCGGACTTTCTCAGGTCATTAAGAAAGCAAATTATAAATCACTCGCTTATACCATTGAAGGGTTATCTAAATGAGTCCTGTGGTTCAGAAAAAAAAGGAAAAGTTTCATCTTCCTGCCAGATATGCACTCCTGCTGGTTTCCCTGGGCTGTATTCTCCTGATGGTGCTCACCTATACAACGGATCTGTTTACCGGTCCTCTCAATGTGGTGGCAAATTACGTGATCGTACCTTTCCAGGACGGGGTCTCCGGTGTCGGCGCTTTTCTGGTATCCGAGGCGGAGATGATGGGACAGATCAAAAATCTCCAGCAGGAAAATGCCGACTTAAAAGAGCAGGTAGACACCTTGCTGATGGAGAATACTTCCCTGCAGCAGGAAAAGTATGAGCTGGCCAGACTGCGCGAGCTCTACGATCTGGATGAGCAGTACAGCCAGTATGAAAAGACCGGCGCCCGGATCATCGCCAAGGATTCCGGAAACTGGTATCACTCCTTCGTGATCAACAAAGGCTCGGAGGATGGCATTTCCGTAGATATGAATGTCATCGCAGACGGCGGTCTGGTGGGAAGCATCATCGACGTGGGGCCGAACTGGGCGAAGGTCTCCAGCATTATCAATGACAATAATAATGTTTCCGGCTCCATCCTTTCCACTTCGGATAATCTCATCGTTTCCGGGAGCCTGAAACGATATGCAGACGGTGTCATCGAATTTTCAAAGCTTTCCGATAAGGGTGATCAGGTGACGGTGGGAGATAAGGTGGTCACTTCCAATATCAGTGAAAAATACCTCCCCGGCATCCTGATCGGCTATGTCAGTGAGATCTCCAAGGATTCCAACAACCTGACCAAATCCGGTCTGATCACACCGGCCGTTGATTTTGAGCACCTCGATACGGTGCTGGTGATCCTGGAAACAAAGCAAAAGGTGAATAACTAGAAAGACTGTTCTGTCAATGGAAAGAATTCGTGGTATTATCATTATCGCTCTGACGATTGTCATATGCTTTGTTCTGCAATGTACGGTTTTTCCCGCCCTTTCCTTTTCCGGCATCGGTCCCAATCTGATGATCATTGTGACCATCTCCTACGGCCTTATGCTGGGAGAGATCGGCGGCATGTTCACAGGGCTGTTCTGCGGACTTTTATGTGATGTTTTTTTTGCGCCGATCATAGGAGAGCAGATGCTGCTCTACGCAGTGATCGGTTTTCTTTTCGGCAAATTCGAGCGGCTGTTTTTCGCAGATGAACTCAAATTCCCTCTGCTGATGATTGCCGTCGGTGATTTTCTTTACGGAATCGTCAGCTATATTTTTGATTTTCTCATTCGGGGGCGTTTCTATCTGCAGTACTTTCTGGTGCACTTTCTGATCCCGGAGATCATCTACAGCCTGCTGTGTGCGCTGGTGATCTATCCGCTGCTGCTGTTGCTCTACAGACGCTACATTCGAAAGAAGAGAGAAAGCGAGAAGAACTTTGTTTAAAGGCATTCATATCCGGACAAGCATCCTGGACTTCCTGCACAGGATCAATATAAGGATCGTACTTCTGGTCATCGTGATGATAGGTCTTGCCTGCGGCTGGACCTATCGGCTTTTTCAGCTACAGATCGTCAACGGTGAGAATTACCTGAATAACTTTCAGCTGCGCATCCGCCGCGAGGTGACGATCCCCAGCACCAGAGGCAATATCTACGACCGGAACGGCAACCTTCTGGCCTACAATGAGCTGGCCTATTCCGTCACTATCAAGGACGTCTATGAGGATACTTCCTCCCGGGATAAGCAGATCAATGAGACCATCGGCAAGGTGATCGACATCCTGGACGGCAACGGAGATTCCATCACCGGCGACTTCAATATCATCCTGAATGAGGACGGCCAGTTCGAATATAATGTCTCCGATACATCCCTTCTTCGATTCCTCGCGGATATTTACGGTCATGCCTCCACGGATGACCTGACCTACGAAGAAAAGACCCGTTCTGCCCGGGATGCCGTCATGGATCTGGCGGAACGCTATGAACTGGGAGAGAAAGAGGATCCGGAGGATTCCTCCTCCGACTTTGTGCCGGGAAAGGGATATTCCGACAAACGGCTTCTCCAGATGGTCATCGTGCGCTATAATCTGAGCCTTAATAATTTCCAGAAATACCTCTCCACCTCCATCGCCTCCGATGTCAGTGAGCAGACAGTGGCGGACATCATGGAGCGCAGCGATGATCTGCTCGGCGTAGACATCGAAGAAGAGACGGTGCGCAAATATGTGGACAGCACCTACTTTTCCCAGATCATCGGCTATACCGGCAAGGTCTCCACAGAGGAATTAAAGGAGCTGCAAAAGACCAATGCCGATTACACCTCCAGCGATATTGTGGGTAAGGCCGGCATCGAAGCCTCCATGGAAGAGCAGCTCCAGGGCACTAAGGGCAGCAAGACGGTCTTTGTAGACAGCGTGGGCAAAGAGCTCCAGGTGACAAACGAAGAAGATCCGGTGGCCGGCAATGATGTCTACCTGACGATTGATAAGGACCTGCAGGAGGCAGCCACCGATATACTCGAGCGCCGCCTGGCCTCCATCCTGGTGGCGAAGATCCGCAACATCAAGGAATTTGACACCAGCACCAACTCCTCCAGTTCCAACATCGTCATCCCCATTTACGATGTCTATTTTGCGGTGATCAATAATAACGTGGTCAGCACCTCCCACTTTGCGCAGGAGGACGCGGGAGAGACGGAAAAAGCCGTTTACAGCACCTTTCAGACCTATGCCGCCTCCCTGTGGGATACCATGGAAAAGGAGCTTTATACCGCAAAGACGCCGTATAACAAGCTGACCAAGGAATACAAGACCTACGAGAGCTATCTGGTCTCTGCCCTCTATGACAAGGGCGTGCTGGACCGGTCTCTGATCAACGAAGAGGATGAGACCTATCAGAACTGGACGACCAACGAGACCATTTCCCTGACAGAGTTTCTGGAATACGCCATCGCCCAGAACTGGGTGGATGTCACCAAGCTCTCCATAGAGAGCAAGTATGCCGATTCCGCACAGGTTTTTGACGCCCTCTGGAAATATACCAAGGATCTGCTCTCGCAGGATTCCGATTTCACCAAAAAGATCTATAAGTATATGATCTTAAACGATGTGATCTCCGGCAATCAGATCTGCCGGATTCTGATGGAGCAGGATCTGGTGAATGTACAGGAGGCGGAGAGAGCATCCTTTGAGGCAGGCACGGAATCTGCCTACGATTTCATGATCGCAAGGATCCAGAATCTGGATCTGACGCCGGCGCAGCTGAACCTGGATCCCTATTCCGGTTCCATGGTGATCACTGACGTGAATTCCGGCGAGGTGCTGGCGCTGGTGACTTATCCCAGCTATGACAACAACCGGATGAGCAACGGCGTGGATGCAGAGTATTATGCGAGCCTTCGCAATAATCTTTCCAGACCTCTCATCAACTATGCTACCCAGCAGAAGACGGCTCCCGGTTCCACCTTTAAGCCGGTTTCCGCCACTGCAGGATTGATGGAAGGTGTGATCACCCTGGATACCATGGTGGACTGCACAGGGACATTCGAAAAGATTCAGCCCTCGCCCCATTGCTGGATCTATCCCAGCAGCCACGGCAATCTCGATGTCTCCGGCGCTATACAGAATTCCTGCAATATCTTCTTTTATGAAGTAGGCTACCGGTTGGGAGAGGTGGGCAATACCTATTCCTCGGATGTAGGTGTCACCAAATTACAGAAATATGCGGACATGTTCGGCCTGTCCGATACGTCCGGCATAGAAATAGAAGAAGCTTCGCCCCAGATGGCATCGGAAGATGCGGTGCGTTCCGCCATCGGTCAGTCAGACAGCGGTTATACCACCGTGGGCCTGGCCAGATATGTCACCACGGTGGCCAACAGCGGCACCTGCTATAATCTGACCCTTCTGCAAAAGGTGGAGGACAGCAGCGGCAGCACCCTTCTTTCCAACAGCGCCACCATTCGGAATATCATCGATATGGACCAGCGCTACTGGAATGCCATCCATCTGGGTATGCGCAAGGTGGTGCAGGACAAATCCTATTTTGATGATATGCCCATTGCCGTGGCCGGAAAGACCGGTACCGCGCAGGAGACGACCACCAGACCGAACCATGCACTGTTTGTCTGCTATGCCCCCTACGAAAGTCCGCAGATCGCCATTGCCACCCGTGTGGCCAACGGTTATACTTCCGACTATGCGGCGCAGATCACGGAGGATGTCCTGAAATACTACTTTAATGTAGAGGACAGAGACGATCTGCTTGACACCGGCACCCAGATGAACAGCGGCAATATCTCCGCTGACTGATCGTATCGTAGATTTCGCCCGGGCGAGATTCTCCCGGAGTTTCTTTTTCGCCGCAAGCTGCGGCATTATGAGGTGAGTATGAAAAACGCGGTCATGATCAAAAGTTTTACCAACGGTATCGCCCTGCATTTACAGGAGGATGCTCCCTGGGAGGAGATCCTGAAGGAGACAGAAGAGAAATTCTCGAAGGGCAGAGCTTTCTTTCAGGATGCCAGTGTGGCCCTTTCCTTTGAGGGAAGAAAGCTCACCGGCGAAGAAGAGATGGAACTGACAGACATCATCACACAAAACAGTGATCTGCAGATCATGTGTATCTGCAGCAAGGAAGAGAGTACAGAGCGTATCCTTCTCCATGCGCTGGATCGGATCAGCCGGGCAGGCGGCGTCGGCGCGGGAAGCCTGCCGCCGGATATGCCCATCTGCCAGCTGCACAACGGCAATGTCAACAACGGCATGGTCCTGGATTCCCGGGAGAATCTTCTGGTCCTGGGAGACGTGTACCCCGGCAGCGCCGTGGTCTCGGAAAAAAACATTTTCGTGCTGGGAGGTCTCTACGGGGAAGCCCAGGCCGGAAATACCGGTGAGAGCGGACATTTCGTTTTTGCCCTGGATCTGTCTCCGGAAAAGCTGCGCGTGGACGGCATACGCTCCAGAGGGAATGAAAAGAGCCGCTGGAGTATTCTTGGCAGACCGGCGCCCAGGGCCGCTGTGCTCAAAAAAGGCGTGGTGACCATGGTGCCGGTCAACAAAGGAACATGGATCGATCTGCTGACCTAAACAGCGGATCATCTCTGAAAGAAGGTACAAAAGCTCCATGGAAAGAAGAAGCAGAGAGTTTCGCCCCTTTAGAACCTTTCAATTCAGAAAACTGGATTTTCTGCTGATCACACTGGTGATCGCACTGAACATCATAGGCATCATGGCCATCGGCTCCGCCAGCCCGGATCTGCAGATGCGTCAGGTAGAGGGAACTGTTATCGGTATTGTGATCATGGTGATGGCTTCCCTGGTGGATTATTCCAGGCTGATCCGGTTTAACTGGGTCTTTTATTTCCTGAATATCGGCCTTCTGGCTCTGGTCCTGCTCATGGGCAGCAGCGGCGGTGGTGCCCAGCGCTGGATCAATATCGGCGGCATCACTTTCCAGCCCTCTGAGGCGGCAAAAATATTATTGATTTTATTCTATGCACAGTTTATCATGAAATATAAGGATAAAATGAAGACGTTTACATGTCTTGCCGCCTGCGGATTACTGGCTGTTCCGCCCCTTATCCTGATCGTAAAACAGCCGGATCTGTCTACGACGATCATGGTCTTTATCATCATTTTCGTCATGCTTTTTGTAGGCGGTATCAACTGGAAGATCGTAGCCGGCGCGGCTGTCATTGCCATTCCGGGCTTTGCGATCTTCATGAATCTGGTGCTCCAGGAAGGCCAGACGATCTTAAGTGACTACCAGCAGGGCAGAATCTTATCCTGGCTTCATCCGGAGGATTATGCCGACACACTGGCCTACCAGACCATGAATTCTCTGATGGCCATCGGATCGGGCAGGCTCCTTGGCAAGGGATACAATACCAACGAGATCAGCTCCCTTTTAAACAGCGGCTACATATCGGAATCCCAGACAGACTTTATCTATACCGTCATCGGTGAGGAATTCGGCTTTGTAGGCTCTGTCACTGTGGTTTTACTTTTTCTCTTTATCACGATTCGCTGCTTTTTTATCGCCAGAAAAGCCAAAGATCTGGCGGGGCAGGTCATTGCCGCCGGCGTAGGTGCCTGGATCGGCTTTCAGGGCTTTATGAATATGGGAGTTACTACGGGCATCCTTCCCAATACAGGTATCCCGCTTCCCTTTGTCAGCTACGGTCTGACCAGTCTGATCAGCCTCTATCTGGCCATCGGCATCGTCCTGAATGTAGGAATGCAGCGGATCAAACAATAGTTCTGGTATCCGGTTATGACCGACACAGCAGGAAAGACATTATTTTAACGGGGTATGAGTCTATGAATATAGCATTGATCGCACATGATGCAAAAAAGAAGCTGATGCAGAATTTCTGCATAGCCTATCGGGGAATCCTATGTAAGAATGAGCTCTATGCCACAGGCACCACAGGTCGGCTCATCGAAGAGGTGACGAATCTCTCCATCCATAAATATCTGGCAGGTCATCTGGGGGGCGCGCAGCAGATCGGCGCGCAGATCGAGCACAATCAGATCGATCTGGTCATTTTCCTTCGGGATCCTCTTACCTCCAAGTCCCATGAGCCGGATGTCAATAATGTAGTGAGAATGTGCGATATCCATAACATCCCGCTGGCCACCAATCTGGCTACCGCAGAGCTGCTGATCAAGTCTCTGGACCGGGGTGATCTGGAATGGCGTGAGATTTACAAGTAGTTTCGTTTGTGTTTTAACAGGGAATTTTCGTTTAAGTGATGCAGATCTTCAAACCTGTAACTGAATATACTGATAAGAGAATGAAAAAAGCAGGCAGCAGAGCAGTTTGCCTGCTTTCTGTCGTCTGTCTGGGAACCCTTTTTCTTTCCGGCTGCGGCAATAAATATGACCTGGCCTACAGCCAGATGGAGACGGAGAGCAACTACAGCTTTCTGACGGCATCCAACCCTTCCGCGGAGACGGCAGATCCGTTTGCCGCGGATCTTTGCGTGGCCGCCGGAGACGTGGAGGGGAGCGTTGCCATTGACACCTCGGATGTCAGTGCAGCAGCCATCTTTGACCTGAATAATAAAAATGTCCTGTATGCAAAGAACATTTTCACCAAGCTCTATCCGGCCAGCATGACGAAAGTCATGACCGCGCTGGTGGCCTTGAAAAACAGCTCTGCGGATACCGTGCTGACGGCCTCCTCCAATGTGGTGATGTCGGATCCGGATGCCCAGGTCTGCGGCTTAAAGCCGGGCGATACCATGACCCTTGACCAGGCCCTGCACATTCTGCTGATCTATTCAGCCAATGATGTAGCTGTGATGATCGGTGAGAATATCGGCGGCAGCATGGAGAATTTCATCCAGATGATGAATGACGAAGCCACCGCCATCGGCGCCACCAATACCAATTTCATCAATTCCAACGGTCTAAGCGATGAGAATCACTATACCACCGCCTATGATATGTATCTGATCTTTAATGAGGCAGTAAAGTATGATCTCTTTAAGGAGATCATCAATATGACCGGCTATTCCACGGTTTACCATGACGAGGCGGGAGCCGAAAAGGAGATCAATGTAGTCTCTACTAATTACTATCTCCTGGGAGAGGCCACGGCGCCTTCTTCCATTACGGTGATCGGCGGAAAGACCGGCACCACCAATGCGGCAGGACATTGCCTGGTGATGCTCTCCAGGGATACTTCCGGCAATCCTTATATCTCCATCGTCATGCGGGCCGGCACCAAGGACAAGCTCTACGAAGTCATGAACAGCCTCCTGACGGAAGTACCGCAATAAGGCAGTTTCCGGACCGGATTTTGCCTTAGATTTCAGAATATTAGCATTGTTTTTTCTCTATATCTATCATATAATGAGTACATAAAAACCGCAGCGCCTTTCGGTTGGTAAGAGGCGCCGACAGGTCTTTCGCGGCAAGCGACAGACAGTCGTAAAATGAACGCAGGAGGGCATTCCAATGGTACAATTGATTGTGGGCAAAAAGGGCAAAGGCAAGACGAAGTGTTTATTGGATAAGGTCAATGCGGAAGTAAAGGGCATCCTCGGCAATATTTGCTATCTGGATAAGAGCAAAAAGCACATGTATGAGCTTAACAATAAGATCAGATTGATCTGTGTCCCTGATTTCATGATCACGAATACAGATGAGTTTGTTGGTTTTGTGAGCGGTATCATCTCGCAGGATCACGATCTGGAGCAGATGTATTTTGACAGCTTCCTGGATATCGCCGACCTGAAAGAGAAGGATATCACAGACACTGTAAAGAAACTGCAGGACATGAGCGAAAAGTTCCATATTGATTTCGTTTTGAGTGTTTCTATGGATGAGGAAGAGATTCCGGAAGCTGTAAAGCCTCTGGTTGCGATCTCCCTTTAATGCATAATCCCAAAGCCTCGGGAGACCCCGGGGCTTTTTTATATCGGTGGATGCACGTTCGATCAGACAGATGCCGCTTTGTGCCCGGTGCACATCGGGATTTTCTTTCAGAAAGCCGCTGCGCGGACGGTCAGAGGTTCTACGAGGTAATCATTTTTGGCAAAGAGGAGAAGAAAAAAACAAAAAAACAGAAAAGTAGCCAGATACAGGAAGCCCTTTAATATCAATCTTGCTGTCATCATTCTGGGATTCATTTTTGTTTATATGTTCATCTGCGTATTTCTCTATGCCACTTCCAAGAAAACAGTAGGCTATGAGGTGCGCACGGGTTCCCTGTCGGCAAACAATGTATACCGGGGCATTGCGCTGCGCACGGAGGAGATCGTCCCCAGTGAATACAATGGCTATATCAATTATTTCAGCCAGCAGGGTGTTCATCTGGGCGCAGGAGACCTGGCCTATACGGTAGATGAATCCGGCACGCTGAAAGACTATCTGGATTCCCAGAGCGCCGATGAGGCCACCCTGACCCAGGCACAGCTGTCCGAACTTAAAAGCGACATTATCTCCTTTTCCTCCGGTTTTCATAAGGAGAATTTTTCTGCCCTCTATACTTTTAAGAATACCTTCAGTGAAAATGTACAGGCACTGGCAGGCAGCAGTGTGCTTTCGAGCTTAAACGATATCGCTTCCGGCAGCTCCGGCGTATCCATTCACTACGGCTACGCATCCTCTCCCGGTATACTGATCTACAATACGGACGGCTTTGAGACCAAGACCCTGGAGACACTGACCGATGAGGATTTCGATGAGGCCAACTACGAGGAGAATTCCCTGGATAATAACAATCTGGTAGCAGCAGGAGATCCCGCCTACAAGCTCTGCACCTCCGAGAACTGGTCCGTCGTGATCCGCACCACGGCCGAGAAGGCGCAGGAACTGGCGGATCTCGAGTACGTCAAGGTTCGGTTCCTGCAGAACCAATACGAGTCCTGGGGCGCCGTTACTACCAGAGACATGGGGGATGACCAGGCTTATGTAGCCTTAAGCTTTACCAATTCCATGGTTACCTACTGCGGAGACCGTTTTCTGGATATCGAGCTGATCACCGAGGAGCAGAAGGGACTAAAGGTTCCCAATACCGCCATCGTGGAGAGTGACTTCTTCCTGGTGCCGAAGGAATTCATCACCACCGGTACCGGCGGCAATCGAGGCGTCATTTTGCAGACCTATACGGAAAACGGTCAGAAGAACACCGAGTTCATCGCCTCCTCCCCTTACAGCGAGACAGACACCCAGTATTACCTGGATGAGACCAAACTCAGCGTCGGCGATGTCATCATAAAGCCGGATTCCGAAGAGACCTTTACCATCAGTGAACAAGCGCCTCTGGTGGGTGTTTACAATATCAATAAAGGTTATGCGGATTTCCGTGAGGTAAACGTGCTGTACAAGAATGAAGAATACTCCATCGTACAGCCCAATACCACCTACGGACTGGCAGAGTATGATTACATTGTGCTGGATGCATCCAGCATCAGCGCCGATGAACTGATCAATCAATAGTACAGTATGCAGACAGACAGTATGCGGGCGCAGCAGCGCGTGCAGTACCGTGCCTGCAAAAGGAGTTTCTATCATGGTTCGTGAAAATCTTAAGATCGTAGAAGATAAAGTGGCAGCAGCCTGCCAGAGAGCCGGCAGAGACCGGCAGGAAGTGACCCTGATCTGTGTCACCAAGACCAAGCCGGTGGATATGCTCAAGGAGGCCTACGAGGCCGGCGGCAGAGAATTCGGCGAAAACAAGGTCCAGGAAATGAAGGATAAGCTGCCGCAGCTCCCTGACGATATCCGCTGGCACATGATCGGCCATCTGCAGAAGAATAAAGTAAAGTATCTGATGGATTCGCAGATCGTCATGATCCACAGCGTGGATAACCTGGCACTGGCAGAGACCATCAGCAAGGAAGCGGTGAAAGCCGGTCGGGTAATGCCCATCCTGATCGAGGTAAATGTAGCCGGAGAGGAGAGCAAATTCGGCATTTCCTGTGAGGAGACAGAGGCACTGATCAGAGAAATCGCCCCGCTGCCGGGCATTCACGTACAGGGACTTATGACCATCGCTCCCTATACCGAGGATCCGGAGACAAATCGCCCTTATTTCCGCCGTCTGCGGGAATTACAGGTTGACATCAAATCTAAATGCATTGATAATGTAGATATGATTGATCTTTCTATGGGGATGACCGGTGATTACGAGGTGGCCATCGAAGAAGGAGCGACCATGGTGCGCGTAGGCACAGGTATTTTCGGAGAGCGCCAGTACGGCACCACTTTATAAAGACGGATTGGAGACAGTGCAATGGGCTTTAGGGACTTATTTAAGACAATATCAGGTTCGGATGATGACTACGATGATTACTATGACGAAGACGAAGAGGATGATCTGCCGGAAGAAAGACCGTCCCGAAAGGTAAGCCGTTTCCGCACCAGAGAAGAAATGGAAGAGGAAAATGCACGGGAGAGCCGTTCCAGATCGGAAAGAGACAGAGAGCGGGAGAGAGATCGTTCTCCCCGGAGCAGTGCCGGTACCGCTTCCTCCTCCGCAGGTGTTCGTTCCTCTAAAAAGCCTATGATCCCTGCAGGACGAGAGGTCTGTGTGATCAAGCCCACCCAGGTGGAGGACGAGATGGAGATCGCGCAGACACTTTTATCCAACAGGACCGTGGTACTGAATCTGGAAGGTCTGGATTTCAGCGTAGCACAGAGAATACTGGATTTTGCCTCCGGTGCCTGCTATGCCATCGACGGAAAGCTGCACAATATTTCTCGCTATATCTTCGTTATCACACCTGCTGCAGTAGATATTTCCGGTGATGTTCCCACGTCGCTCTCTCTGACGGACAGCGGCGCTCTCAATACAGGATCAATGGGTGGTTCAGCACTGAATATTCCGCTGGGACAGAATTAATACAAGCAGCGAACGCGCCGAACAGCAGAGTTTGGCGCGTTTTTATGTTGCCGCAGTAAACTGCGGCAGAGAGGTGAATATGGAAAATCAAAATCGTCTGACCGTCAATGCCGGCAAAAAGCCGTGCTATGATATCCTTTATACATCAGATTTCGATGCTTTATGGCCGGAGCTTGAAAAGCTCGGCTATGCAGGCCGCAAAATAGCCGTTATATCCGATTCCAATGTTGCACCCCTGTACGGAGAGCAGGTTCTGGCCTGCTTACAGGGACATGCTTCCCAGGCTGATCTTTATACCTTCCCTGCCGGGGAGGAGAATAAGAATCTCGATACCGTGCGCGGCATCTATCAGTTTCTCATCGAGCAGCACTATGAGCGCAAGGATCTGCTGATCGCCTTAGGCGGCGGTGTAGTGGGAGATATCACCGGCTTTGCAGCAGCTACTTACCTGCGGGGCGTAAACTTTGTACAGATTCCCACATCCCTTCTGGCCCAGGCGGATTCCAGCATCGGCGGCAAGACCGGTGTGGATTTTGACGGCTACAAGAATATGGTAGGGGCCTTCAAGATGCCCATCCTGGTCTACGAGAACGTCTCTGTCCTGCAGACACTGGACGGACGCCGATTCGCAGACGGCTTTGCAGAGATCATGAAGCACGGTCTGATTAAAGACCAGCACTTCTATGAGTGGCTCATCGATCATATCTACGAGATCAATGAAAGAGACCCGGAAGTATTGCAGGAGATGCTTTATTCCAGCAATATGGTCAAAAAACTGGTGGTGGAGAAGGATCCCTTTGAGGAGAATGAGCGAAAGCTTCTGAATTTCGGTCATACCCTGGGACATGCCATCGAAAAACATCGCAATTTCCAGTTATATCACGGAGAATGTGTAGCTCTCGGCTGCATCGCCGCCGCCTATATTTCCTGGAAAAAGGAACTTCTCTCCATGGAAGAATATTACGAGATCCGGGATATGTTTGTCCCCTTCGGCCTTCCCATTTCCGTGGAGGACATCGACATCGACCAGGTGATCGCACTGACGCATTCAGATAAAAAGATGGAAAACGGGCATATCAAGTTCATCCTTCTTAAAAAAGTGGGCAAGGCCTTTATCGACACCTCTGTCACTGATGAGGAGATGCGCGCCGCTCTGCAGGAGATTCTGTACGTAGAGGACGGGGAATAGGGAGTAGCTTGCCGGACATAGCCGGATGCGGGTAGGGTCGGGTCAGAAGTACTTCTGAGCTAAACTTACCTCGGTTTATTTTTTGGCTGATTTGAATCTTCTATTGTGGATCTGCCCGCAGGCAATGTATTCACAATGAGAATCGTCAGTGCTTAACAGAGAAATACAGATATTGAGAAGGACAGAATCTTATGAGTACAATAACAGAAAACAGATATCAGAGAAAAAGCGTCCACTTCGACGGAGAAGCTTCCTTAAACGTGGTAGCGGGTTCTTCCACCATTCTGGTCATTATCCTGGTGCTGATCGATCTTTTTACCAAGAATCTGGCCACTAATTTTCTCCGTGAGAAACCTTCTGTGGTGCTGATTCCCGGCGTTCTGGAGCTGCAGTATCTGGAAAATCGCGGCGCAGCCTTCGGCATCATGCAGAACGGCCAGTTTTTCTTTTCACTGGTGGCGATCGCGGCGATTGCAGCCATTGTCTATTTCCGTTATCTGACACCTCGGACAAAGTATTACCGGCCCCTTCGCGTTCTTTTACTCTTTATCATTGCCGGCGCACTCGGCAATCTCATCGACAGACTCACCATCCACTATGTACGGGATTTTATTTATTTTTCACTGATCGATTTTCCGATCTTTAACGTGGCGGATATCTATGTCTCTGTCGGCACCTTTCTTCTGGTGGTCCTGATCCTTTTCTACTACAGAAATGAGGATGATTTCGATTATCTGAAAAGATACAGCAAAAAGAAATAGGATATATCTATATGCAGGAGTTTCATTTTGTAATTTCCGAGGAGGAAGAGGGGCAGCGCGTGGATAAGGTCGCCAGCTTATTGCTCCCTGACCAGTCCCGCAGCTATCTTCAGAAGCTTTTAAAGGACGGTCACCTTCTCTTAAATGAAAAAAACGCCAAGCCCAGCACCCGGGTATGTGAGGGAGATGCCCTCCATATTTTTTTGCCGGATCATGTGATGGCGGATATCACCCCGGAGGATATTCCTCTTTCCATTCTTTACGAGGATGAGGATGTGCTGATAGTCAATAAGCCCAAGGGTATGGTGGTGCATCCGGCGCCCGGACATCCTTCCGGCACACTGGTGAATGCCGTCATGTATCACTGTGGGGATCATCTCTCCGGTATTAACGGCATTATGCGGCCGGGAATCGTACACCGCATAGACAGGGATACCACAGGCTCTCTGATCATTTGCAAGAACGACAGGGCACACCAGTCCATTGCCGCGCAGTTAAAAGAGCACTCCATCGTCCGAAAATACTATGCCGTCTGTTACGGAAATGTAAAGGAAGATGCCATAACCATCGATAAGCCCATCGGCCGGGATCCCAAAGAGAGAAAACGAATGGCCATCACCGATGCGCTTCACGGCAAGCAGGCGGTGACCCATGTAAAGGTCCTGGAGAGATTTAACGGTTTTACCTATGTGGAATGTCAGCTCGAGACCGGCAGAACGCACCAGATCCGTGTCCATATGGCCAGCATCGGTCATCCGCTCCTTGGCGATGAGGTCTATGCGCCCGGCCGGAAATCTCCCTTTTCCGGCCTGCAGGGGCAGTGTCTCCATGCCGGTATCCTGGGTTTCTGTCATCCAGTGACACGAGAATATATAGAAACCAAAGCCCCCCTTCCGGCGTACTTTACAGCGCTGTTAGAGAAGATGCGAAAGAAATAAAAACACTTTCACGACTGAAAATGACAGACATCCAAGGTCCCGAAGGGCCACTGACCAGCTCACACCTGGAATTTGCGAATCAAATACGGAATGAGGCGCAAAATAGATACTAATTTTCTAACTTTTTCAGATATTTGTGCTAAATATTTGCAAATTGAGCGAAAAATGATTATAATAGCTTCATGGTCTTTATAACCAGGAATTATACAAGGGAGGTAACCTTATGAATACGATCATTACAGTAGGAAGACAATTTGGATCAGCCGGCAGAGAGATTGCCGAAAAGGTAGCAGATCACTATGGCATCAAGTGCTATGACAAGGATCTGATTGCCCGTGTTGCGCAGGAAAGCGGCTTCTGTCAGGAAATGGTACAGCAGCATGATGAGCGCCCGACCAACTCCTTTTTGTATAATCTGGTAATGGATACCTATTCCTTTGGCTATAATGCATCCTCCTTTGTGGACATGCCCATCAGCCAGAAGGTATTCTTAGCACAGTTTGATACGATCAAAAAGGTAGCTGCCGAAGGCCCCTGCGTCATCGTCGGCCGCTGCGCAGACTATGCCCTCAGTGATTTCCACAATGTGATCAATATCTTTATTCACGCTGATGAGGACTTTAAGATCAAACAGATCATGCATCGTTTCTCTGACATCACCACAGAGCAGAAAGCCAGAGATATGATGAACAAGAAGGATAAGCAGCGTCAGAGCTACTATAATTATTATTCCTCCAAGAAATGGGGACGGGCTGACAGCTATGACCTGTCCGTAAACTCTGCATTGCTCGGTGTCGACGGAACGGTCAACCTGCTGATCCAGGCCATTGAGGATTTTGATAAGAGGAACAATCTGTAATATCTGTTTAGCACCTGCCAATTTCAATCGAAAATTGACTGCTTGCAGGCACATTTACGATTGAAATTGGCAGGCGGCCAAGGCGCGGAGCGCCTCTGGCCAGCCACATCGAGGATTTGCAAAGCAAATTCGAGATGTGGGCTAAACAGATAC
>CAVKQI010000008.1:0-46804 GCA_963658405.1 bacterium | reverse complement strand
TCACGGAAGTGCGCATGAAAAGGGCCGCACAGCTTCTGTGCGACCCTGCGATCCCTGTATCGGATATCTCCCTGCGGGTAGGATATGCGGACAATAATTACTTCTCACGGGCCTTTAAGAATGCCTGGGGGATGTCTCCGAGTGAGTACCGGAAACAAAAGGCGGAAGAGAATTCCTGAGCTGCTTTATTCCCATTTTCCCACGCGACGCCCCAGTTCATAGAGACTAAAGTCTGCCTCGAATTTTTCCCGGGCATTTCGACACATCTGTGTATAAAGCGCTTCGTCCTCCAGTCGGCGGATCGCCTCCCAGAGGGCCTCTTTGCTTTTGGGTATGATAAAGCCTGTCTTCCCATCCTCTATATAATCCCGGATGGTGTCATTTTCCGTGACGATCACCGGCTTTCCCAGCATGGCAGCCTGGATCACCACCAGCTGTCCGGAGGAAAAATCCCTGGACCGAAGGGGGATGACCACGGCCCTGGCCTCTGCCAGCAGCCGCAGATAATCGTCCCCGTGGCAGTCCTTCTCATAGCGGATGGTCTCCGTATCCTGTGCACTCTCCCTGTCGCTGAGGATGCACAGCGGCTCTGTATGCCCCGTCCATGCCGCCCGCAGGAAATCATAATCCCTGTTGCTGCGTCCTGCCGCCAGGTAAAAGGTATCCTTGCTCACCGGCTTCATCGCACGGATCCTCTCCGATATATCTGCAATGCCCAGGGTCTCTGCCCTTAATTTCTCCGGCGGCAGTCCGAAGAGCTGTCGGTAAGTCTCGATCTCACTTTTGCCGAACACATAGATCCTGCGAATGCAGGGAGCGGTCACGGCTGTACGCACGAAGTGAAAATAGAGCTTTCCCACCAACCCCTTCTTCGGGCGATAGATAAAGGTCATGATGTCCACCGACGGACACTTCCTGCCATGAAAAAGCTGCAGATAGTAAGCCATCACCAGACCGAAGAACTGCTCCCAGGAGAGAATGACCTCGTACCGGTTTCGCACTGCTGTCAGATACAGGGGATACACGATATATTTTACATATCTGGTATATTTTTTGATGCCGGTGTATTCATTGATGCACCAGCGGCGGACCTCCCAGCTTTTGCCTGTCGTCTGTTCCAGCCCTTTCTGAAATTCCCAGTCCTCCGGCACCGGATTGCCGGCCAGGATCAGTCTCTTCTTCATCTTTCCCTTTCTGTGCCGCTGTTAGGAATTCCACAGTACTCCATAGGCCTTCGCGATCTGCTTCCAGTCATAATGGCTGCGGATCCGCTCCTTCGCCTTCTGGCCCATGCTCTCCTTTTCCTCTTCTGTCATGGCATCCGCGCGGTCTATCAGGGCTGCCAGATTTCCTTTTTCCTTTGTCCAGTACAAGGCCGCATCCTCTGCCACTTCTTCATTAAAAGGTACCTGCAGCAGCAGACTGACTCTCGTGGTCCCCATGCTCTCCAGAAGGCTGGGATTGGTGCCGCCCACCTCATGGCCGTGGAGATAGCCGGCGGCATGCTCGCGAATCTCCCTTAACAGTTCCGGATCGTAGACCGTCCCGGCAAAGCAGATCCGGGGATCCTTTGAAAAGTGCAGTTTTTCATCCAGCAGGCGCCGGAATTTTTCGTTGCCGGTCATGACGAGTATGAGTTTTTTCTCTGTATGGCTCTTCATGAATTCCCGAAGGATGGTCTCTATATTATTTTCCGGTACAAAGCGGCACACCATCAGGTAATAGCCGTAGTTCTCTATGCCCAGCTCTCTGTAAAATTCGTGCAGTGCTCTGCTCCCCTCTCCGGGAGCGGCACAGCATACCTCTGCGCCGTAAGAAATATAGGTGGTCCGGGGGCAGCTGGCTGCATAGGTCTTCTGAATGTACGCTTCTATCTGTCTGCTGTCGCAGATCACCAGGTCCGCGGCCCGTACCATCTGGCCTTCGGACATCTTCCAGTATGCCCGCACCGGCATGGGCCATTTCCTTCTTTTCCACTCATGGCCGTCGGGATTGATCTGCAGCTGACCGCCCAGCTTTCGGATCTGCCCGGCCAGGGAGCGGATCACCGGACCGATGCGGCAGGTGAGGATGTAGATGATGGGCTCCCGGATGCCCTGCTCCCTGCAGTAGCGCAGGCACCAGCGCACGGCGGAGGCGTCATACCATATCGCCTGGGCGGATCCTAAATTCGGCACAGGAAGCTTGACGCAGTGCACGCCGTGATACATGAATTCCATGGGGCCCATGGTCTGTACGTGCTCTAAGGATTTCTCGTCCATGCAGCCGCTGCCGTTTGCCTTGCACAGGATGTGGAGCTGGATATCGGGGAGATATTTGCTGCGACGCGCCAGTTCCTGTACGAATGTCTCGTAGCCGCCGTAGTGGCCGATGGATTTGGCGCCGCATATAAATACATGTTTCATTCATTACCTCTGTTTACTGGCCTCACAAACCATGATGCCTTTTCTGTTATGTCGTTTATCTCTGCAGCAAACGGGGGGAAGCGAATTCAATGACTTCGTTTCTTTAGTTTATGCAGATTCGTCAGAGTCAGTAAAACTCCCGGGAAATACCACCCGGCCAGGGTCAGATACTTTCTGCCCTGTCTGCGGTCGGTTTTCCCTGCCTGCCGGCAGCCGCTCAGCAGGTCTTTTATGATATGGAGGCAGAGTGCCGGGCTCTCTTTCGGCAGGGCCGGATAGTATTCCTTCAGCAGACAGAAGGCGTTATACATCCGCTCTGCCCCCCGGCTGATGGAATCCGCACCGATATAGTAGTCCACCATTGCCTCCTCCATGCAGTAGATCCTGTATTTCTGCAGGGCATGGAGGAACCACTCCAGATCCTGATACCGAGGCATTTCCGGGCGAAAAAGGATCTGCTCCGGCACCGCTCTTTTGGCCAGGATGGTCTGCGTCCCGATACCGAAGAGATCGTCCTTCACGGAAAGGAAACCCTCTCCCACCCGCTTGGGGCATTGGATCACACCGCCGGCCACGCCGAAACGGTTCATTTTGCAGACCACGGCATCGGCGCCGGTCTGCTGCAGCACCTGCATCTGCTTTTCCAGTTTGTCCGGATGCCAGTGATCGTCGCTGTCGTGAAAGGCGATATATTCCCCCTTAGCCAGGGATACACCGTGGTTTCGCGCGGCGCATGCGCCTGCATTCTGCTGATAGATGTAACGGAGCCTTGGATCCTGTATGCTTTGGATGACGGCGGCCGTCTCATCTGTGGAGCCGTCATCGATCAGGAGCACTTCCAGATGGTCATAGCTCTGGGTGAGCACGCTCTCCACTGCCTTTCGGACTGTGGATGCCCGGTTATAGGCCGGTATGATCACCGACACCAGGGGAGATTGTCTGTTCATAGTTACCTCATTGTTCTGCAGCAGGAGGATCTCAGGCATTTCTGCCGCGTTTGTGCAGCATGTGCGCTTCCTCCCGCCGTGTATGGATCATGGAACGGTAGGTCTTTATAGTCCTTCGAAGGCCCAGCTTTCGAAGGCGCCCTAAGCCCCGCTGTACTTTCTCCAGGAATTCCTGTCCTGCCTTCTCTCCCTGTCTTTTGTGGCCGCCGTAGGGGATGGCCGTCATTTCCGGGCAGGCCTTCTCCACGATCTTGTACTGATGGTGGTTGATGATCCTCTCCTCCTCCGGAAACTCCATCAGCATGGTCATCAGATACCGGCAGTTGGCCGGATGGAGGGACAGTACCTGATCAAAGAGCGTAAAGCCGGTCTCGATGGCAGAGAGCCAGCAGCCGTTTCGCTGATCCCAGTAAAAGACGTTGCAGGGAGAGAGACCCTTCTGCGGGTGTGCCCTGTGCCAGGCGAAATATTCCTCCATGGACTTCTCTTCCAGAGAGCCCTTTTCCACGCCGAACCAGTCATAAAAATCAAAGCCCGGGCCGTCCGCGGTAAAGCAGCGCCGGTACCACTCCATGACATTGGGCCAGACACCGCTTCGCAGCAATGCCACCTTCCCAAACTGTTCTGTCAGGGGATCAAACTGGCGGTGGGCATAGTAGAGGCGGTCCTCATCCCAGATCAGTCCGGAAATGTGGTCCTGATAGATCTCCATCCGGGAGGCGGCATCGCTTTTTTCCTGCCGGGGGATCTCATAGTGGGTGATGTCCGCTGCCTTGCAGAGCTTTTTGGGTACCGCCAGGTCATCCTCGTAGATATCATCGTGCCACAGGGTAAAGGCATCAAAGTCGATGCCGGCATGTTTGGCAAGCGCCAAAAGTGTCCGGCTGTCATGGCCGCCGGTGATGGCCACCAAAAGCTTTGTATCCGGCAGCGTCTCCTGCATCTGCCGCAGGGAATAGTCAAAGCAGCTGATGATCCTCGCCAGGCGTTCCTGCTCATCGGCAATGCCCGGATAATGGGCAGCCAGGAGCTGTCTGGAAAGCACCTCTTTTTTTTCATAGTCATAGATCTGACTGGGCAGGAGACGGTGCACATTCTTGTACTGGGTGAGCGGCCCCGGCATCCAGTTCATGATCCGGTGCGGCGGCATCTCGTAGTTTTTCCTTTTACCCCCTGCCAGCTCTTCCAGCATGGTGCAGTCACCGGATACCCCTTCACTGCTGTAAAATACCGGCAGCAGGGCGCAGGCATCGGTATAGACCCTGCCCTGACACAGCAGGATATACCGGCCGCACCAGCTCTCTTCCATCTTAAGGATGTCCTCCCGGCTGATCTCGCCCGGGCATCGGCCGCAGAGCTTTTCCATCTCCTCTGCAGGCGTCCCCTTTTCCGGCAGAAACTGCCAGGCGATCCCCAGCAGCAGGATGCGTCCGTCCCCGCTGCTCTTAAGGGGCAGATCCTGATGGTAATGCAGGATCCATCCGTCCGGCAGTTCCTTATGACAAAAGCCGGGTAATGACAGCTTTTGTCTTAAGATTGCATATTGTCCTTTTTCACTCACTGTAAGCTCCCTATCTGTTTTTTCTGTTCTTGACCAGATTGATCAATATCTTCCAGTCTGCCGGACTGCATACCACCAGCAGATGCAGCATGATGCCCACCGCTGCCAGCACCAGCGCCGACAGGATCAGGGTCACCCAGCTGTTCGGTGTATACAGAAGGCTCATGCCCTTAAAGACCGCCGTCAGGACACCGCAGGCCGCCGCATTTCGGAGGATGGAGGGATAAAAGGTCCACCAGGGCACATCCAGGGCGTGGGCCATATACAGCGGATTCGTGATGAAATTGATCACCATCATCACGATCACCGTGGTCCAGACCACGGCATAGACTCCCATATTCGTATAGCGGATCAGCACATACATGCCGGCCACATTGCACAGTCCCCCGATGATGGTCACTATGGTGGGAAACTTCTTCCGAACGGTCAGGGTATAAATGTAATAAAGCGGCTGCATGGGACCGCTGGGGATGATGATCATATTGTTGATCACTGTCAGCGTATAGATCACCGCCAGATCCTCCCCCGGGATCCAGAGCCGGTAAAAGGCCATGCCCAGTGCCACGAAGCCTGCAAAGACGATATTGGCCAGACCGCCGGAAAGCTTCATAGCCACGCGGAACTCTCCCAGCAGTTCCTTCTTATCGCCTTTGGCATAGCTCTTTAAATACATAGGCTCAAAGGCCTGCCCCACCAGGAGGAACATATTGCTGAACATGGCATAAAAGGTCTTGGAGATCGCCAGCTGGCCCATGGCTGCAGTGGTCAGCATCAGATTGCATACCAGCAGATCGAGGCCGCTGTTCAGTGCATCGCCCAGAGAGTTCAGGGAAGTCCATACCCCATCGATCACCAGCTTGCGGATGGCGGAGAAAGAGAAATACTTTTTCCGCACCTGCAGCTGGGGCGTATACTTCCTGCAGATCCCTATGTAAGAGACTGCCAGCAGGAAAGAGGCCGCCGCCAGTCCCATGCCCACGTAATAGATATGCGGCGTAAAGAAGGAAAAGCAGACCGCCAGGATCAGTGCCTCACACAGATAGGCGCCGCTCTTGCACCAGCCCACGATATGCAGACAGTTTTTGATATGGGCGGAGGCAGAGAATCCTGTAGAGACCGTCACCAGCCAGAAATTGATAAAGACAAAAAGAAACAGGATACGGACATCCGTCACCAGCTCTGCCGGGATGACCAGCAGCTTATCCAGAAAACCTATGCATACCAGAGAGACCGCCAGCAGTCCCGTTCCCAGCAGGAGATCGCCGTAGATCGTGGAGGAGAAAAAGGTATTGGCCTTTTTATACTCTCCTCTGTGGTAGGCCACCACGATATGTCTGGCCGCAAAGGAATTCAGCACTGCCGTGACCATCATGGCATACTGGGCGATATTTTTGCCCAGCGTCACAAAGCCGTAGGCCTCACTCCCCAGTGTCCCGGTGACCACAGGCACCAGCAGCAGCGTGATCAGGGTATTGATGACCAGGGCGCCGCCGGAAGCGATCACGGTCTGCAGCAGCCGGAAATATTTATTTGTCCTCTTGATCGGTCCCTTCTCCGGGGACATATATTGCTTTTCTGTCATTTTTTGTCCGTCAGACCACCCTTCAGCAACCAGGCAAAGAGGTAAGGAAGTACTGTGGGATCTAAGCCCCGCACGCCGGTCCGGCATATATTCCACAGCATGGCCCGGCCTGCTTTCGGATTTTTCTCATAATCCTCGCGATAGAGGCGATAGATGCTCCGGAAGCCATAGCCTACTCTGCGCAGGCTCCCGGATACATGCTCTCCCGGCTCGTCGTGCTTATAGAAGACCACGTCCCGGATGCCCCGCAGCTTAAAGCTCCGGGCGATGCGGATCCACAGTTCATAATCCTCGGCCGCCGGCTGCACCCGGAAGCCTCCCAGTTTTTTCAGCACATCCAGCCGCAGGAGCGGCGCCGAGGCAGAACCCACATAGTCGGTATAGAGCATGTCCGCATAGTCCGGCGAGGGCTTAAAGACTTCCCACTGCCAGTTGTACTTTCCGCCGTCTTTGCTGTCTCTGCTGCTTCCGCTGTTTCTGCTGTCGTCGCTGTTTCTGCAGCCTTTACTCTCTTTGCTGTCGTTCTCGGATTTACCGTCCTTGCCGTCTGCGTTTTCACAGATCCATCCTGTGCCGAAGACCAGGGCGATCTTAGGATCTTCTTCAAACAGCGGCACCAGCTTTTCCAGTTTATCCGCGCACCAGGCATCATCGTCATCCAGGTATCCCAGGATATCTCCCTTCGCCGCCTGCGCGCCGGTGTTTCGCGCTGCCGAGACACCGCTGTTTTGCTCCATGGGGATATAGCGGATCCGGGGATCCTTTTCGGCTTCTTTCTGTATCTGCTGCTGCCACGGACTGCCCAGCCCATTGTCGTCCACCAAGAGCAGTTCCATCACCGGCCTGGTCTGGGCAAGGACGCTTTCCACGGCCCGCTGCACACATTTCCAGTCCCGGTGATAGGTGGTGATGACAGCGCTGACCTGCCGCTGTTTTTCTGTCTTCTTTTCCAAAAGTTTCCTCGTTTCTAATACTGCAGGATCCTGCGGATCCCCGGCACATGTCCCAGCATCCAGGACAATGTCCAGCAGACTGCCGCCAGAGCGACCCACGTAAGGCCTGCGCTCCAGGGTCCCTGCATCACACTGCGCAGGGAAAAGGCATCCACCAGAAAGCCGTGGATCAGAATGGCGCCGAAACTGCTGCCTGCCAGCCCTGCCAGCAGCCTGCTTAGCCGCGGCAAGGTGCGAAAGCAGAGAAAGACCGCCGCGCTGTACAAAATGACAGTAATGTCATCGTACATATAATTGGATTCCACCTGCCCGGTCATGCGCCAGCACAGGATGTACTGCCAGCTGATGCTGACTGCTGCCAGCCCCAATGCCGCTGCCCGCAGCATCCGCGGATCATACCGGCTGATGTCCGCCTTTCGCAGCTTATAGCCCAGGCAGAAATAAAACAGCCAGGTCCACAGCCGCAGTCGTTGGGTCACATGACTCTGTACAAAAAAGCCGCCCTGCAGGATGGAAAAAACAGAGCAGAGCGCCAGTCCCACACAGATCACGCCCGTCACCAGCAGGACCCGGTTCAGATTTTTCTTGATCACCGGAAAACCAAAGAGCAGGATGGTGTAAAGGATCGCAAAGGAATACAGAAACCACAGAAAGGCGTAGTTCGTGTAGGAAAGAAATCCTTTTGCCATCTCCTTCACCGCCATCAGCGGCGTGAAGTGATGGAAGATCCCTACATAGAGCCCGATGCAGATGCCGTTGGACAGCAGTATCCTTCCTATGCCCCGGATCTTTTTCCGGTAGTACGTAAACGTAAAGTCCTCTCTGTCCAGGATCAGGCTGCCGTTTACCATAAAGAACAGCGGCATACAGCACCTGGCGGCATAAAAAAGCACCGGATCCAGGCAGGGATCCGTCACCTCCGCACCCCGCTGGGTATGCAGGGCAAAGACCATGAGCAGGGCGAATACCTTGATGGCATCCAGATAGAGGCATCTCTCTTTTTGGCATGCTTTCTCTGTCTTTTCCATCAGCCCTCCTTCTCTGTATCCACAGGACGAAACGGTCTGCGCGGATAGCCTGAGAGTTTTAATTCCGATCCGGTGCATGCCATCCCCAGCATGATGAACAGGAAAAGGGTCAGATAGCTGGAACTGGTAAAGGAGCGCTCTGTCAGTCCACGGATCATCAACGGGATCATAAACGCCGAACAGGCCAGATACTGATCCTCTGTAAAGGTCCGGATCCTGCGGAAGCTGTAGAGGATCACCAGAAAATACAGCACCAGACCGATCAGGCCGATATCCAGCCACATCTCCAGCAGGGTATTGTGGGAGCCGTAGTTCATGCTCCGAAACCAGGTATCCCGGCCGAAGCGATCCTGCAGTGCCTTAAGGCCGCTCCTGTCATTCCAGAACATCAGCAAGCCGTATCCCGTAAAGGTATGACTCTCTGTCATAAAGGGGATGATCTCTTCCCACATGGTGGTGCGGTTTGACAGAGTGGCATCCTTGCCGAAATAGGCAAAGACCGGAGACAGGACCGGCAATATGGTCAGCGCGACCACCAGAAAGCCCACGGAGACCAGAATATAAATATAGGACCAATGCAGCCTGGGAAGCCTGCCCTGCATCCTGTCATGAAGAAGGATATACAGAATAGGAACCAGAGCCGTAAACAGAGCGCCCACCGCCGTGGTTTCCAAAAGCAGAAACAGCTGTGCCCCCAGGATCAGCCACAGATACCAGGAGATCTTTTCCTTTTCTCTTCTCTTTAAGCAAAGCAGCGTCACCAGCAGTACCAGGCAGAAGGCCATTTCCTCGCCCAGGGCGTTTTTGCGGTTGGCCAGCCCGCAGAAAAAGTACCGGCCTTCCTCATCGTAGTAATAGCCGTATTGCCGGAAGACAAAAAAGAGCAGCAGATTGATGGCCACATACAGTCCCTGCGCCCGGCAGATCAGCTCGAGGAGGTGCTTTGCCTCATAGTAATCTGCCATCCACAGGGCAAAGATCACCGTGATCAGCAGACGAAGGCAGGTGGTAAATTCCGCCTTTCTGTCACTGGTCACCAGAAAGGACTGCACGGCCAGGATCGCCATCATGGTATAGATCAGGCCGTACTTTTTCTTCAGATCCAGCAGGCGGATCTCCCCGATATTCTCTGCCCCGGCCAGAAAGACCAGCAAAAGCTCCAGCGCACTGGAGCCGTAATCAAATAAGGGGGTCAGGAATCCATAGCTTTCCGCCAGTGTGCCCGGAAAACCAAGCCGGCACAGAAGGCACAGGACCACCCAGAAGTCGATGACCGTATCCCTGCCGCTGATCAGATATATCTCTTTTGCGAAACTTCTCTCCTTCAAACTTACTCCTCATCTGCGGCAAAATCCGTTCGATAAAAAAGCCGGAACACCAGATAGCCCGGCACTGCGCCCAGCACATTGGCCAGGATATCCGTCAGATCCGCCTGCCCCAGGTTAAAGAACAGCTGGATACTCTCGATGAGTATGGAAAAAGCCAGTGCAAAGAGCACCGGATACAGAAGATGTCCCAGTCCCTCTCTGTCTATGCAGGGAAGCAGAAAACCGATAGGTACAAACAGTGCCACATTCTGCAGAATATGCCGCACAGACGTAAGAGAGCGGGTCTGCACAGCTTCCAGCAGCAGATCCGTCCGCAGCAGGGAGGTACTGTGATCGCCCCCGGTATCTCTCGAGATAACGGTGATAGAAAGCACCACGAGAATATAAAGGACAAAGAGTGCCAGCATGCCCACATGGATCCGATAAAAATTTGTCACCGCATATACCACCGATCCGTACAGGATCAGCAGCATGGTCAGCACCAGCATCGCCGTGAGCACCAGATTCGTGCCCAAAGACCGGGAGAGAAAAAAAAGCACCGATGCCAGAACGCCAAAGAATACCAGCAGCATTATCGAAACCACCGGCATCGCCCGGCGCACTGCTGTGCGCCGCCCCAGTGCACGAAGGCTTCCCAGATAACCGCCTGCCAGGAGCAGGCCGATCATGATTCCCTCCAGCAGATTCTGTTCGCTCATGCTCATTCCTTCCTCTTTGCATCTAACGCCTGCTGGGCCAGGGCATCCATCACGCTTGTGTCAGACCGGTTATCCTTCTGCCAGGTATTCTGATCACTCATCAGATCCGCCAGCGTATTCGGTGTATTCGCTGCGCCGGCTGCTCCCAGGGATTCCAGCACATTTTTACCTTCTGCTGCCGGATGCGCTGCTCTCTCCTCTTCAGACAGGACTGACAGGGGCGCTGCCGCGGAAGCTGTCACCTTGCTGCTCTCCGTGAGGCCTTGCTCTTCGATGCTCTGCCTGTTTTTGTTCTTCTTTTTCTTCTTTTTGGAAGAACCCCAGAACAGGAATCCGCCGGTGCGTTTCCTGGCTCTTCTTTTTTCTTTCTTTTTGCGCTTCTTTGCTCTGGCTGCTTCCTGTCTGCTCTGCTTTGCTGTCTTCGGGCTGCCTGTCTTTTCTTCTTCCACGCTGCCCGGTTTTACACCGTCACGGGAGAGACGCTCTTTCCGCGCCGTCTCCTTCTGTTTCGTCTTTGCCGTCTTTTTTTCTTTTTTTCTGTCGTTCTTTTTGACTGCCTTGCCGGCTGCCTTGTCTTTCCTTGTTCCAGAACCGCTGCGGCCTTTGCTCTTTACGGCGCTGCCCACGGCATTGATGACACAGCCCAGGACCCGGATACCGGATTTGTCCAGCTTCTCCAGGGAAGTCTGGATCGCCGGCAGGGGCGTGCTGTCATATTCGATCACGTAGAGCACATTGGTAGCCACCCGGTTTAATCCCATGATCTCCGAGACTTCGCCCACCGGCGCGGTATCCAGGATAATGTACTCGTATCTTTCCGAAAGGCGCTGGATCATATCCGTCACGGCGCCGTCCAGGGCGATGGCATTGTGCTCCAGTACCGCCGGCAGCAGATCCAGATAGCCGGTCATGGGAGCGATCACATCCTCCTCTATGGCATCTCCCCGGTACAGGGCGTTAAGGGAGTGCGCATAGTCCACTTTTTCCATAAAGAGGGAGCCCAGACTGGGATTACGTGTATCGAGGTCGATCAGCAGAGTCTTATGCTCCATGTCCGAGAGCTGGACGGCCAGATTGGCTGCCACACAGGTCTTTCCCTCTCCGGTGGTGGTGCTGGTCACATAAAAGCAATGATGCGCCTCTTTGCTGCTGAGACGGTTGCACAGAATATAGGCCGCCGCCGAGTAGTTCTGCAGAATATTAGACCGGTCCGGGCCTGCCGCGTCGAGCATGGTTCCCTGCCGGCTCCGGAAAAATGCGTCGTCCCGGGGAATGATGCCGATGGTCTCCAGACCGAACATAGTCTCCGCATCCTTGGTATTGGTCAGCGTAGGCCGGATGATCAGTTCCATCGCTGCCGCGCCGATGCCGGCGCACAGTCCTAAGAGCATAAAGAGTACCGGCAGGATCCTGCCGGAGCCCGCTGCGGAGGACTGCACCGCCTGAGGCGGATTGATCACCGCCAGCTGTCCCAGCTGCAGGGTCTCCGGAATGATCTGGTTCGCCGCATCCACGATCGACTGCCATATGCTCTGGGCTTCCTCGGCCGTCCGCCAGGTAAAATGCATCTCCAGGATCTGGGTGGACTGATACTGGTTCACTGTCAGTCCGGCACGCAGGTCTTCCACCGTGGTGCCCAGCAGTCCCTGATCAGTGATCACCTGATTTAAGACCACGTCACTGCGCAGCACATAGGTCACCGCATCGGCCATGTCCTCCGCCAGGTGAAAGTCATTGTTGTTTGCCACCTGGGAGCCGTTGATATAGACCCCGTCCGAGTGGTTCTGGGTGGAAATGGCCAGGGAGCCGCTGACCTCATAGCTGCGGACAGAATCCTGCACATAGGTCATGGTAAAGATCACCACACCAAAGACCAGTCCCAACATGGTAAGGGAGAGGATCATCTTCCAGCGCTTATTCAGAATAAACAGCATGTCGCTGACACGGATCTGCACACCGCCACTGTTCATAGAGCTCTCCTTTCCTGTCCTGAAATTCTTATTCCTGCTTGTTTCTGCGTTTCTTTCCATGTCTTACTATCGCCCGGATGCCCATGCCCAGAAGGATGGCCGCGAGGGCTGCGCCGCCGCCTGCCAGCACATAGGGAAGTACCTTGCTCGCGCCCACATTCACGGTCTGGATCTGCGCCTCGTCGTTCACCTGGAAGGTATAGTGCTTTTCTGTATCCTCGCCCATGGTGACGTAGTAGCTGCCTGTCTGCAGGTCCGTAAAGGTGATGGGTGCATCGGTGGTGGTCCAGGTATGCAGCAGCGTATCAGAGGAATCATAGAGAGATAATTCCACGCCGGCGCGCTGACCGCCCAGGAGATTGGAGGCTGCACCGATATTGACACGCAGTACTCTGTTGGTCAATGTCAGTTCCTTCTTTGCCTCTCCATCGATCCGTCCGTCTGCACCTACATAAACCGTATACTGGGCAGGATCGATCCGGTAATTTTCCGGTGCCGCCGTCTGCTGAATCGTATAGGTGGTATTTTTCTCCAGATTCTCCAGAACGATCTGACCGGAGGCATCTGTCACAGCGGTATCCGTACTGCCGTCCTCTCCGGTGATCTGGAAGGAAGCCCCCTCGATCCCCTTTGCGGTATACAGTTCGTCTGCCACCTGCAGCACGATCCTGCTCCGTTCTGTCTCCAGGGTGTTCAGAGGCGCTTCCACCTCTGTCTTTTTCTCCACGGTGCAGTTAAGGATCTCGGTCTGTCCCGTATAGTATCTGGGAATCGACTTTTCACGTACCTTATACTCGCCCAGATAGAGCTCCTGGCTGGTACCGGATCCGTTTTCATCGCAGACGATCTCGTCTACGATCTCTCCCTCGTGATAGCGCAGGGTACCGTCCTGCGTCAGGATATCCGCCGCGGCGATCACGTCAAAGCTGCCGCCGCCCACACCGGCCTGGGTCTGCGTGTCATTCATCTGAATGCGGATGACATTTTTAGAAGGTGTCAGGGGGATCCTCACCACATAGGGCTCCGGCCAGTCATAGAGATCGTCCAGGTCAAAGGTCTGATTCTCTGCCGCGTCATAGCCCTCCGGCTCTGTCAGCTCGTGTACGGTATATTCTCCCTGGAGGAGCTTCTCCGGGAAGTAGAAGGTGCCGGCCTCCGTAGTCTCATACTTGCGGAAGGAGACCTTTTCCGGATAGTAGACATTCAGGATCTGCAGGGCATTGTCCAATCCGTAGAGCTCGAACTCCACGCCTGCTTCCTTGATGGTGCGCTCCGTCTCTGCATCGATCATCTCGACAAAGACCGCGGACTTGATGCCCTCGTCCGGCTCTGTGCCGGGTCCTGTGCCGCCTCCTCCGCCGCCACCGCCGTCATGATCCGTGGTGCCGTCGTGTTCGGTGGTGCCGTCGGGATTATCCGCCTCCGAGGATCCGTCAGGGTCTGTGCCCTCTCCGCCGCCTGCCGTGCCCCTGGCATTCTGATTGCCGCCGGAGCCTTCCTCTCTGGCGATCACGGCGCCGATGCCGTCATTGCCGCTGACGGAGGTGCTGCCTGTATTCGCCTCAAAGGCATTGTCATTTAGTGCATTGACCAGATACAGGGACAAAAGCAGGATCACCAGCAGCAGGATCAGTACCAGACCGCTGAACATATCCGTCGCAGGCTGCCAGACATTCAGTTCTTCCTGATTGGATCGCCTGTGCCATCTCTTCATCGCGTCGTGCCTCCGCTGGTTATCTTTTCAAACTGCTGTATGCTCATGGGTCTGGACAGGAAGAATCCCTGTCCCTCCGAACAGCCGGCTTTCCGAAGGGCGGAGAGCTGTTCCATGCTCTCTATTCCCTCGGCGCTGAGACTGAGCTTCATCCGTCTGGCCTGCTCGAACACCTCCGTGATGGCGCCGGCACCGGAAGTGCCTTCCAGACGCCGCAGATCCAGCTTGATGGTATCTGCATAGATCTGATCGATATCCTTTAAAAGTACAAAGTCTCCGTCAAATCCATCCATCACCACACGGAATCCGTCTTCCCGCAGCTTTTCCTCCAGGATCCGCACGGAATCTCCTGCGTTCAGGTAGGCATTTTCCGATATCTCAATCTCCAGATAGCGGGGCGGAATACGGTATTTCTGAGAGAGCCTGGTAAAGCACTCCATCACATCCATGGCCAGAATATCCGTCTTTGTCACATTGATGGACAAGGGGACGGGACGCAGGCCGGCGTCGATCCAGTGCCGCAGGGTCTCACAGACCTTTTCCCAGATATACTGATCCAGCTTGGTGATATAGCCGTTCTTTTCCAGTACCGGGATAAAGACAGAGGGAAGGATCTCTCCCATCTTGCCGTGATTCCAGCGCACCAGTGCCTCTGCACCCACGATCTTACGGGTATTGATGTCAAAGCGGGGCTGCAGCTGGAAGGTGAATTCCTCGTTTTCCAGCCCCTCCAGGATCTGGGGCATCAAGATCTTTTCATGCTCTCCTCCCACGGCGGCAGAGGCCCCGGGATCTGCGGCGGAAAAGGCCGGTGTCTTCGGAAGACGATCCAGCAGCTGCGTCATCTCCCCGAACTCTCTTCCCTGCCGGTAGAGGTTCTGCTCCTCCACGGTAGGAATGACATTTTTATGGAAAGAATCCACAAAGAGTCCGAGGCTTCGCAGCATGGTATTCCAGGCGGAGCGGTACAGGATATTGAAGATCAGGGACAGAATGACACCTGCTATTGACGTATAAAAGGCGATCTGTATACCGGATAAAAGAGTCTGCACGCTGGTCAGTGCATCATTCACGGTGCTGAAGCCGATGCCCCGGATACCGATCAGCAGACCGATAAAGGTACCCAGAATACCAAGGCTGGTCAGCATGCCCGGCACCTGGCTGACCAGTGTCTGCCAGCTGTGAAGGGAGAGCATCTCCTCATTGATGTAATCGGTGATATCGCTGAGCACCTGGCCGTTTTGCTGCTGGGCATTTACCTTGCTCCGATACTCATCAAAAGCATTGTCCAGTATCCGCTGCCCGAAGAGATCATCGTCACCCCGGATCGCTGACCACGCAGAGCTGGACTGCACCTCCATGGCCCGTTCGATCCCGTCCAGTCCGCGTTCCAGTCCCAGCTCATAGCGCAGCACCGGCAGGATGCCGCCCAGTATGGCGCTCACCACAGCGACAGCCATCAGCAGGACAAAGAGAAGGGAGAGGACGTCCGGCGAGTAAACCGCCAGCACCGTCACACCCGCCAGCACTATGATGATCAGCATATATAAAGTTCTTCGCACCTGTTACCTCCATATGTCGCGCAGGCGAATTCTCCGATAGGATTACGATATCTTAATTGATGCACGGATTTATGCTTTGGCCTTGGGCCGTCCCACAAGCATAGTATCCGGGCATTATTTCTATTTTATACTCTACCCCCCCCAATTTACAAACGGTTTTGGCATGTTTTTCCCTCTTCTTCATACAATGTTCATTCTTTTCTGACTTTTGCGAATATAAGAAAACGTCATGTCGACAACAGTGACTAAATTACCGGTAAAATAAAAAATCCCGGAGGAAAGTCCCCCTGGGATTTTCTATTGCATATTTATGGCAGCTATCAGCGGCAGAAAACATGTGGATCATCACCTTGCCTATTGGCTGCTCTGTCGCAGAGAAATTGATGATTTTTCCCGGCAATTCATCATTGGAAAAACTGCAGGCAGGTGATGGTCACATTCTTCCCAGTTCATACAAACTTTCCTTCGGATATCTCTGCTGGGTCTTTCTGTCCACGGCCACCAGTCCAAACTTCATGGAATAGCCTTTCTGCCATTCAAAATTATCGAATAAGGACCAGTACAGATAGCCCTTGACCGGCAGGCCGTCCCGCATGCATGCCCTGACGGAATCCGTGGCCTTCTGAATGAAACGGATCCGGCTGTTGTCGTCATCCGTCGCAATGCCGTTTTCCGTCACCATGAGATCCCCTTTAAAGCTCTCCGCGATCCGCCGCAGCACATTCCCCACGGCCTCCGGGTATTCCTCATACCCCATCTGCGTCAGGCGGGCATTCTCCGGCACATATATTTCTCCGTCTGCATCGTAGATTTTTCTGGTATAGCACTGCACGCCCAGAAAATCGTCGTTTTTTATATACGGCAGATAGTGCAGGAATTCCCTTTCCCATTCCGCATCATTAAAGCTTTCCCCGCCCTCCAGATTCTGTACATCGTGTACGGTAAGGGTCACGCCGACTCTCAGCTCACTGCGGACATCCTTGATCGCATCCCTTGCTGCCTCATGGGCTTTCATCACCAGCAGATCCCCTTCCTCCGTGCAGGGAGATACAAAGATATGGGCGATCTCGCCTTCCTTTAGGCCGAAGGCCTTTGCTGCCTCTATCTCGGACAGTTCCATTCTGCTCTTTTCCAGGTTGATGCCCACCTGCACATTGTCCTTTGTTTTTTCCTCTGTCTTGCCCATTTTCCCCAGCTGCTTTAAGATATCTGCGATCTGCAGCCGCATATTCGCCTCATTCATGGTGCAGACATAGTGCATCTGATCTCCCAGCTCCTTGGTCACCCGGCGGCAGTATGCAGCAAACAGCTGCACCACCTCGGGGTTCTCCCATCCCCCCATGGAGATGAGCCACTTAGGGGAGGTAAAGTGAAACAGTGTGACCACCGGCTCTACCCCGTATTTTCTGCAGCATTCCAGCACCTTTCTGTAGTGTTCTATTTCCTTTTCGACCCACACGTCCTTTTCCGGCTGAATACGGGCCCACTCTATGGAAAAACGATAGGCATTCAGGCCTGCCTCTGCCAGCATCCGGATATCTTCCTCATAGCGGTGGTAATGGTCTACCGCATCCAGAGACGGCTCATCATACATGGAGTGCTCCAGATTTTCCTCCACCCATGTATCACAGTGAACGTTGTTGCCTTCTACCTGATGGGCCGCGGTGGCGGATCCCAGCAAAAAATCACCGCCGAATTTTCCTGTATTCTTATTGATCTCCATATCTATCTTTTCCTTCCGAAGAATCCATCTTTGTTCCCGGATGCTGCTTCTCCTGCTGCTGGTGATACCTGCGCTTTTCTTCATACATTTTTTCATCCATGCGCATCAGGAAATGCTCGGCATTATCCTGCGTGTGCCAGCCGGTATAGCCCATGGCGACGCTCAGGGTATAGACTTCCGCGCCGGAGGCATTGAACCGGGACAGATTATTTTCGATCTCCTCCATGGCGGCGATGACGTCTTCCTTCGTTCCATCCGGCAGCAGGACCACGAACTCATCTCCTGCATAGCGGATGGCGATGCCCCCATCGGGGACAGAGCGGAAAAGGATGTCTCCCATCCTGCGAAGGGCTAGGTCTCCCACGCTGTGAC
Source organism: bacterium (assembly GCA_963658405.1). GTDB lineage: Bacteria > Bacillota > Clostridia > Lachnospirales > Lachnospiraceae > CAG-791. The sequence goes on along the minus strand of CAVKQI010000008.1, from coordinate 28,961 downwards.
CGAAGGTATCATTGACCTTTTTAAAATCGTTGATATCCATCATGATGCCGTACAGAGGATGTCTGTCTGCATTCTCCCTTTTTGACAGCACGGCATTAAAGTAGCGCCTGTTATAGAGGCCGGTCAGTTCATCCATGTACATATTTTCCGCATAGGACTGCAGCTGTACAAAGATGATGGCCGTGGTGACCATGACCCAGGAGGAGGTGATGCCGTAGCACAGCAGCTGGATCAGGACACCTGCCAGACAGGGCAGCACGAAGTACAGCACCGGGAAGAAGTTCAGGTTTCGTCCCTGTCTCTTGGAGTGATAGACCAGGTAGACACTGTAGGCAAAATAAAACAGCAGGGTGACATAGCCTAAAACCGCCCCCGGGCTTCGCATATATACATTGTCTGCCGTTAAGGTAAACAGAATCCCGGTACCAAAGAGATTGCCCAGGATCGCCAGAGCCTCGATGCCCCAGGGGATCATGACGAATCTGGCCTTGCGGATCGTCCGTTTGTAGTTGCGGTAGATATGCAGATCCACATACAGACACCACAGCAGTCCGATGCTCACGGTGCCCGCAAAGCAAAAGCTGTTGGCGATGTAATTGAGCTGTCTGCCGCCGGGGAAAGCCACGCCGTCTATCAGAAAGGACAGGGTCTCAAACATGGATCCCAGCAGATTCACCAGTATCATGCCGTCAAAGATCCTGTCCTCCGCATGGACATTTTCTCTGTTTTTGCGTCTGCAAACCAGGAGAAACCATGTCATCAGCATGGTGATCCCGTTTGCCATCAGTATTTCTTTTAAATCAATCATTCAAACCTCATAATGCCTAAGGAGAATTTCGCGAAGGCGAATTCTCCGCTGTAACCCCATGGATGCCGTTACCCCCGTCTCCCATGAATAAATTGTAACTGTTCAGAGCCCCATTCGCAAAATCGCTGCTGCGCAGCTTTCCTTTTGCTCATGCGGCGTTCTCGCCAGATAAATTTGCAAAAATAAGCTCGTTAATGCAAGCATTACTCGCTCATTTTGCAAATTTGCCTGGCTCTGAACAGTTACAATAAATTATAATCTGCATTGTATATAAATTCAATCGTTCCCGTTATATGCGCCCACCTCTGCCGCTGTCGGAATGGATGCTCCTGCACCCTTTCTGCTCACGGCGATGGCAGAAGCCCTGGACGCCGTTTCCAGTGCTTCCTGTACACTCTTTCCTGCTATCACGGCGCCCATGAAGTATCCGGTAAAGGTATCACCGGCGGCTGTGGTATCCACGGCTTTGACGGGATATACCGGCTGCCGGTATCTCTCCTCTTTGTATCCATAGAGAGAACCTTCCTTTCCCAGGGTGAGGATGATCCGGGCCTTGGGGAATTTCTCCACCAGCTTCTCTAAGATCTCCTCGTGGGATGCGTTCTCCAGGCCGCTGAGCGCGCCGCCCTCTACTTCATTGAGCATCAGGTAATCCACGACTTCCAGCGGCATTTTGAAGATCTTCTCATCCATGGGAGAGGGATTTAATACGATATGCATGCCTCGTGCATGAGCCTGCTCCACGATATAGGGGATCTCACTGATCTCATTCTGCAGGATGATGTAATCGCCCCCGGCAAAGTGGGAAAGTGCCTCATCCACATCCTCCCTGGTGATCATCTGGTTGGCCCCGCCGAACAGGATGATGTTATTTTCCCCCTCCGGTGTCCGCTGGATGATGGCATGACCGCTTAGGGACTCCTTTTTCCGCACCAGCTCTGTATGGACACCCGCATCCTCCAGTCCCCGGAGCAGCATGTCGCTGTCGTGATCTCCCACTGCTCCTGCGTGCCAGGTATCCGCGCCGCTCCTAGCAAAGGCAATGGACTGATTCATGCCCTTTCCGCCGCAGCCCAGCTGTAATCCCCCTGATGAAATGGTCTCCCCCGGCTGCACGAAATGCTCCACTTCATACACATAGTCAATGTTCAATGCCCCAAATACAAGAACCTTCATCTGCACTTTTCTTCCCTTCTGCTGCAGTAAGCGGCTAATTTTATCGGAAAGCCTTCTACCACTTCACAATTTCCGGCTCATGGGCAAAGGAGCTGAAGGTCGCCGTGGCATTCTTAAAATAAAATACCTCTGTATTGCCGTCATCTGCGGCATACATTTTCTGCAGAGAAGGATAGGCATCCAGCATGGACTGCTTTGCCTCTACTCTCTCATCCTCTGCGAGCTCTCCTGCTACGCGCAGCCATTCGCCGTTCTTGAAAGCACAGATCTCCACCTTTGGATTGGCATGGATCTGTTTGGATACATCCTTTACCTTGCCTGTCTGAATATACAGCTTATCCTCAAAAATATGCGCTGTGCCGAAGGGACGTACTCTCGGCTGATCTCCTTCCACGGTTGCCAGATAATAGGTGCCTGCTTCCTTTAAGAACTGTTCTACTCTCTTCATATCTGCCTCTTTCTGCCGCAATCGGCTGACCTTTGTACTTCAATTAAATCATACCACAATGCTCTTGTTTTTGTTTGTTCTTGAATACTAAAAAGCCTGACTTCTATGAAATACCTTCTTAATTTCCTGTCCATTCACCGGAATATATAAAATTTCAGCCATTCACTCCCCGGTCTATACACCGAGGAATGAATGGCTGAAGTTTTTAGCGTTTAATCCAGAATTCTTCCATCCCGTGAGATCGTCACCACCTGCCAGGGAATGAACTTTCCGCTTTCCCGGAGGGCATTTTCCGCTGCCCGCTGCAGGCCGCCGCAGCAGGGAACCTCCATGCGCACGATGGTCACGCTCTTTATGTCGTTGTCACGAATGATGGCTGTGAGCTTTTCGGAATAATCGATATCATCCAGCTTCGGACAGCCGATGATGGTGGTCTTTCCCCTCATGAACTCCTCATGCATATTGGCATAGGCATAGGCCGTGCAGTCTGCCGCGATCAGGAGCTTTACGCCGTCAAAGAAGGGAGCCTGTTCCGGCACCAGCTTGATCTGACAGGGCCACTGGGCCAGGCGTGATACAGATCTTCTGTTCTCTGTCCCCGCAGATGCCGTCTCTTCGTTTTCCTCTTCCATGTGGTTCTTAAACTGCATCATGCGTGATCCGGGACATCCTCCGAAGGGAGACATGGTCTTCTCTTCCATTTTCTTTTCCTCCTGCTTTTTCTTCTGTGCTGCCTTCACTGCTGCCTCGTCATATTCCGGCGCCTCCCGCTCTTCAAAGCTGATGGCCCCTGTGGGACAGTTAGGGAGACAGTCTCCAAAGCCGTCACAGAAATGCTCCCGTGCCAGCTTTGCCTTGCCGTCAATGATATCAATGGCACCTTCATGACATGCATTGGCACAAAGTCCGCAGCCGTTGCACTTTTCTTCATCAATGCGAATAATCTTTCTAACCATCTTTACCTCTTTCTTTGCTGACTGCCCATATCGGCAGCCTGAGGAGAATTTCGCGAAGGCGAATCTCCTAAAGAAACGACAAAAAGACATTTCTTTTAATCTTGCGTTCTTTGCTTATGCCATTATTCTAATACAAGCATTAAAAAAAATATGTGGTTATCACCACATTTTAGGCATGGTTTTATGATAAGATGAGATGGTCTTAGCTGCGTTTTTGAGGAACCTCCGATGATCAGAAAGGAGACTGCACGCATGAATACAGATTTTCTGGAAAGCACTACATTGTTTCGCGATATGAAGGAAGAAGAGATTTCTGATTCTCTGCAGTTTTTCTGTGCAAAAGAGCAGGATTTCCGAAAGGGAGACTGTATTCTCCGCGCAGGAGAAACCACTGACCGGATCGGTCTGGTAATGGAAGGCAGTGTCACCATAGAAAGCGATGACGCATGGGGAAACCGGACGATCTTAAGCAGTGTGGGAACCGGACACTTTTTTGCAGAAACCTATGCCCTCCTGCCGACAGAACCTATGCTGGTAACGGCCGCTGCCAGCAAAGACTGCCGCATCCTCTTTTTAAAGATCGGCAGTCTGCAACATCTGCAGAAAAGCAATCCCCCGTGGATGATGAAGTTCATCTCCAATCTGCTGGTGCTCTCCGCCCACAAGAATCTGGCCCTTTCCGGCAGAAGCTTTCACACGGCGCCGAAAACCATCCGCGGCCGGGTCATGTCCTACTTAAACGCTGTCTCTCTCCAGAAGCACAGCAGGCAGTTCACCATTCCCTTTGACCGGCAGCAGCTGGCCGATTACCTCAATCTGGACCGCACTGCACTCTCCAAGGAGCTGGGCAAAATGAAAAAAGACGGCCTCATCGATTATCACAAGAATCTCTTTCGCATCATTCCATAAGGCCCTTCATCCGAACTCTCCGATGTGCGCACCATAGACAACAGCTGCGGCATTCACGGCAGCCCTTCGTACTTTCCATAAAAATGCAGCAGTGAAGAACACTGCTGCATCCATGTCGCTCTATCTGATCATACCGCTTAGCCCAGTACGCAATGAATACCGCCGACGGTCTCCACAGCAGCTACCACAGCGGCTGCAGAAATGATAGCAGCGCCTGTCATAATGATCGCGCCTGCCGCCACAATGAAACCGGAGATCAGAACGATTCCCAGGAAGCCGCATCCGCCGTTGATCATCTCCAGCTCCTCGGGGGTCATATTCTCCGGGGAATTGGGAATAACGATGTAGCTCACATCCTCTGTATTCTGTACGAACTGCAAGGACCATCCCTCGGGAATGATCTGCTTGGCCTCTCCGTCCTCTACATCCTTTACGTTGGTCATCAGTCCGTCGCTGATCGCCTTCATGGCCTCCTTGACACCCTCATAGGGCAGCACATACAGCATGGTCTTGGCCGGTGCCTCGATGACACGGAACTCCTTGGCATCATCATAGGGAACACCATACTCTTCCAGGATCTTCTTGGGGTTCTCGATAAAGCTCTTCTTAAACTCCTCTGAATCCCAGCACTGCGAATAGATCTCACCCATCGCCAGCTTCACCTCATTTAAATCTGCCATACCCGTCCTCCTTTTTGCTGTTATTATGTTCATTCCTTATCTGCGACCGCAGGTGTGTACTGCGGTGTACTGCTCTCTTTCGTTCTGCCCGAATATTTCTGTCCGCACATGATTCGGATATTCGCCGTAATTTTGCCGCACGGCTCTATGGTATGCCGGTCCGGACGACCTGCATGGAATGTCTCTTTCTGTGCGTTATTCCGGATAGATATCGTGATCTACCAGCAGTCCCTGCTTCCAGTAAAAATTCAGAAAGCTGAAGAGAAATGCCGGCTCTGCGCCCCACCTGGCCGGATCCTTCTGCAGGCGGGCCACCAGCTCCCTTCTGGTCATATTGCCCTCTTTTAAAAGGGGAAGCAGTTCCTTCATGGCCTGAATTTCTTCCGGTCTTTCATAGGTGATCACGTACTGTTCCTTACTGATAATCTTAGCATACTGCTCCGTGATTTCATAGTCGAAATATGGATAAAGCTGCACCCTTTCCCTAGGGCTCATGAGCAGCTTCATATGATCCCGGATCATGACCGCTGTCTTTTCGGCAAAGTCTGCCGGTCCGTCAAAGTGCGCCCTGGCCAGGATCGCCTCTCCGGTAGGATGCAGGCGGGATGCGGGCACCGGTGTCTCCAGCCGGATGGTATGCGTCTGCATATTGACCACAAAACCGCTGACGCAGGAGATGGTTCCCTCAAAATCCTCATCCCCGGCCTCGCCGCCGTTTCGTCCGGACTTTACAAAGTGGCTTTTCGGTGCCTCGGGATACTGGGGCAGCAGCTCTGTCAGGATCAGCTCCTCCGGGGTAAAGCTGTCCCAGATCTCCCGGAGCTGCTCAAGGGACTGCACCGAAAAGCGATAGATGGTATCCCCTGCCTTTGTCATCTCCTTAAGAAGTGCTCTCGTCCGCTCCTTATCCCGCAGTGCAGCCGCCGTGGTGACCTGGGGGAATCTGCTGAACACCTGCCGGTAAACCGCTGCAAACTGCTCATAGTCCGGATTATCCAGCGGCTCTGTGGCATAGTAGCAGGTACCGCATCCGGCGCCTTCTCCCATGATCTCCCTAGCGGACTCCAGGATCTCTCGCCACTCCTGCAGATGCTCCGGTGTGGCACGGTAGATCCCGGTGAGCTTCCCTGCATTCAGGCCGCAGTAGGCACAGCCCACGGAACACCCCTCGGTCAACTCCAGCGTCAGAACCGTGTGAATATAGGAATGATTTCGGTAGCCGAAGGCTCCCTCACACCGGATGATCTGCCGCTCTCTCCACTTTTTCATGGTGGGATCAGAAGGCGCCGAAATAGCCCGCATCTCATCCCGCCAGTCCAGTTTCTGCCGATTATAGGCCAGATACTTCTCTATGGCACTTCCCGGATGAACGGCCCTCGCAGAGCGAAGGTCCAGGGGATCCTCCATCTCGTACTGCAGCTCCTCCCGGGAAAAAGGGATCCCGTTTTCCTGCAGAAACCGGGCCGGATTCTCCTCGTAGGCCTCCCTTGCGCCGGGAACCATGGTGATCTTTTCCATAAAACGCTTGATCTGCGCTACGGTGTGCAGATCCTCTTCCTCAAAAAACCGACTGCTCATTTTATCCTCTTTTCTGCGCAGCTATGCTGCAGAACGCCCTTCGAAATACAATGTCGATCTGCTGACAATCTCTGTCCTCATTCCGGAAATAAAACCGTATCCCGGATCATTCCCAGCTTCCACAGCTGATTTAGATACCAGTAGATCTGTGCCGGCTCTGCTCCTGTTTTCTCCGTGACTATACGGGCGATCTCCCGCTTGGTATATTTCCCTTCCAGCAAGAGCTCCACCGTCTCTATCATGCCTGTTCCCTGCAGCTTTGCAAGCTGCAGCGTATGACCGCCGTGACGGCTGACCAGGGCGTCCTTTCCCTGCACCTTCCTGCGCTCATAGTAGTCATAAAATCCCAGAGGCTGTGTGCGGGGCAGCTCATTGACCATATAAGTATCGATCATATTCTGCAGACAGAGGGCAAAGTCCTCTGCCGTCTTAAAATAAACCATTTCCGGTCCGGCCACGCCATCGGGGTGCCTGGCGTCCGCCCGGCAGGGCGTGATCACGCGGATACTCTTCTCGGCCAGATTCACCACAAAGCCGTCCACGCAGCAGATGCTGCCGGGCTGCTCCGGGATCTCCTCTCCGGCCTCCAGCTTTTTTTCCAGTTCCCGGCCTGCGATGGTATAGGGCACGAATCCCGGTGCCTCGGGATACTGGGGCAGAAGCTCTACCCGCAGCAGCTCATCCGGGGTAAACTCCGCCAGCACATTCCGGGCCTCCTCGAGGCTGCGCAGGGAAAACCGGTGGATAAAGCTTTTTTTCATATATAATTCCTGCAGCAGGGCATGCGTCCTTGCGGCATCCCGCAGCGGGATGGCCGTGGTGATCTGAGGGAGCACCCCGAACTCCTGATAGAAAGCTGCCTCAAACTGCTCATAGTCCGGATTATCCAGTGCTTCCGAAGCCAGATACAGCGTTCCCCGGCCGGCCGCCTCTCCCAGGATCTTCCTGGCCGCCTGCAGGATCTGCCGGAATTCCTCTGCATGGGCCGGCGTATAGCGATAGATCTTCTGCAGCTTTCTGGCGCCCACGCCGCAGAAGGGACAGCCCACGGAGCAGCCGCTGGTGAGTTCAAAATTCATGACATCGTGAATGAAGGCCTCATTAACTCCTCCCAATGCTCCATTGCAGCGCTGGATCTGCCGCGCTCTCCAGTTCTTTGCCCGTTCATTGGAGGGCACGCAGTATACTTCCCGCATCTGATCGCGCAGATACAGCTTATTGCCCACAAACTGCTGATATCTGTACAGCGCCTCCGACGTCTTCTGTAATCCTGCAGGCGTCGTCATCCTCTCCTGCAGCTCTTTCTGTCTGGTCCTGTCCATTACCATCAGAAGCTCATCGGCATCCAGATTCTCCAGACCGTAACCAGCCAGATACGTCTGCGGCTCTTTCTGCATCTGCTCCTTGGCTTCCGGCAGCAGGTAGAGCATCTCCAGTCCTCTTTTAAACCGGGCGATCCCCCGGCAGATCCGCTGCACTTCCTCCTGCCCCATTTCCTCATTGGTCTTCCCCAGAAGTTCTATTTCCCGTTCTGTCATATTTACCTTTCCGCAGCGGCGCCTCTACGCCTGCTGCCGCCTTGCCAGCTGCCAGAAGAGCCCCTTTTGTGCCATCAGTTCCTCATAATTTCCCTGCTCGGTGATCCTGCCGTCCTGCATCACCAGGATCTTGTCGCAGTTTTTCACAGTAGAGAGTCTGTGGGCGATCATCACCCGGGTGATCTGCCGCTTTTCCATGCTCTCACAGACCTTTTCCTGCGCCACATTATCAAGGGCACTGGTGGCCTCATCAAAGAAGAGGACAGACGGACGGTTGGCCAGTGCTCTGGCGATCAGGATCCGCTGCTGCTGTCCGCCGGAAATGGTCCCTCCCAGCTCGGACACCTCTGTAAAGATCCCCATGGGCATCTGCCGGATATCCTCCCGCATGCCCACTTCCTCCATCAGCGCCTCTACCTCTTCCGGTTCGATGCCCGGTACCGCGATCTCGATATTGGAGTATATGGTGCCGCTGCTGAGCCTGCCTTCCTGCAGCACGACCCCGAGCTGCCTGCGCAGCTCCTGCTTGTCCAGGGTATTGATGTCCCGGTTGTCATAGTAGATCTTGCCGCTCTGGGGCTGTTCAAATCCCAGCAGGCACTTCAGCAGTGTAGACTTGCCGCAGCCGCTGGTCCCTACAATGCCCACAAAGCTGCCTGCCGGGATCTTAAAGGACACATCCTTTAAAACCGGTTTCTGCTCTCCCTCATAGCAGAATACCAGATGGTCCGCCTCGATATTGCCCTGGATCCGACCGGCGCCTCCTGTCATTTTTCCCTGCTCTGTCTCCTCCTCGTAGATGATCCCGGCCCGCTGGAAGGCAGGGATCGCTCCCCCCAGCACCAGAAGGAAGTTAAACACCTGAGAGGCGGAGGCGGAAAACATGCCGAAGGCCGTACTGAAGGCGCTGAACTGTCCCACGGTAATCGAGATCTGTCCGCGCAGGATCGCGTAGTAAAGCACGCAGGGGTACAGGATCTGGGCAGCCTCATAGACCGTCTCTGCCATATTGGCAAATTTCGTGCTCTTCATCTCACTTCTGACGGCCGCCGTGTTCTGCTTCTGGTATTCCAGCAGGGTCCTTTCCTCGATGCCGGAGAGTCTGACCTTCATAATGCCGGACAGATACTGGTACAGCACTGCGCCGGCCCGGTTGCTCTGCTCCAGTTTTTCCCTCTCCCAGCGCAGCCTCTGATAGCCGAAGATATGGATGACCAAAGAAGTCAAAAGCACCATTGCGATGGCCCGACCTGCCAGTGCACTTCCCCAGGCAAACATCAGTCCCCCGTAAAATACAGCAAAGAACAATCCCAGTACAGCGGAAAAAAAGCCGTTTGTCACAGACGGGATCACGCCCGCCAGTCCCATCACTCTGCCCACCAGATCCGCACTGCCGTATCGGCTCAGGAAATTCTGGGGCAGATGTACCAGGCGGTCCATGGTGCCGCTGATCACGGCATACTCCATCCCTTTTGACACCCGCATCATAGCCAGATTGCGGACGATCAGAAAGAACAGATTGCCCAGGGCGGCGGCGGCAAAGACCGTGCCGATCTCCCAGACTGCATCGGTATCTGCCAGGGGGATCAGTCTGTCAAACAAAAGCCCCGTCAGAAGAGGAAGCAGAAAGCCGATGAGCACCGACAAAGCCGACAGCAGCGCAATGGTCACAAGATCGTGCCCCCGAAGGGCCGCAAGGGCATAGGCGAGAATGTCCCGAAAGGTAAGCCTGCCGTCCTTTAAAGGCCGGTATACCATAAAACCCGCCGCCTCTATGGTCTTAGCCACCTGTCCGGTTACCTTTACGGCGCTTTCCCCGGTCAGGTCATAGAGCATGTATCGGTGTCTTCCCGGCACCAGGAGTACCGGACGTTTTTCCTCTCCGTTTTCCCCCTTTACATATCCGAGAAAGGCACCGCCGTCCTTCTTATACCATCCAGACTCCAGCGCGATCTCCCGCAGGGTAAAATGGGACATCCGGGCGATGTCATAGGCCGTATATGCCTCCCCGTAGCCGGCCTCCAGAGACTGGTAGGAACAGATCCTGATCTTCATCACTTCGCACAGCGCAGCCATGGTATCGTAAAGAGGATGGCCGCTGTGGTAACTGCCGTAGGGCACGTCCTCCCGGCGAAAGGGGGAGCCCAGCAGTACCAGCCGTTGTCTCTGCAGATCTGCCGCTGTATTGTTTTTCCGTTTGTCCTTATCCATTCTGCACCATCTTTTCGTATTTTCCATGCATGGCCATGAGCTGCGCATGGGTCCCCCGCTCTGCGATCCTGCCTTTATCCATGACGATGATCTCGTCGCAGTCCCGTATGGTGGAAAGTCTCTGGGCTACGATGACGCAGGTGCAGTGCCTTTTCCGGAGATTATCCAGGATCGTTTTTTCGGTGACGGTATCCAGGGCGCTGGTGGCCTCGTCCAGCACCAGGATGGAAGGATCTGCCACCAGCGCCTTGGCGATCTCGATGCGCTGACGCTGTCCCCCGGACAGATTCGTGCCGCTTTCATTGATCTGATAATCGTAAGCCGCGGGCTTGGTGGTGATCTCCTCGTGGATGCAGGCATCCTTGGCCGCCACGATCACATCCTCCTGACGGATCTGACTGTTCCATAAGCATATATTGTCATAGATGCTGCCCTTAAAAAGGGACACATTCTGCGATACCACGCAGATACTGGCATGGAGCACCGCCTCCGGGATCTCCCGGACGGGAACGCCGTCAAAGAGCAGGTCACCGCTCCAGGGCTGATACAGGGAGCTGATCATCTTGGCTACCGTGGATTTGCCGGAGCCGCTGGCCCCTACCAGTGCCACGGACTTGCCCGGCTCTATATGGCAACTGAATTTCCGGATAAAGGGCTTATCCAGCTTGCCGTAGGCATAGGTGATATCCCGCAGCTCGATCTCTCCCTTTAGCCTGCCCGCAGGAAAATCCGGGGAAACATCTGCCGGCCGCAGGGTCTCATCCTCCGGATATTTCATGATATCCTCCACACGGCTCATGTCATTTCTGACCTGGCTGATGCTGCGGATAAAGTCCACCACCTCTGCGAAGGGCTGGGAAAAGGAAGCCAGAAATCCGGTGAAAGCCACCACCATACCGGTGGATAGGGTGCCCCGGATCACCATGGTGCTTCCTATGAGCAGCAGCAGGATCCGATTGAACAGCTCCAGGGCCGAGGGCACCACCTCCAGCTTTCTCTGTATGGACTCCAGCTCCTGGTCCGAGGCATTGACCATGGCATAGTATCCCAGCAGCTTGCCGGTGTATTCATTTTCCGCTCCCGCTGCCTTGATGGAATCACTTACGGTGAGGGCGCAGTAGAGGTTCCCCACCAGCTTCCCCAGATCCTGCGTGTATTTCTGCGTCCGGATACTGATCCTCCCGGCGCAGTACCAGATCAGCAGCATGGACAGTCCCATAAAGGAAACAGCCACCAGGGTCATGATCCCGCTGTACTGCAGCATCAGCAGCAGATAGACCACCGAAGTCACCAGGCTGATGGCCAGTCCCACCAGCTTCCCGGCGAGGAAACTGCATACCGCCGTATTGCTGCTCACTCTCTGCACCAGGTCTCCGGCAAAGCGCTGCTCAAAAAACTGCATGGGAAGCCGCAGCATATGGGCCAGCATCTCGTCGGAGGACAGCAGGGTCATCTTCCCCTGCAGCAAAAGCTGCGTCCGTTCTTTCAGGTAATAAAAATAGCCCCGAAAAAGAGCGGTGCACAGCATCAGGAGCAGGAGTCCTCCCATCCAGGAATACTCCCCGTCTCCCAGGACCTCGTCCAGAAAGATCTGGGGAAAGACAGAAGACAGGATCCCCGGCGCGATCAGGCAAAGTCCTATGAGAAATAACGCCAGCAGCGTCTTCTCCTCCCCCCGGAGACGGCGAAGTCCGAAACTCAAAAGCGTCCTTTTGCTTTTGCTTTTCACAAAGTCCGGCCCCGGGACCATGGTCAGCACCACGCCGCTGTATCCCGCCTCCATCTCCTTTCGGGAGAGGATCCTCCTGCCCTGCGCCGGATCATTGATATAGTATTTTCCCCGGCGCACGCCTTCGAAGACCACAAAATGAGAGGCGTTCCAGTGAAGCATGCAGGGAAGCACCGCTTTCTGCACCATGCGGTCCAGGTCTCGAAAGCTTCCCGTGACCTGCAGGCCGTATTTTTCCCCGGCAAGGGCTATATTCTTGGCATTGCACCCGTTGCGGGAGACGCCTGTCTCCACCCGCAGCTCCTCCAGAGGGACATATCTGCCGTGATACTGCAGGATCATAGCCAGAGAGGCGGCCCCGCACTCGGATATTTCCATCTGAAATACGGTGGGAGTCTTTACGCAGCCCGGGCCGGATCGTTTTTTCTTTGCTTTTTTTGCTGTGCTGGTCTCCATCTCGCTGCTCCTGTCTGCCTTGCCGTGCTCTGCCCGTGTCTGTTTCTGTCTCTACTGCTCCAGATAAGGCAGCAGCAGTTCAATAGGACGTTTTCTGTCCGTCACGATCGTGGCGGTCACCAGGGTTCCCGGCTCCAATGTCACTTTGCTGCCCATGGTGCTGGACCACCGATAGCCGCTGGCGGTAGAAGGGTCACTTTCCAGCTCACAGCGCATCTCCACCACCGGTCCCAATGCGGCAAAAGCCTGCACCAGGGATTCGCTGTCCAGGTGTCTTATCATATCCACCTCAGTGGCTGCATAGGAGCCCATCTGTTCCACGGTGGCCATGATGTGACCGCACTCCTGCTTATTTACCGTGGAGGGATAGATCTGCACACGCATCCCCTCTTTGATCTTTTTAGCCTCTGACAGCGGCACATAGCAGATCACGTGGGAAGTGCCGCTGTCATACCGGGCGATACTCGCGATCTCCGCTCCCTTGGTCAGAAGCTGTCCCCGTGAGGCCCATACATCCCGTACCTCGCCGCTGCAGGATGCATAAATATTCTTTTTTTCCTCATTGTCCAGGATGGTCATCTGCCGGTTTTTCAGTTCGTATAAAAGCGCCTCCTTTTGGATATCAAATTCCGTCCAGGCTGCCGCCTGCCCGGTCTCTCCCGCATCCTGCGCCTTCTTTTTGAGCTGCGCCAGTTCCTTATTATCTCCGGTCAGGGTATCCTTTTCGCTCTCCGGCGTCATCTCCTCCACAGCCTTGATCCGCTGCCCGATATCCGCCAGCTGCGCCTCCTGCTCCGTATTCTGCAGCACGGCGAGGAGCTGTCCCTCCTCTACCCGGTCTCCCTCATCCACCAGGATTTCGCTGACGATGCCGTCTGTGCCCGCATAGATATCGCTAAGGCCCTCGTCGTCAATGTAAATGCCGCTCACGTCAGTGCTGTAAGGAAGCTCTCCCGCAAAGGCCCAGACACCCAGGACCGCCAGAATGAGAAAAGCCCCTGCAATGGCCAGCCACACAGGCGGCGCCGTCAGCACGATAGCCTTATTGAGCTGCTCTCTCGTTGCCATTTTATTCAGTGTATGTCTGTCCATCTCTGCCTCATTCCATAGCGGCGGGGGAAACCCGCGCCTTATGCTTCCCGGAATATCTCATCCAGCGTCTCCAGAATCGCCTTGATGCTGATGGGCTTGGCGATATGACCGTTCATGCCGGCCTCGAAGGCTTTTTTGCGGTCCTCCTCAAAGGCGTTGGCGGTCATGGCGATGATAGGGATATTCGCCTTTCTGTTATTATCCAGGGTCCTGATCTCCCGGGTGGCGGTATAGCCGTCCATCCGCGGCATCTGGATATCCATGAGGATCAGGTCGTACTGATCCTCTGATGCGGACGCCATCCGCTCCACGGCATCCGTGCCGTCCTCTACGGCATCCACCTTCATGCCGGCCTCTTCCAGAATGGTCACGGCGATCTCCCGGTTCAGCGCATTGTCCTCTGCCAGAAGGATCTTTCTTCCCTCATGCCGGTTCTCTGCCTGCTTTTTGTCTTTCTTTTTCTGTACGGGGACCGGATTGCTCAGCACCTTACGCAGCTCCGACATAAAGAGCGGCTTCGCCACAAAGGCCGTCACGCCGGCCTCCCTTGCCTCCTCTTCGATGTCCGTCCAGTCATAGGCGGTGAGGATAATAATAGGCGTATCATCCCCGATCACCCTGCGGATCCTCCGCACGGTCTCGATGCCGTTCATATCCGGCATCATCCAGTCGATGATATAGGCGGAAAATGCCCTGCTCTCCTCCCAGGCCTCCCTGGCACGCATCACCGCTTCCTTGCCGGTGGTGGTCCAGTCCGCCTGCATCTCGATCTTGCGCAGCATCTTGCATACGCTCATGCAGGTATCGGCGTCGTCATCCACCACCAGGGCCCTTGTGCCCTTCAGTTCCGGGATCGGGTCATACTGCACGGCCTCTCCCGAAATCCTGCAGTCCAGGGTAACGGTAAACTCCGAACCCTTTCCCTTTTCGCTGTTTAAGGTGATGGTTCCCTCCATCATATCCACGATATTCTTTACGATGGCAAGGCCCAGACCGGTGCCCTGGATGCCGCTTTCCGTGACCGTCTTCTCTCTCGCAAAGGAATCGAAGATATGGGTCTGAAATTTCTCGTCAATGCCGATGCCGTTGTCCCGGATCTTAAACTCATAGGTGGCATAGCCCGGCTTCTGACACGGCCGCTCGGTCACCCGCACATTGATCATGCCGCCCACCGGTGTGAATTTCACGGAATTGCTGATGATGTTCAAAAGAATCTGATTCAGGCGAAGCTTGTCGGTCAGAATGTCCTCATGCACCACATCCTGGGTATCGATATACAGATCCTGCTGCTTTGCCCCGATATTGCCCTGGATGATGGCCCGCAGGTCGTGGAGCACATCCGGCAGATGTACCTCTGTCTCCTCGATCTTTACGCTTCCGTTTTCGATGCGGCTCATATCCAGCACATCGTTGATCAGGCTTAAAAGATGCTTGCCGGCGGTATTGATCTTTTTCAGATACTGCAGCACATGCTCCTGGTTGTCGATATGGCTGACAGCCAGAGCGGTAAAGCCGATGATGGCATTCATAGGCGTCCGTATATCGTGGGACATATTGTTGAGGAATACGGTCTTGGCCTTGCTGGCATGCTCGGCGGCTGCCAGTGCGTGCCGCAGCGCCGCATCCTGCTCCATTTCATGCTGCTTCTCCGCTGTCACATCTCTGGTGGCCAGCAGGACCGCATCGATATTGCCGTCCCGGTCATACCGCTGGGGAACGATCAGGCATAGGATCCAGCTGCCGTCCATCCTCTGTACCGTGCAGGTAAGAGAGGGATTTTCCTGCAGCCTCTCCACCACGGTATCCATATTCAGGTGCTCCAGATAAGCCCTGCGGTAGGGCGCTGCGATCTGTTCCTCCACATAGGCCTCCCAGACAGACTGCTGAAAGCCGTTTTCTCCGTCCAGGACACCGGCCGCCTCGATACCTTTCACGATCTCCACCTTCCGGGTCTGCAGGTCCATCAGCATGATGGTAGAATACGCGCGTCCGATGGCATTGATGATCCGCAGACGCTTCTGCTCTCTTGCCAGCGCCGCCTTTTCGACCTTGCTTTTCCCCAGCATCTGTATGAGGCAGATGACGACAGCTACCAGGATGTAGATGCCGCATACGATGTTTCTGCGCATAAACACCTGAGAGCCCGGGAAAAACATGTAGACCGTATAATTCTCCGTGGCATCCCGCTTTCCGTACCAGGTGCCCTGCTCCGATCTAAGCCGGACGATGGCATCCGAATCCGGATGAAAGGTCCCCTGATAAAGCCCGCTGCATTCCTCCACTGACTTTCCTACCAGTCTCGACCGATTGCTGCTGACCACCCGGTCCTCGTCGCAGACCACCACGACGCCGTTCATTTCAAAAGGAAAATCCGCAAATAAGGTATCCAGCGTCAGATCGCCGTATACCGCACTGATCTCGTCCTTCTTCAGATAGGTGATCACGATCCCGGCTGCATCCTTTCGGCCCACTGCCGCAAAATCATAGATATTCCCGTTGATAGTCATCCTCGTGGTATAGGTTTTCTCCGGATAGCTGACGATGTCGCTGACATAGACGGTCTGTATCATGTCCTCCCAAAGATCCAGCGCATCGGTATCCTGCAAGGTCTTTGCCGCCACCTGCAGATTTTCGTCCAGTACCAGAATGCCGCTTAATCTCTGCTCGTCGGCATATTGATCCAGCACCTGTGTATCCGGGGCGCCCTTTTCTGCCAGATCCTCGCTCAGCTCCGTGGTTTTGTCCAGAAGCCGCACCAGACTCTTGACCTGGTCGTTTGTCCGGAATATGTCATAACGGTTTATCCGCAGCTTGGTAAAGGAAATGGTCTCTTCCAGCGTATGTTTCAGGTTATTGCGGTCAAAGCCCTGAAAGAATGTAAATATGGCGATCCCCATCACCACCAGTACGATCGGAAGGAGCAGACTGAAGCCCTTTTGTATCTTCTTACTTCTCATCTGTCTGTCCTCCCCATACGGTCTTTTCCGGATCCAGGCCGTACTTCTGCGCGATCTCTCCTATGGTGCCGTCCTGCTTCATCTCCTCCAGCACTTCTGTCAGCTCTCCTGCCAGCTCCTCATGGGTTCCCTTGGCAAAGGCTACCCCGATCTCTGACATATAGGGGCTCTCCTCCAGCATCCTGTAGGCCTCTGTGCCGTTGCCTGTGAGCTTGGCGATCAGCGCCTCGTGCCCGGCGATGGCATCCACATAGCCCTTTCGCAGCATGGAATAGATCTCCTCCGTGGTACCGAAGCTGTTGACCGCTCTGACCTTGGGAAGGGGGGAATCTATCACATGGAGAAAGAGATTCTCCGCCTTTGTGGTGGCCTGAACCGCCACTCTTTTCCCCTCTAAGTCCGCCAGTGACCAGATATCGCTGTCGGCACGCACCGCCACCACCTGGCGGCTGTACATATAGGGACCTGCCCACTCGTATTTCTCTTCTCTGTCTGTCATGGAGTAGCAGCTCCAGATGCAGTCAATGGTGCCGTCCTCCAGATAGTCGTCCTTATCCTCCCAGGCAATGATCTGAAATTCCGGCTCGTAGCCCAGCCTGCCAAAGGCCTGCTTCGCCAGCTCCACATCAATGCCTGCATATTCTCCGTTGATATCCAGATAGCTGTAGGGATCAAATTTATCGATGCCCACCCTGATGATCCCTTCGGTGTTCTCTGCCTGGTTCTCTGCCTTGTCCTTTGTCGTCTCTTTCTGCGGCTGGCATCCGGCCAGCATCATGGCCGAAGCCGCGAGCATCCCCGCTGCCAGCAGGGCGGTGCAGGCCTTTCCCAGGCCCTTTCGCTGTTTTTCTGTCATTTTTTTATTCATCGTCCTGTTTTTCCCAGATACCTATCAGGGTTTCCTCCAGAATTTCCATATCGATCGGTTTGGCAATATGCCCGTTCATCCCTGCCTCCATTGCCTTCCGGCGATCCTCCTCAAAGGCATTGGCCGTCATGGCAATGATGGGGATGGATGACCTGACAGGATCATCCAGTGCCCGGATCTCTCTGGCGGCTTCATAGCCATCCATGTTCGGCATCTGGATATCCATCAGGATCACGTCATACTGCCCTTTTTCTGCATTTTTGATCTTGTTGACCGCAGCGGTTCCGTCCTCTGCCGTGTCTACCATAAATCCTCTGTCCTCCAGTATGGTCACTGCGATTTCCTGATTCAGCGCATTGTCCTCTGCCAGAAGTATTCTCCCTCTCTTCCTTTGTCCGGTGCCGGTACGCAGGCAGGTATTCGTATCCACATCTGCCGCCAGTCCACTGCCGTCCCGGAGCCGGGGCGTCTCTTTGCTGCCCGTCTTATTATCACATACCGCCAATCGGAGGGAAACCACAAATTCGCTTCCCTTTCCGGGCTCACTTTCCACAGACAACGTGCCGCCCATCATATCCACCAGACTCTTGGCGATGGACATCCCCAGCCCGGTTCCCTGGATCCCGTTCACCGACGAGATCTCCTCTCTGGAAAACTCCTCAAAAATATGCGCCTGGAATTCCCGGCTCATGCCGATGCCGCTGTCCCTGATACGGAATTCGTAATCCGCGAAGCCGTCCTGCGCTGCACCTTTCTGGATGATGCAAAAGCGGATCGTTCCTCCCGCCGGGGTATACTTGATGGCATTGGAGAGAATATTCATCAGGATCTGATTAAGCCGCAGGGGATCTGCCATGACATCCTCATCTGTGATCTCCCTGGTATCCACAAGCAGTTTCAGCTGTTTGGCGCTGATATTTACCTGATTGATGGTGCAAAGGTCATCCACCAGGGTCGGAAGGTGCACCCTCTTTTCTTCCAGATGCATCCGTCCGCTCTCGATCCGGCTCATATCCAGGATATCGTTGATCAATGCCATCAGGTGCTGCCCGGACGTGGCTATCTTCTTCAGATAGTCCAGAGCCTGCTCCCTGTCGTCAATATGGGCCGCAGCCAGGGAAGTATAGCCGATGACAGCGTTCATAGGCGTGCGGATATCGTGGGACATACTGGAGAGGAAGGTACTTTTCGCGCGGCTGGCCGCCTGGGCCTCGCGGGCCATCATGCTCATCTTTTCCGCATCCTCCAGGGCCGCCTTCCGCATCTTTCCGATCTTCCAGACCAGCAGCAGCAGAAAGACCACCAAACCGGCCAGAACGGCGATCAGCGCAAAGACAGCCAGCGGATGCATCTGTGCCACCATCAAAGGGGTCAGGTCCTCTGCCTTGTAAGCCGTATACTGCGCGGCGATGTTTTCGATCTCATCCTCCGGCATGGCATAGATACACTTCGTCAATATGCCTGCCAGTGCATGGCTTGCCTTATCCGTGACCAGGATACGGTAGGAATAGGCAGTCTGATCCATCAGGGTATAGGTCAGCACGCCGCTTATGTCTCTGTTCACATACTCCTGTGCCGTATAGTAATACACAAAAGCGGCATCGGCCTTTCCGTTTTTTACCGCTTCCATGGCTTCCTGCCTGTCCTTGCATACCAGCTTTTGTGCATCCTGTACGAAATTGTCTTCAATGCTGCCGGCACTTCCCTGGTCTACCGTGGCCACGGTCCTGATATTGCCGTCAAAATCCCGTCTCGTCACCCTGGCGATCCGCATGGTCATATAGGGTGCCGTCACGCAGTAGCCCAGGGACTCCACCAGGTTTTCCGAGCTGATCCGCACATCGAGGCATAGAATGGACGGATCCTCGTTCTGCTTTTGCACCCACTCTTCTCTGGTATTACAGACCACCATCTGATATTTCAGTCCTGCCTTCTGTGCCAGGAGCCGGAAATAGTCTGGAATAATCCCCTTCATCTCCCCGTCTTCCACGTAGGAATAGGGATAACGCGTGGGATCGCACATGGCTGTGAGGGGGGTATCCTGTTCGTTCAAGGCTTCGATCAGCGCCTTCTCTTCTTCTGTAAATTCCAGACTCCGGCTTTCCTCATCGGTATAATATTGATTTTTCAGTTCGACTTTCCAGTCACCCTCCGCGGCATTGACCTGATCCAGTGCATAATTGACTTTCTGCAAAAGGCCGGTATTTCCCTTTCTGACGGCAATGCAGAAGTCCGTGACATACAGATTTTCGATAGTCTTTTCGTTTTCCAGTTTGCGCAGGGAAATGGTGACCGCAGCGTCCACGGCATTGTCTTTCAGGGCATCCCTGATCTCTCCCACCGTATCGTAATAGACCGGCTGATACCGGAATCCCTTCGCGACGGAAAAATCGCGGAAATTGCCACTGGAGGCGCTGTCCTTTAACAGCCCGACCCGCATGCCGTTATACGTGGTGTAATCATTCTCCCGGATGACGGTATTGCCGCTTTTCACTGTCAGCACATCACTGCCGGAGGCAATGGGCTCTGACAGCTCGAATTCTTCCTCCCGCTCCGGAGAATCCTGCACGCCTGCCAGAAGGTCGATCTCCCCGTTCTTCAGCATCTCCTGCATTTCCGACCAGCTCTTGTCATAGCCTATATACTCAAACCTGACATCCCAGTATCTGGCCATCAGCCGGAGCATATCGTATCCGTATCCGCTCCTGTTTCCATCCTCGTCCATCATCTGGAAACCGTCCATGGCATAGAAACCCACCCTGACCGTCTCCCGCGCATCGGCCTCACTCCCGGCCGCTGCCGTAAGAGGAAAGAGACCTGTGCAGCAGGCGATGATGAGAAAGGAGCAGAGTATCTGTATGATAAAATGATCAGTTTTTCTGAGATTAATTTTTACCTTTCCATGCCGCAATTAATTGCGGCACCGTGAGGAGAATACGTGAAGGCGGATTCTCCTAAGCCATTGTTTTTAAGTGACACCG
Source organism: bacterium (assembly GCA_963658405.1). Lineage (GTDB taxonomy): Bacteria > Bacillota > Clostridia > Lachnospirales > Lachnospiraceae > CAG-791. The sequence continues at coordinate 8,574 of CAVKQI010000008.1, read as the reverse complement.
CGAAAGGAATTTTGAGAAGGCGAATTCTCCTCAGGGATTGCGAAAGGATGACATTTACGTCATCCTTTCCATAGAATTTCGATCTTTAGTTTAATTTTATCTCATTTCCCGGATTTCTGCGACAACATTATTCACTGTATTGTGATAATCCTACCTGTCCGGGTCAAAATACCCTGCCGGTATTTCTATGAAAGATGTCAGGTATCTGTGAGGGAGTAATAGTAACTGTTTAGCCCACATCTCGAATTTGCTTTGCAAATCCTCAATGTGGCTGGCCAGAGGCGCTCCGCGCCTTGGCCGCCTGCCAATTTCAATCGTAAATATGCCTGCAAGCAGTCAATTTACGCTTGAAATGTGGCAGGTGCTAAACAGATACCAAATAATATATATTCCGTAGAAGATCGATCCGATAAGAAGCATAACATAAGATAAAATCTGATATTTTGTCATATGATAGGAAACCGTGATCTCAACAGGATTTCCCGTTTCCTGTGAATCCGGCATAGCAATGCGGATCATCCCCGTCTCCTGGTTCTGATCGATCGATAATCGAAGTCCGTCTGCGGTATATGCGCGATAGCCTTTATAATAGATATAGGGAATATCGTAGTATTTGCTTGAGGAATCAGCGGTAAATACAAATTGTGAACAGCCGTTTCGCTTTTCCCCCTTTATGGCATTTCCGGCATCATCACGTGCTGTTTCCGGTTCTGTCATATCCTCCCGTGTGGTCATGATGGGAAGCCATTCTTCACCGCCGCCCAGTCCTGCAATTTTCCCCTGCACGATCTCATCAACGGCCGTACTGTCTGTCTGCAGATAATTAGAGGAAAAGTTCTGGTACGCGTTAGTTAAAGCAAAAAAAATAATTCCGGCCAGAACGAGGTTTTGCACTAAATGCCTGTGATGGAGCTTTGCCGTGATAACAGGATAGATAAAGGCAAAAGCAAAGGCAAAAAGCAGCGTAGCGCCCCCCCCACAAACGATAGGGAAACTGTAATATCCTGATTCCTACAGAACTGTTCATAAAATGCCAGAATGGATAATATAAGGGAAGGACCAACCATACGATCCCGACAAAAAGAAAGACCAATGTGGGCTTCCGGCCATTCCCGAGTACGGAGAGTTTGCGGCGAGCAAACAGGATCGCCACACTGATCAGGCAGATACCAAGGATGATCAGAACCATGGTGCCGATTCCGTCTCTGGTAGTCAGGGTACTCCAGCGTTCTATATTCTGTTCAGACGTAGTCCATGGTGCATTGACTTTAAAAAGCTGTGAATGCATCTGTTCCAGCATGGTGAGCCAGTAAGGTGCCGTCAGCAGGCTGACCGTCATTACAGAAAAAATGAGGACCGGTAAGCGTTTTATTACCTTTTTGATGTAAAACAGGCAAATGATCCCGCAAATACAAACCGAAAGGAAAGTGGAAATCGTATGCGTATATAACAAGCCGGTAAAGCCTGCGATCAGCATATGGGGAGACTCATCCTTGGTGAGCAGCAGAACCATTCCGGCAATGGCGAGCGGCATAAAAACCGCACCGGTAATGATCCCCAAAGACATTCCGATGTAGAAGGCATTCAGCATTTTATTGGACAAAAGGGCAATGGTAGCAGCTATAAAAGCAGCATTGGAATCCTGTGACAGGCGATAAGCGCTGTAATAAGTAGTACCCCATATGGCCGCCATCAATACTGCTGCAAAGATCTTATAGGCGAGCGTTAAAGACATCCCGCACATAACCAGAAAAGCCGGAAAATAAAAAAGAAGATTCGGGTAAAACAATCCGCTCCCGTACCCATATCCATAGCATTCGATAAAATGAATCTTGACAGGGAAAATGCTATGCTTCATGGCATCTGCAATACTGTATATCCGATACAGGTGGTAGGTATCATCCCAGCATGGGAATAATCCTTTTTGAAGAAACGGTAAATAGGCCAGAACAAGAATGATAAGAAATGTGACAGGATAAATGATCCGTTGTTTATGGTGTTGATTCATGACAGACTTTCTCCCCCTTAATAGTTATCTGCCGCAAGGTGTCACAGATTAAAGTAACCGTTACCTTAGATCTGCATTCATGATAACATAAAAATATCGTAACTGTTCAGAGCCCATTCGCAAAATCGTTGCTGCGCAGCTTTCCTTTTGCTCATGTGGCGTTCTCGCCAGATAAATTTGCAAAAATGAGCTCGTTAATGCAATCATTACTCGCACATTTTATGCAAATTTGCCTGGCTCTGAACAGTTACAAAATATCAAAAAATGAGACCGCCGACCAGTGAGGAAATATCCATTACGCTTATGATACACACTTCCTGCTACTATAGGTTCAGAAGGAAAAAATCCGACCGCCCAGGAGGATGAGCAGCCGGATTTTATAATCATATTCAGTTTTTATCCGTGATCGTGAATCAGATCAGGAGACCAGGCACAGCAAAGTGAGTTCTCCACCAAGGCAAACAGAGGCGATAATACCAGTGATAATTCCAAAGATCATAGGTTTCTCCTTTCATATGTCCGGATAAAATTGACACTATGTTGCAGTTGATCTATTCAGTTTTGTTTGGTTACTTCCTGCAAACGTAAACGATGTTGAGAATGGCTGCTCCTAAGAAGCATGCTGCTGAGAAACCACTGCCGATGATGCAAAATGTTAACATAAGACTTCTCCTTTCCTCACCATACATGGTGACGGTGGCGGTCCCTGTGTTACAGGGCGTTTCCGCGTTGGTTGTTCTGACTGAATTCTATGTTTCCTATGTTTCTCTTGCTTTCTTTTGTTGAGGTAATCATACCGGAAAAACCGTATTAAAAGCGTAACAGGTGATGCTGCATTGGAACACGATACCTGCTTACAGCATCTTTGAATAGGCTTTGACAGGATATATACAGAAGAAGGGCCGGCGATTCAGAGAATCTGTCGGTCCTTCTTCGATATGTAGCATTTCGCGTCAAGTCAAAAAAGATAAAGTGTCATGTACATGCAGTACCATCTATCTGTTATCTGATTTTTAATGGCGCTTTAATTCCTGTTTATAGGTTTCCTCTCTCTGCATCTTTATAAACTCTGCAGGGACCTGCAGCAGCATTCTTGCCTTTTCCACTGTACACACTCCATCAAAATCCTCCTCTTTCGGCGCAGGATTCTTCATCAGTATATCCATAACCGGCGGTTTCTTTGACAGTTTGATCTGACGCTTTTTAAATTCCGCACCCACACGGGCGGACAGGAAATTCTTCATACTCTGCTGATATTCCGGATGGGAAATGTAATATCTGGAAATTTCATCCTCATTGGTCTTTGCCAGCCCCTCCTCCGTGTCATTCTGCCGGATCTCATCATTTCCCGTGAGATTCTTACTGTCTGTCTCCGGCTCTGCCGTTTTCTCTTTCCTGTCCAGCTTCAGGATCTCATCCGGTGTGAGCCTTCTGGCTCTTATGCCATGTAACATCCAAAACCTGACAGCAGCATCAAATCCATGGTCATTTGAAAAAATGACGAACTCCGGAATTTCCGAGTTTGCGGTGCTGCGCTGCCAAGCGCAGATCAGACTTCCCAACACGCTTACCAGCTGAAAGTCAAGGGCATTGCCTGTTCCGCAGCTGCACGGGATGAGTGAAATCTGATCCCACTTTTCAAAAAGGAGACCAAGCACACCATAGGAAATGTGTTTGGAATAATCCGTATGAAAAAGCAGCAGCTTTGCGGAGGCATCCACAGATTTTACCAGGGAAGCGATAGCCTCTCCACCTACATTCTCCGTATCTGCCAGATAAACCGTCCTGCATTTCCTTGAGATTTTCCCAAGTTCGGGGATTACATCAATCTTAATACAATCCTCAGATACGTCTGTCTCGGATGATACTGTAGTCTCTGTCATTTCCGCAGAGTGGGAATTCTCCGCAATGATATCGCCTTCATTATCTTTATTATCTTCCCTATCATCACCCGCAGAAATATACTCTGCAGATGTGATTTCTTCGATCGGTAACTTTTCTAAAGTATTTTCTGATATATTTTCGTTCTCAGCTGTTTCATCATTTTTCAGAAAAATATTAAGTTTCCTCCGAAATGTGGCAGCAGAAATGCCCTCTTCGGCGCACCATCGATATGCTGTCATCCCGCTTTTCTGAAACTGCTCAATGAGTTCCTTCCATTCCGTATCCGGTCGTCTTACTGTTTTCCGCATATAGTTCTCCATTTATCTAAGATCAATGATAATTCTCCACTGCATACTCAAATCTACGGTTAAACACGGCTATGGCCTGTCTGCTGATTTCTTTCTCCGGATAAAGCATATCGAAAGCGTGGACATTTGTGTGATAAATGTCCGCCTCCGCCTCTACACCGGCTGCCTTCAGGTCTTCCACGTATTTCCTTGTCTCGCTGTAAAAAGGCTCTCCATCTCCGACAAAGGTGTAGCACGGTGGAAGGTTTCTGTAATCAGTCTGCTGTGCAGGCGCTGCATAGGGAGATACTGCCTTCTTTGCATCGCGCCTAAGGTATGACTGCCATCCCAGGTGGTTCCATCGGGTATTCCAAACCTTTCCGTGATTATCACGGGAACTTTCTGTGTCGATATTACTGAGCATCGGATAGAGCGGCATCTGAAAAGAGACATGAACTCCGCGATCCCGCGCCATCATGCAGACTGCTGCACACAGACCTCCGCCGGCGCTCTCTCCCCCAACCATCAGCCTGGAGCAGCCAATCTCATCTCTGTGTGCATCCATATACGCAAGTACAGCATAACAGTCATTGACCGCCGCCGGATAAGGCTTTAGCCATGCAAGCGTATAGCCGGGAGAAAAAACAGTCGCCCCGTATTTTCTCACCAGCTCCTGTGCCCTGCTCATATAGACCATTTCCTTCATGCCGAGAAAATATCCTCCGCCATGAATCCAGAGAATGGCAACATCGGAACGAGCAGTTCCGGCAGAATTAAGGATCAACGTCGGGACATGTTCGATACATTTCTTTTTTACAACGATCCCGTTTCCCGGGCAAAGCTTAAGATTCATGCGCAGATATTCTCTATTTCACAGGAAAGACTGTAATATCCTATACCTGTGAAGGACTTAATCTATACCAGCCAACTCAGTACTGTATTTCAAGAAGATCAAGTAATCGGATAACAGTATCCTGTCCATCAAGACAGGTATCTGTCAGCCAGCCTCTTTCATCTCTCCACTGCGAAAGTCCGCGATAGTAAAAATGCTTTTTGCTGTCTTCAATGATAAACGGAACGATGCCATGGTGCAGGCATTCCTTTAAAGATACAAGGCGTCCCAACCTGCCGTTTCCATCCTGAAAAGGATGGATGTGCTCAAATTCCGCATGGAAAGCAATCACATCATTCACACTGACCGATTCTTTCACATTATACGCTGATAAAAGCGCCTGCATTGCAGCCTGCACATCTTTCGGCTTTGTAGTCTCATGTCCGCCTACCATATTCCCTCTTCGTTTGTAATCACCGACTGCAAACCAGCTCAATTGGGAATCCTTTGTGTCATGCTTCAAAATATAATGCAGCTCCTTGATGATTTCCTCCGTTAGGCTTTCTTCCGCGACTTCAATGACATAATCGATTGCGCGAAAGTGGTGAACTGTCTCCAGAATATCATCTACCGGGACGCCATCCACCACGTCGATAGTGTTCGTTTCAAAGATCAGTCTTGTTTGATCCTCTGTGAGTTTGCTTCCTTCCATGTGGTTGGAGTTATAGGTCATCCGAATCTGAAGTTCATGATAGAAACCGCCCGATATTTTTGCATCCTTTTCATCCCTCAAAATCTGAAGAAGCTTATTTGATGACACCTCCCTGCACAAAAGATCGGTCTCACAGCCGAGATAATCAGCAATTCTGGACAGTGTATTTCTCGAAAGTTTTTCCCCTTTTGCAATCTTTGCTGTCGTGCGCGAAGATATACCAATCTCCTTAGTCAGATCACTCTTTCTGATTCCCTTTTTCTGAAGCTGGTCATATAAACCATCATAGGATATCATTTCGGTTTATCTCCTCCGTTCCCATCTTTACTTATTATGTTCTTTCGCGCACTTTATGTAAAGATTTTCCACGGGTATTTTTCCAAAAAAGTAAAGATTTCATTCTCTTTCAGTAGGTTAATTTGCATCTGGCGCAAAGAGCGCAAAGTGTCAGGTACCTGTGATTGTAATCAGTACCTGCCCTTCCAATGGCTGTCAGGCAGATATAATTCGTTTACGCCATCTTGCAGAGATGCTTACATTGCAAAAAAGAAGTGAGCACGATATAATCTGACTAAGAAGCCAAAAGTCACCGCAACGGTGTAAAAAATAGATTTTGGCTGTTTCCATTCCATAAGGGGTAAATCAAGAAGCGTTATCCTCAGTGGCTGAAAATGTAGATATGTGATGCTTGCAGTAAGCTATTTGAATAAGGCGAAAGGCCGCAGAAATGCGGCTTTTCCTAAACGCACAAGTTAGTTAGGTCTAACCTAGTCCACTAGTGTGTGCGTGCCGGTTAGATAGATCTAACCACAAAAAGAGAGACGGCAATGCGAGAAATTGGAGAAATTAAACTTTTGAAAGAGGTGCTTTAAATGAAACACATTCACTTTGACGTTGAAGGAGATGGATTTTACGGCGCATATTGGGAGTGCAAGGCCGGCTCGGACTGCGCCGTCATCACTATGCTCGGTGATGACCCCGAGGATCATATGGCACGCTCTGCGGTGAAGTGGCTGCTTCGCCTCGGTGTGAATGTACTGACCATGTCGCCCGGGAAAAAAGATTACAGTCATCACAACTATCCCCTTGAGCGCATCGAAAAAGCTATAGCATGGCTTAAAACGCACGGCAACGCAAAGATCGGCATTGCGGGGGCCTCAACTACCGGCACGCTCGCGCTGACAGCAGCTTCGATATTTGGTGATATCTCTCTGACCATTGCAATGACGCCCAGCGACTTTGTGTGGCAGGGCTTTATGCAGGGTAAAAAGGATGGCTGCAAGGAATGGCCAATTGAGGGAGAATCACTCTTTTCCTACAATGGCAAGTCCCTGCCTTATATGCCGTTTTGCTATAAACACCCCGACTATTGGCACGTGATCTCGGAGGAGTCCAAACGCACCGGCAATATGATCGCCTCGCGCAAGCTGTTTGACGACTCTGAAGCAGTGCACCCGATAACGGAGGAAGAATTCATAAAGGCCGAGAATATCCGCGGCAAGCTGTTTCTTGTCGGTGCAGAGGACGACGCACTTTGGGATGCCGCAAAATACATCCGACGCATGAAAAAACGCCTTGCGGAGAAAACGCACTCCTGCGAAGTCGAGGCGGCCGTATATGAGCACGGCACGCACTTTGTTTTTCCCGACGGTATGCTAAGGACCATGCTTCCCGTCGGCTCGGCACTGTTTGTCAGGTTGGCGTTCAGCGCTGCGAAGAAATATCCTGAGGCGTGTAAAACGTCGCGCATTGACATCGACCGCCGCATGACACGAGTTATATGCGATTGGAGGGACAGGAAGTGACCTGTTTCGGAAACTGGATGCAGAGATCCGCACGGTTCAGGGCGGTCATGTGGGCTTCATCGTTCAGTCGGGACGGTATCTTGATTTGATGGAAACATTTTTACAGAAAATTTTATGAAGGAAGTCTTTCCGTGAAAAAGAGTCCGATCTTTCCCGGTTGATGGGCTATGCCAACGCAAAGTGTCAGGTACCTGTGACGTCCTAAATTTCTTCTTTCATGAATCACCATTCCTTACCTGACTGACCGCATAGCAGGATTTCTGCCGCTTCTTATTCAGTTCATTGAAATAGAATCGGTTAAGCTTAAAAGTGAATTTGCGAAAGAATCTTGACACTACCATAGAATCTCTGCCGTTAAGATAAAGCGGCACAAATTGAAGTGACCCATATCTTCAACAATCTGCATTCATGATAACATTAAAAAATCTCAAAAAAAAGGGATTGCAGAACGATGAGAAATACCCATTACGCTTATGATACACACTTCCTGCTACTATAGGATCAGAAAGAAAAAATCCGGCCGCCCAGGAGGATGAGCAGCCGGATTTTATAAACATATTCAGTTTTTATCCGTGATCGTGAATCAGATCAGGAGATCAGGCACAGCAAAGTGAGTTCTCCTCCAAGGCAAACAGATGCGATAATACCAGTGATAATTCCAAAGATCATAGGTTTCTCCTTTCATATGTCCGGATAAAATTGACACTATGTTGCAGTTGATCTATTCAGTTTTGATTGTAAATGCAGATCAATTAAGATCTGATTAAGGGAATAACTACTAAGGCGACTTCTCCAATGAGTGCTGCATAGGAAACGATACCTGCAAGAATACCAAATACCATAGATTTCTCCCTTCTGTAAATGTTTGCTTTAACTGACTAATTGACTAATTGTCAGGTTTCCGATTTTCTTCTGCTGCCTGCATGCAGCGGATGATTACTTCCTGCAAACGTAAACGATGTTGAGAATGGCTGCTCCTAAGAAGCATGCAGCTGAGAAACCACTGCCGATGATGCAAAATGTTAACATAAGACTTCTCCTTTCCT
>CAVKQI010000007.1:45163-50142 GCA_963658405.1 bacterium | reverse complement strand
CCCACCCGGAACTGAAATTTCCTTTGCTCCTCTTCATTCTCCACGCAGGCGATCTCCGCCCCCAGACTCTGAAGCTTCTCCGGGAAGTCCTCATAGCCTCTCTGAATATAATGAATGTCGTGGATCTGTGAAAAGCCGTCTGCCGACAGGGCTGCGATCACCAGCGCCGCGCCTGCGCGCAGATCCGGTGCCATAATACTGGCGCCTGTATAGCGCTCCACGCCATCGATGATGGCAGTATTGCCCTCTACCTTTACCTGGGCGCCCATGCGGGTCAGCTCGTCCACATACTTGAAGCGATTCTCGAAGATACTCTCCGTCACAATGCTGGTGCCGGAAGACAATCCCAGTACAACGGCGATCTGCGGCTGCATATCTGTGGGAAATCCGGGATAGGGCAGTGTCTTTACGTGGGTATGGTTCAGTCTCCTGGTGGCCACGACCCGAACTGCATCATCAGACTCATCCACCTGGCATCCGATCTCTGTCAGCTTAGCGGTGAGAGACTCCAGATGCTTGGGGATCACGTTCTTTATGGTCACATCTCCTCTGGTAGCCGCAGCGGCAAACATAAAGGTGCCCGCCTCGATCTGATCGGGGATGATGGAATACTCGGTGCTGTGGAACTTCTCCACGCCGCGGATACGGATGACATCGGTGCCGGCGCCCTTGATCTGTGCTCCCATGCTGTTGAGGAAGTTAGCCAGATCTACTACGTGGGGCTCCTTGGCGGCATTTTCAATGATGGTCATGCCCTTGGCCATGGAAGCCGCCATCATGACATTGATGGTGGCGCCTACGCTGACCACGTCCATGTAAATATGGGCGCCCTGCAGCTGCGCAGCCTCTGCCACGATCATCCCGTGCTCGACGCGTACCTCTGCGCCCAGTGCACGGAATCCCTTGATGTGCTGGTCAATGGGGCGAAGGCCGATATTGCAGCCTCCGGGAAGTGTCACTTCTGCTCTCTTATATTTACCCAGCAGGGATCCTATCAGATAATAGGAGCCCCGGATCTTCTTTACATATTCATCATCAATCGGTGCGTCCTTGATCATGGCGCCATTGATCTCAAAGGTGTGTCGATCGATCTTCTTTACCACTGCACCGATATTTTCGATTGCACGGAGAATCGCCCTTATATCACTGACATCGGGTACATTCTCGATCACAACCGGCTCGCTGGACATGACGGAGGCGGCCAGAATACCCAGTGCCGCATTCTTGGCACCTGCGATCTCCACCTCGCCGGAAAGCGGATTTCCGCCCTTAACTGCATAATACATCATATAGTCGATGCTCCTCCCAGACTGCAGCGGCCAGAAAAATCACTGCCTGATACTTTTATAGTAACTTATATAGAGTAGCTTAATTAGGAAAAGATGTCAATTCCACGAATAATTTCACTCTCTTTTGTGTATATTGCACATTTCCGGCACAACTAGACATTTTCGTCTGATTATGCAGGACCCGAACCGGATTTTTATCTGGAAATGTACTGCAGTACATTCACAGCCTCGCCGCCGATGCGCATCTCAAAGTGCAGATGGGGGCCGGTGCTGTTGCCGGTATTGCCGGAGAGGGCGATCTTCTGTCCCTGGGAAACGCTCTGTCCCACGGATACCAGGATCTTGCTCAGATGTCCGTACCGGGTCTCTCTGCCGTCCGCATGGCTGATGTAGACCACATTGCCGTAGCCGCTCTGCCAGCCGGCCACGGTAACCACGCCGCTGCTGGACGCCATGACAGCGCTGCCCACAGGCAGGGCAATATCCGTGCCCTTGTGGTTGGTGCTGGCGCCGGCCTTCGGTGCCGAGCGTCCGCCGTAATTTGACGTGATCGTGCCGCCGGATACCGGCCAGATAAAGGTAGGCGGCTCCTTGGTGCCCCGCTCCACGATCTTGGGCACTGCTGCGCTGGTCACTTCTTCTTTGACGATCTCTGCGCCGATCCGGGCGTCATTTTTATACTGTACCTTTGCAATGACCTTCCGGTGTCCGGCAGAGGGCTGCTGGATCACCTCGGATTTCGTAGTATACCAGTCGTCATTGTCCACATAAATGATGTCCTCGTCATAATCCTCTTCGTAGTATTCCTGCCTGGTATAGACCACGGAAAGCTCCGGGGTGGGCACAGTCACGGTCAGCTCGTCCCCTGTCCGGATGGTGGAATCCGCGCTGGAGAGCATGGTATTCATGGACACCAGCTCATCGGTAGTCAGGTTGTACTCTTCCGCGATCTGGGAAAGGGTATCCCCGGCCTGTACTTCGTAGATCTCTTCCTTTTCCTTGTCCTTTGTCACCGCATCCACGGCATCCTCCAGATCGGAGATCTGGCCGGCGGGCACATAGGCCTCCACCACTTCCACCTTCTGGGCGAAATCCATGGACTGCAGTCCCAGGGGATAATCCTCAAAATCCTTGCCCGTTGCCGGCTGGACCGAGCGGAAAATATCTGACATGGTCTCCACAATGCCGGCGGTAGGCAGGCTCTGTTCCTTTTCCTCGATCTGGGCCTGCTCCACGGTGGAGATCACCTGCGCTGTCAGTGCATTGATCTCCCGGTCGGGATCCAGGACCAGCCGCACCACATACTGATTTTCAGGGTCATATTTTTCCAGCACCCTGGTCAGCAGCTCCAACACATCTTCCTTGCTGGCCAGATTGACGGTAAAGGTCCCGATCTTGAGGGTATAGCAGCGCTCGAGGGTGGCTTCTTCCACCTTCTGGCGCAGGACCTTCGTCATCCGACTGATGATCTCTTCCTCGGTATCCACGCGTCCCCACAGCACTTCCTGACTCTCTGCGGCCAGATCCGCCTGCACATAGGTCAGCTCGCTGCCGTCTCCGGCGATGGATCTTCTGGCCTGGGTCAGGCAGTACCGGGCGGTATCCATGGAATCGGCGGTGCCCACCGGTGTGCCGTTTAAGGTCAGCTGATAAAGGTTATCTCCTGTCTGTTCAAAGGAGCTCCGGGATGGCAGGAAAAAGAGGCTGATCACCAGCGCCGCCAGTGTCGCCTCTACCACCCAGATATGTATTTTTATGGCATATGCTGTCAGTTTTCTCATTGGTCAATCACTTCTTGACGGAAAATCCGAACTTTCCCAGTTTCTCCCCCAATGTGAAATACTCACCATGGGAATAAGCCAACAGGTCTGCCTTTTCCAGATCAAAGCGTCCCTTCTCATCCAGATACTGATCGTCGATATCCACACCCACGACCTCGCCGATGAACATCTCATGCACGCCGATCTTCTTGCGGTCCACCACTTTGCACTCCAGGCTCACCGGGCTCTCTGCGATTCCCGGGGCCTTCACCTTTACGGAAGGTGCCTTTGTCAGGTGAAGCACTTCAAATTTGTCCTCGTCCCGGCCGGAACGCACGCCGCAGTAATCGGTGGCATAGGCCAGTGCGCGGGTCGTCAGATTGATCACGAACTCTCCGGTTCTGTCTATGATCTCATAGGAATAGCGCTGCGGTCTGATGGACACAGATACGGTCACAGGGTCACTGCTCACATTGCCTGTCCATGCTGCTGTCATGATATTGGCATTGCCGTTCTCATCCGCGCAGCTGACCATGACGGCCGGTGCGGGATAAAGCATATTGCCGGGTTTCCAAAATACTCTGGCCATTACGATCTCCTTTTATCAGAAAAGACTCAGGATCCAGTTCAGATTAATACCCAGGAAGGACAAAACGCCCAGGGCTGTGGACAGGATCACGAAAATCAAAGTCACTACCTGCAGGCCTACGCCGGAGGGTGCGTCTATATCCTCGACATCCTGCGCGATCTGCTCCAGGCGGGTCTGCAGCAGGTTCACGGTAGTCTGCACAGCCTGCATATTCTGCAGCTGCTCCTCCTGCAGGGACTGCAGGCTCTGGGTCTGCTCATCCTGGGCTGCCTGCAGCTGCTGGGTCTGCTTTTCCAGCTCGGCTATCATGGAAGCCTGCACATTTCTGTATACCCGGACATTCTCTCTGTGTGCCAGCTGGTCGGACTGCTGCAGCAGCTCCTCGATCCTCTTCTGGGAATCCTCCACAGAATCGGCCAGGGCCTGCCGGAGCGCCTCCTGCTCTCTGGCGCTTTCTGCCGGATCGGTCTCGCTCTTTTCCTCTTTGCGCTCTGCATTCTCCTGCAGGATCGTGCGCATGCTGTCTGCTGCTGTCAGATTGATCTTCTGCAGCCGGTCTACCAGTACATTATTCTTCTGATACAGTGCCGTGAGCTCTTCGAGCTGTCTGCTGTACTCGTCGATCTCACTCTTTAAGCGGTCGGTCTGCGCTGCCTCTGCTGCGCCGTTGGCACGGATCATCTCATCTGCATTCTGTGTCTCTCTCATATTTACCTCTTTATCGCGAAGGCGAATTCTCCGGTGTAATCTTTGGGAAATGCCTTTTAGCATCCCCGGGGATAAAAAGAAATCCTGTCAGGCTTTTCTTTCTGCCTTGTCATTATCCAACATCATAACACAAGTTTTGCTGTTGCGGTATGCCCTGCTGAAAAATTGAGGTGAAAGGGACAGCATCCGCCACCCGCTCCCTCGTCCGGCTGGATTGTGCAATAGCCTCTGAATGGTTACGCGGAAGTTTAATGTTGATTTCGGAAATCGTTTTCCGTTATAATCATTTTGATAAGAAAAGTACTGTTCAACACCAACATGCCACAGCAGTCTGCGGCAGAATGAGGTAATCATGATTCAGAAATATCGTTACGGCACACCTTTTGAGACAGAAGCGGTCACGGCCTCTGTCCCTCTTTGTACAGATGCGCTGTCCTTTGGCAGTCTCTCCTTTGCGGAGGGCTTTTGCTTTACCGCAGCGCTTTCTGAGGAAGCTATGGTCTTCGGACTGGGCGAAGCCAACCGGGGCATCAACAAGCGGGGATTTCTCTATATCAGCGACTGCGCAGACGATCAGAATATGTCCGAAAACCGGAATTCTTCCTATGCAGCCCATAATTTTGTCCTGCTCTC
>CAVKQI010000007.1:17503-44691 GCA_963658405.1 bacterium | reverse complement strand
GGCTGTGAAAAGGGGTATTTCTGCCGCCGTGAGGACGGCTCCTTCTTTGAGGCCACTGTCTGGCCGGGCTGGTCCCATTTTCCGGATGTCCTCAATGCAGATGCGAGGAAATGGTTCGGCGACCAGTATGATTTTCTGGTCTCTCAGGGCATTGATGCTTTCTGGAATGACATGAATGAGCCTTCTATTTTCTTTTCCAGAGAGAGCATCGCCGCATTCAAGGACTATCTGCATGGCTATATCGCAGAGGACAATCCGGGGATACGGCATTTTGAGCTGATGAAGGCGCTGTTTTCCCTGGCCAACAGCCATCAGGATTATCAGCGCTTTTATCACAATGTGAACGGCAAATCTGTCTGCCACGAACAGGTGCACAATCTCTTTGGCTATTATATGACCAGAGCCGCCGGCGAGGCCTTTGAACGGCTCTCGCCGGATAAGCGGATCCTGCTGTTTTCCCGTTCCTCCTATATCGGCATGCATCGCTACGGCGGCACCTGGACCGGGGATAATTCCACCTGGTGGTCCCACATTCTGCTGAATCTGAAAATGATGCCTTCCCTGAATATGTGCGGCTTTCTCTATGCCGGCGCCGATCTGGGCGGCTTTGCCGGCAATACCAGCCGGGATCTGCTGCTGCGGTGGCTGGCGCTGGGTGTCTTCACGCCCCTGATGCGCAATCACACGGCCTCCAATACCAGGGAGCAGGAGGTCTACCAGTTCGAGGATATTCAGGATTTCCGTGCTGTGATCGAGGTGCGCTACCGGCTGATCCCCTATCTGTACAGCGAATATATGAAGGCTGCCCTGGGGGATGACATGATGTTCAAGCCTCTGGCCTTTGTCTATCCGGAGGATCCCATCGCGCGCAATACCGAGGATCAGCTGATCCTGGGCAATGAGATCATGATCGCTCCTGTTTATACCCAGAATGCCACAGGACGCACCGTCTATCTGCCGGAGGAAATGCTCTTTGTAAAGCTCTCCGGTTCCAAGATCACCCACCGGGAAATTCTTCCTCAGGGTGTACACTATGTGCAGATTGCCTTAAATGAGGTGCCTCTCTTTATCCGCAAGGGCTGCTGCATACCCCTGGCAGACCCGGCAGAGACCGTCCCGGCCATCCGGGAGGAGAGCATCAGGATGCTGGGATACGAAGATGCCTCCTACGAGCGGTATGATGATGACGGCATTTCCAGGCTGTAGGCTGGCGACTATTGGATGCCAACTATTGGAGGTAAGCTACAGACTGTCGGCTATATATTATAGACTGTCGACTATATGCTGCAGGCTGCCGGTAAGCTGCTGCCGATCGTCAGATTTGCCTGCATTTCCGGCCCTGTGTCCGCTGCCGCCCCTGCATCGACGACATACACAGTGCACAACACCTTTTCGGTGCTGCGGAAAAAGCATTTGTAAAATTTGTATAAAATACTTTTTCATTCCACTTCGTTTTTGTAACTATTAACTTTAGTTTCACATGTCGTTCATATTCTGTTCATATTTATCCGTTATATTAAATACATCAGATGCAGATGCACAGATAATTTTTTCATAATACGCCCAGGTGCCGAAAGGTGCCTGGGCACTCCTCATTTATGGGGACTTTTTCGTTTTTCCAGGGAAGCGCGATATTCCTGAACAGATGCAATTATTCTCCTTGCATCTTTCTTGATTCCTATCACAAAAAGACGCCGGACCCTGCAGTAGGTCCGGCGCCTTTTTTATGCGATAAAATTATGAATCGATGACGTTTGTCTCGTCCATCGAACTTCTTAATCTTCTCCGATAATATCTCTGATCTCATTATTCAATGTCAGCATCTTGGTATCCAGCGTCGATACCATCCTGGCGCACTCCTGCAGCTCCGCATTGATATGCTCCGGGATCTTGCCGGGGAATTTGTACTGGATCTTGTGCTCTAAGCTGGCCCAGAAGTCCATGGCGATGGTGCGGATCTGGATCTCCACTCTGGCATGTACTATGCGGTCCGAGAGATATACCGGGATCAGCACCAGCATATGGTAGCTCTCATAGCCGCTCTTCTTGGGCTCTGCGATGTAATCCTTGATGGAGACGATGGTGATGTCGCTCTGGTTCTGGATCATGTCGGCGATGCGGTAGATGTCCGACTTAAAGGAGCAGATCACCCGTATTCCCGCAATGTCGTTTACATACTTCACCATATTGCTGATGGTGGACTCATATCCCTGTCTTTTCAGCTTGGCTACAATGCTCTCCGAAGTCTTGAGCCTGGATTTGATATGCTCGATGGGATTGTAATTGTGCACATGCTGAAACTCGTCATTGAGGATTTCCAGCTTGGTGGAGATCTGCTTTAAGGCAGAGCCGTATACCAGCATGACCTCCTCATATGTTTTCGCGCCTTCGTCTGTAACCTGTAATTCCATATTTTACCTTTCTTTGTCAGTCTTCTGCCAATAGTTCGGACTCATGGTAAACCGCAGCACCCACCGTCTGGGGAGTCTGCGGTAATTCTTTCCCAGCTTATAGCCAAGCAGTCTGGCCGCGCACCCTGTCACGAAGCCCGGGATTTCTCCGGCGGCGTGTTCCTTCTGCAGCATGCCGATCACATTCTTTACATACTGCACGCCTTCTCCCTCGGAGGAGGCTGCCTGAAAGATCTCCGGATGCTCTGCCTGGGATACGCCCAGGTCAAAGTTTCTGTGAAACTGCTGCATGGGGGTATAGTTATGGGAGTGGATCACTCTGGCCTCTGCCTGATAGGCGCTGTGGTAGCCCGCCTGCAGAGCCGTCCCGGCGTAGATCATATCTTCGTTAAAGATCGCCGGCTGCACAAAGCCGCCCAGTCTGTCAAAGATCTCCTTTTTATACAAGGCACATACATTGGAGCAGAAATAGGTCTTGATCCCCAAAGCGGAAAAGTCCTGCTGGCTCTTCGTCCTGGACTGCGCCGGATAGTTAAAGGATCTGGTGAGCTGCTCTGTCACCCCTGCATCCTTCTCCGGCAGCTGTCTGGCATAGGTCACTGCCATCTGCGCATCCTTTGCAAAAGGCGCAAGGAGCGAGCGGACCAACTCCCGGTCAGCGGGCAGCGCATCCTGAGTCATCAGCAGCACGAAATCCGCATCCTCTGCCATCTGCATTCCCAGATTTCTGGCAAAGCCGTGATCAAACTCTTCCTTTCGGATATGCCGCACCTGTACCCGGGGATACCTGGCTGCAAAGCTGCTGTTATCCAGCTTCTGCCCAGCCATTGCCCTGGCAAAACCTACCTCCTCCGTATTGATCAGATAAATGTGCCGCAAAGGCACCGTCTGCTCCTGCAGCATGGACAAAAGGGCAAACAGCCTGTCCGTGGGGTAATATGTGGGGATAATGGCATCTATAATACTCATCCTTAACTCCATGATATTCAAAGAAAATCCCATCAGGCATTTCTTTCAGACTTTGATTCCTGTATCTATAATACTTCCCGGGTCTTCTGCAGCAGTCGCCTTCCGCACAGCCGCTGTGATCTGCTGTGTTTCTTCCGGTATGCACCTCTCCTATTATCGCACAAAGAGCCAGGCTTTTACAGCCTGGCTCTCTTTATTTGCACTTCTTTCAGACTTCTGTCTGCCGATACAGATGCCAACCGATATCCGGTCCTGTGTCCGAATGACCGGTGACCCGTAACGTCGCCTCTGCAGTTACAGTCCTGCCGTATCGCCGGCGATGCGGTCGCTGTAGCTCTGTACCTCAGTGGATACCTGATAATTCTCATCATCAAAGAGGAACTTGTGCAGCCATACTACGTTGGAGGCAAGATCCTTCGGTGCTACGATGCTGCCGGTAGCGCCCAGGGTGCCGGTGGTACGCATATCTGCCTGCGGGAAACCGTCCTCTCCGGTGATCTGATATTTGCCGATATCTCCCAGCATGCTGATGATCTCTTCCAGTGTCAGGGAAGTATAAACCTCGCTGGCGGTATCATTGGCGATCTGTGTCAGGGTGCTGACGCTGGCCTGCTTGGCCTTGTCCATAACAGCCTGCAGCACTTCTCTCTGACGCTCTGCACGCTTGAAGTCATCACCGGAAGTATAACGGATACGGCAGTAAGCGGTAGCCTGCAGACCATCCAGGTGCTGTAAACCGGTGGTAGTCACGGCATTGTAACTGCTCATGCCCAACTGCTCGTACATGGAAATCTGATAGTTATTGATATGCTGCAGCTCTGCGTCGTCCACGTCGATGTCTACGCCGCCGAGGTCATTGATCACGTCTGTCAGACCGCCGAAACCGATGGTGACGAAATCGGTGATGTTCATATCCAGGTTCTGGTTCAGCATGCTGATGGCCTGCTCCGGACCGCCCTTTGCATAGGCTGCATTGCACTTGTTATAGGAATCATTGCCCAGATTCAGGTAGGTATCACGGTATACAGAAACCAGCTTGATATCTCCTGTATCCTCATTGATAGAGGCGATCATGATGGTATCGGAACGGGTATTCTTCTTCAGATCACCCTCCGTGGAGTCTACACCGAACAGGGCGATATTTCTGTAGCCCTTCATGGTACCGGTCTGGGTCTCCTCTACGACCTGGTCACTGATGGTCTCCTGGATCTTTTCCTCCGGGATATCCATACGGCCGCCGTCGCTGCCGCCGACCTTCGTGAGAATGGAAGTGCCGAACAGCGCCACCAGACCGATCAGAACTATGATCGCCAGCACAACGGTCACTACGATAGGCAGAACGCTCTTCTTTTGCTGATGACCGCCCCGGCCGCCTCCGCCGCCGTATCCGCCGCGGCTGCTGCGGGATGATCTGCTGCCTGCTCTGGAACTGCTGCGGCTCTCTCTGCTGCTCCTTCCGCTGCGTCCCGAGCGACCGTACTCCTCCTCATAATCGCTGTATTCATAGCGATCATCCTCGTCATAGGAGGCAACGCGGCTGCTGCGCCGTCTGCTTCCGGCGCTTCCTCTCCTGCTGCGGGGCTGCTCATAGTAGTCATCCTCGTAAGCATCCCGGGCATAGCCGTCATCGTATCCGTCATCATAGCCATCGTTGTAGCCGCCATCCTCGTAATAATCATCATAGGATGCGTCTCTGCCGCGGCTCTGGGTATCATAATCGTCGTATCGATCATCGTATCGTCGATCTCTGGGCATCTTCTATATCCTCCGCATAAAAAGCCCTGCCGGTATCGGCGGCTTTTCCTGTCTCTCAGCTTTTATTTGCGCGATAGCAACAGCTCTTATTTTCCCACAAATAAGCCGTGAAAACAAGCCTAGTATGCATTTTTATTGATAAATCCTTTGAATATGGTCAGAAACAGGATCTTAAAATCAAAGCCAAGACTCCAGTTTTCTATATAATACAGGTCGTATTCGATCCGCTTGCGGATGGAGGTATCTCCCCGATAACCGTTGATCTGTGCCCATCCGGTGATGCCGGGCCGCACCTGGTGCTTCACCATGTAGCGGGGTATCTCTTCCTTGAATTTTTCCACGAACTGGGGGCGCTCCGGCCGGGGTCCCACCAGGCTCATCTGTCCCATGAGCACATTAAAGAACTGCGGCATCTCATCGATGCTGGTCCGCCGCAGGAGGGAGCCGAACTTCGTCACGCGGGAATCTCCCTTCGTGGTCCATCCCTTCTTTTCCTCTGCGTCCGTCTGCACCCGCATGGTGCGGAACTTATACATGGTAAAAGGCTTGCTGTGCAGGCCGATCCGGGTCTGCTTGTAGATCAGCGGTCCCTTGCTCGAGCACTTGGTGCCGATGGCGGCAAAGATCATCAGGGGCGAAAACAGAATGATGGCCACCAGCGCGCCGACGATATCCACCACCCGCTTGCACAGAGCATTTAAGGTATTGGTCAGGGGTACATAGCGGATGTTGATCACCGGCAGTCCCAGCACATCTTCGGTATAGGGATTGCTGGGAAAAAGGGAGCTGTAGTCCGGTATGAATTTGGTATGGACGCCGGATTTTTCACACATGCCCACGATCTTTTCCAGGTCATCGTAGTCATTGAGAGCCAGGGTGATGGCGATCTCATCCAGCTTGTTTTCCGGAAGGATGTAGGTCAGATTGTCGATCATGCCCAGGACCTTGATCCCCCGGTAAGTCGTTCCTCTGGGGATATGGTCATCCAGGATGCCGTGGATCACATAGCCCCACTGGCCGTTGGCCAAGATCCTATCTATATAGGCCTCTGCCGCCCGGGAATAGCCGATCAGCAGCACGTGCTTCAGGTTATTGCCCTTGCGCCGGAAGTGATAGAGTACCTTTCTGATCCAGTAACGATACAGCGAGGTCAGGATGATATTCATCACATAGAAAATACCGATGAAGGCTCTGGAGAAATCCCCCAGTCCCATCATAAAGAATACCACCATGAGCAGCAGGATGCCGATGGTATTGGACCGGACGATCTCCGTAAACTCATTGCGGATCCGGGTCGCCCGCTTGGGATTGTACAGATTGTCCACGGAGTAGAGCACCAGATACAGCGGCACGATAAAGTAGAGCATGCTGAAATACGTCCGGGCAGAATAAGCGGTAATGCCGGGCGTGGTGCTGGCCATGGGCGTCATGAACTTGATATACCAGGACAGCAGGTAGCTGATGATGACGACGGCGCCGTCCAGGACTACGTGCAGCCTGTTGAAATATACTTGGTTATCCTTGATCATACTATAGCAGCAGCCTTTCTACGGTTCTGTCAGCTAAGGCGCTTAAAGCAGTTTATCCACAGAGCGCACTGGATCCTGATATAAAAGGGAAGGCGCAGAACGGAAAAGGGTACCCGCTGCCCCAGATAGAGGGGATGTACCGGTATATCTTCCTCTTCTTTTCTTCCGATGGCGGCTTCCTCCCAGATCGTTCCTCTGGGCATCAGCTGGCCACTCTCTTTGGCCAGGAGTGCCTCCTCGGCCCGCATGCAGAGGATCTCTCCCCTGCGAATGCCCTTTTCGTAGGCTTCTCCCAGGCCCTTCTTTTCAAAATATTTCCGCTTGATGGATACGCCCAGCTCGATGAGAGGCTTATTGAGCCAGTACTGAAATCCGGGCAGATTCTTATACAGCAGGTAACGGTTATTGCCTGCTGTCATCTCTTCCTTGAAAGGATTGTGTACAGCGCCGCTGGAGGCACTGCCCGCATGATAGACGAGAGCCTTCGGCTCATAGAGATTCCGATAGCCGTAGGCCATGGCCCGCCATCCGATATCCACATCCTCCAGATAGCAGAAATGCCGCTCGTCAAAATAGCCGATGGTCTCAAAGGCCTTTCTGCGATAAATGGCAGCACCGGCACAGGCGGAGAAGATATAGGCAGGGCTGTCATATTCTCTGGCGGAGTGAGCCTTGCCTCTTGCAAAGGCCCAGCCCAGGGCGCAGTACAGATCTCCCGCATCGTCGATGACACCGGGGTCCTTCATGGACAGCATCTTGGCCCCGACGCTGAAGGCATGCCTGCTCTGGACAATGGCCTCGTACAGGTAACGGACGCACTCGGGATCCACCCGGGTGTCATTATTGAGCAGCATCACATACTTGGTCTGTGTGATGTGCAGACCGCTGTTTACCGCATGGCAAAAGCCGGTATTGACCCGGAGGCGAAGGAGCTTTACCTGGGGATACCGGTCTCTGATCAGCTCAAAGCTGCCGTCTGTGGAGGCATTGTCTACCACAATGATGCCCGGCACATAGGTGCCTGCCAGGAGGGAATCCAGGCAGTCCGCGATATAGGCCATACCGTTATAATTAGGGATCACCACCGTGATCTTATGTTCCATGGATTTTGACATAAATACCTCTTTGTGCCGCCGTCTGCTGCGGCACCGCCGGAAGAGTTTTCCAATAAAAAGGATTCTCTCCTGCGCGCTTATTTTAATATCCGTACCATCCTGGGATCCCATACCACCCGGTATCCCAGCTGTCTTGCCTGCCGGCAGAACAGGATGGACAGTTCCTTCAGGCCGCTGCCGCTCTGCATCACGTGAGTGTCATAGGAGACACCGAATACACTCTCATACAGAGAATAGAGCTCCGGCCGGATCTGCATGCAGCGCACATCCACGGCCGCCGCATCCTGCATGGTATCGGCCCGGTGCATGGGCCCGCTCTCCTGCTCGTGCATCCCCAGAAAAAGGCCGTTGCCTTCCTCATCATAGAGACCGCCGATGATCCTTCTGCGGCTGTTTAATATCTTGCCGCCTACGACGCCTACGTCGCTCCTGGCCTCAAAGATATCGGGCAGATACGTCACATCGTAAAATCCCCTGTGTTTGGAATGCTTCACCTCTGCATGGATATGGCAGGTCTTGAAATGATCCTCCAACGCTGCCTTTCCCGCCTCATAGGCATAGTCCTTGCTCCCCGGATTGCCGGCCGTGGAGCCGCTGTGCGTCCTCCAGTGATAGAGCACCTTCGGCACATGGACGATCTCCGACTTGGGGGCCCGCAGCATCAGATCATAGTCCTGGGCGCCGTCATAGGCGCTGCGCAGTCCCAGTGCCAGGAAAAGCTCTCTTTTCATCACCAGCAGATGACAGATATAGTTATTGGCCTGAAAATAATCCAGATTAAAATCCGGCTTGTGATTGGGCTCAAAGAACACCCTGGCGGCTCCGTCGCATTTATCCTCATCGGTATAGACGATCTCCGCCCCTGTCCTCATAATGGCCATCGCCGTCTCAAAGAGGGCATCCGGTGTCAGCAGATCATCGTGGTCCAGAAAGGCCACGTAATCTCCCTGCGCAAATGCCGCTGCGGCATTGGTATTGGCAGAGATTCCCTCATTGGACGACAGTCGGTGATACTGCACTCTGGGATCACTGTATTCCAGGACCACATGCTCCACCTGATCGGACGCCGAAGCATCCCCGATGAGCAGCTCAAAGTATCCGTAAGTCTGTGCCAGCACCGAATCGATCAGCTCTCTCATGAAAACCGGATCGGTCTCATAGGCCGGCACTACCACACTGAATCTCGGCGCAGCGCTCCCTTTGGCCGCCTCTGAAAAGATCTCCTCGGGCTTTTCTCCCTTTTTCAGACGCGCCCAAAGTGCCCGCTGTCCCTCCAGAACTTCCTCGGAGGGGCTTGTATACACATAGGGGAGCGCCGCGTTTTCACGCAGGCGCTCCCTTGCTGCATACCAGGCACTGACGAAGCCGTTTCTGGAAGCATAGCTAATCGTTTTTCTGATATTCTCCCATGCTGCCATCCCCGGCTTCCTCCTGTGTCTTTATTTCTGATGATCTCTTGTTGTATCTGCCTTGCATACATCCTGACTTTCCCTCGGAAGATCGATCGCCAGGTGCTGACCGGATCCTAGATGAGGGCCTTTACCGCATCGGTCAGGCGCTCGCTCTGCTTGGCTGCATCCTCCAGGCTTGTGCCCTTGACGCCCATGTAGAACTTGATCTTGGGCTCTGTGCCGGAAGGTCTTGCGCAGCACCATGCATCATCGGAAAGCGAGAAGTACAGTACATTGGATTCCGGCAAGCCGGTGGAATACTCTGTGCCGTTTGCGTAGTCCTGGGTGATGCCGGTCTTGTAATCTCTGTACTCCAGTACCTTCCAGTCTGCGAACTGCTTCGGCGGATTCTGGCGAAGCTTGTCCATGATCGCCTGGATCTGGTTGGCACCGTCAATACCCTTCATGGTGATGGAATACTGGGTCTCCTTGTAGTAACCGAACTGCTCGTAGAGCTTTAACATCTGATCCCAGAGGGTCATGTTGTGCTTCTTGCACCATGCAGCCACTTCGCAGAGCATCATCACGGCTACTACCGCATCCTTATCTCTTGCGTGGGTGCCTGCCAGGCAGCCGTAGCTCTCTTCCAGACCGAATACATAGTTGTGAGAATGATCCTGCTCAAAGAGCTTGATCTGCTCGCCGATATACTTAAAGCCTGTGAGCACCTCGATGCAGGTCAGGCCGTAAGCCTTGCTCAGTGCCAGTGCCAGGTTCGTGGTAACGATGGTGGTGACCAGTGCCGGATTCTCAGGCATGGTGCCGGTAGCGGTGCGCTCCCGCAGGATGTACTCGCCGATCAGCATACCGGACATATTGCCGGTAAATGCCACATACTCACCGGTAGCCGTATCCTTGGCATAGACGCCCAGACGGTCTGCATCCGGATCGGTAGCCAGCACGATGTCGGCATCCTTTTCCTTTGCCAGCTTTAATGCCAGGGTGAAGGCCTTGGGATCCTCGGGATTCGGATAATCCAGGGTGGTGAAATCAGGATCCGGCAGCTCCTGCTCCGGTACTACATAGACATTCTTAAAGCCCAGCTCGGAGAGGATGCGGCGGACCGGAACATTGCCGGTGCCGTGGAAAGGTGTGTAGACGATCTTGATATCGTCTGCCATCTCCGCGATGACTTCCGGGTGGATGATCTGCTTTTTCAGCTCTGCCATATAGAGATCGTCGATCTCCTTGCCGATGACACGATACAGATCCTTCTGCTGTGCCTCTGCCTTGTCCATGGTCTTTACATCATCATAGCTGGTAACCGCATTTACCTCGTCGATGATGCCTGTATCGTGAGGCGGTGTTACCTGTGCGCCGTCCTCCCAGTAGCACTTGTAGCCATTGTACTCCGGCGGATTGTGGCTGGCAGTGATGACAATGCCGGCCTGGCAGTGCAGGGTACGCAGCGCAAAGGAAAGCTCCGGTGTGGGACGAAGAGAATCAAATACATAGGCGCGAATGCCGTTGGCTGCCAGACAAAGGGCTGCCACGTCAGCGAATTCAGGGGACATTCTGCGGGAGTCATAGGCGATAGCTACGCCCTTGGCCGGATCGCCGTTCTTGCAGATGTAATTAGCCAGTCCCTGGGTAGCCTTGCGAACGGTGTAGATATTCATGCGGTTCGTGCCTGCGCCGATGACGCCGCGAAGGCCGCCTGTTCCGAATGCCAGATCTTTATAAAAGCGATCTTCCACTTCTGTCTCGTTGTTTCTGATCGCCAGAAGCTCTTTCTTGGTGTCCTCATCGAAGTAAGGATCATTCAGCCAGTAGTTAAACTGTTCCTGTACACGTTCGTTCATTGCGTTTCCCTCCATAGATTTAGTCTTGTACCTTCAGCGAATAGTCGCTGCGATCAAGCGTAAAGTTGGGATTGTAGTAAGGATCGCCCTTCTCCAGGACTTCCTTCCACTTCTCCCGGAAATGCGCGGACTCCGCATTGTAGCGGGCAGCCTTCTCCCCCTGGTCGTCCAGCCCCCTGGAAACAGACTCATAGTGATAGAGCTCCGCAAACGGCGTAAAGACATTTAAATATCCCTTTTCCCGCAGCTTCAGGCAAAGATCCACGTCATTTAAGGAAATAGCAAAGCTCTCGTCCAGTCCCCCGACCTCTTCATACAGACTTTTCTTCACCATCAGGCAGGCCCCTGTGACCGCGGAGACATTCTGCGCATAGCACAGCCGTCCCATGTATCCTAAATTCTCACGGCGCTGTTTGTAATGGGTATGTCCTGCTGTCCGATGAGCCCCCAGTCCGATGACGATGCCGGCATGCTGGATGGTTTTGTCCTCATAGTAGAGTTTGCCGCCCACTGCCGCCACGTCGCTTCTCTGGGCATACATCAGCATCTCTTCCATCCAGTTTACGGAGATGACCTGCGTGTCATTATTGAGCAGCAGTATATACTCTCCCTTGGCCTGTGAAACACCCAGATTATTGACGCGGGAATAATTAAAGCTCTCGTCCTCGCTTTCCTTTTTATATTCTACTACATGTATGCGGTCTTTGTACGGTCCAGTTGTAAGTTCTCTGTAATATTTCTGAATATCCGGCTGTGTACTGCCATTTTCCACGATGATGATCTCATAATTCTCATACGTGGACTTATCAAAGATAGATGTCAGACACCGGCGCAGGTCCGCCTCATGGTCCTTATTGGCGATCACAATGGAGATCAGAGGATTGCCCTGGATCTCATAGGTGATCTTGAAGATGGTCTCAAAGGCCCTGGTGCTGGTGATCTTGAAATTCTCAAAGCCGTGGCGGCGCAGGTGATCGGCCACCGCTCCCTTGGCGGCATTGATGGCATATTCCTTGGCCCCGATGTTGCTGGCCACGGAGCCGGAATGGCAGCGCCAGTAGTAAAGGAGCTTCGGCACATGAACGATCTTCTGTGCCTTGTCCGTCAGGCGAAGGATCATGTCATGATCCTGGCTGCCGTCGAATTCGGAGCGGTAGAGCTCCTCTCCCTCCAGCAGGTGTCTGTCAAAGGCGCTCAGATGGCAGATATAATTATTCGCCCGGAGATTGTCGATGGCATAGTCCGGCTTGAAGTGCATGGTGACGAACTTATTAAGGTTCGTCTCCTTAAAGGTGGTCTCATCGCAGTAGAGATAGTCAGCCCCCTGCTCATTGATGGCCTTGACATATTCGTACAGCACGGAAGGATGCAGGTAGTCATCGTGGTCAAAGGGCGCATAAAAATCACCGGTGGCCAGCGTCAGGCAGGCGTTGGTATTGGCGGAGATGCCCTCGTTTTTCTCCAGCTTTAAATACCTGATCTTCTTTGCCAGGCCGGCATCCCGGCTCTGGTACTCCCGCACGGTCTCCCCCACGTAGGCGTGCTCCGCATCGGAGCCGTCTGCCAGGCACAGCTCCCAGTTCTCGTAGGTCTGGTTCAGCACGGAGTCCATCATGTCCGTCAGGTAATTCTTCGGTGTATTGTAAAGCGGCACCAGAATGCTGAAGACCACGGGGCGCGCAAAGACCTCCGCCCTCTGCCTTGCTCTTTCCTGTTCGTCCGGGAAGCTGGCGGTGCCATATCCCTTCTGGGCCTGTCTCTCCCGGATCTTGTACTGGATCTTTTTGGCTACGCCTCTGGCATCCCCCTGATTCTTCAGGCGGTCCCACTGGCGAATGCCGAAGTGCATCACCTCTCTGGCGGGCTTGGAAGCCTTCCAGATGGGATTGTTCTTGATGCGGTCCAGCTTGAACTGCAGGTCATCGCATTGATCCTCTAACTGTGCCACACGGTCTGCCAGATAGGCACTCTTGATCTTTTCCTTTTCGTATTGCTCTTTATAATCGGGCGTATCCTGGGTCATTTCCTTCACCCCAATCTCCTCTTATTCCGGATGGTATTGCCTCTTGTACTGTATGATACCGCATGTTCCTGTTCGTCTTTGTCATGCCTTTGCAGACATGCGCCTTCCTGCCATCCGGTTTCTGCAGATATCAGCCAAACTGCGCACTTCTATCTGATCTTCAGATAGACGTCGCTCCAGTTCACCAGTCTCTGTCTGGAAGTCTGGTCCGCTTCCAGCATGCCTACCAGGTACTTTCCCGCCGGCAGGATACCGGAGCGCAGCATGGCAAAGAAGCCTGTGAGCTCGTCATTGGTCTGATTCGTCAGGTTCGCGGCAATATCCGGTCTGTAAATATTGGTGACAGGCAGCTCATAGATGCTGCCCTCCCCGCTCTTTAACAGGATCGTCCTCTTATAGAGGGCATTGTCTGCGCCGATGACAAAGGAATAGCCGCTGAGATAATAGCCATTGGTATCGTCTCCGGCAAAGGGTCCCTCGTACCACTCCGCCAGGCTGTTGGCATACTCCACGCCGATGCGAAGGCAGGCGTCCGTCCACTGCGGCGGCAGCGCCTTTTTCCGCAGAACAGGCGTCTCGAATTCGTAGTTTTTCAGGTATTCCTCCTGCACATCCACCACAAAGCGTGTCTCGGCAGGATTCTGTGTCAGGTAAGGATGGTAAAAAGGATCCTGGCCGAACAGATCCGGGTGCGCTAAGAGCAGTGCCTCCTGCTCTCTGGAGAGGCGCAGGTTCTTGACCTTGTCCTTCCGGTCGTCGCCTCGGCTCAAGGATTCGTGGTGATAGAGATAAATATTATTGAGCACCACGTTGTAATATCCCTTTTCGTAGATCTTATAGCACAGGTCGATGTCATTAAAAGCCACGGCAAAGTGCTCGGCGTCAAAGCCGCCCACTTCCTCAAAGACATTGCGGCGGACCATCAGACAGGCACCGGTCACCGCCAGCACATTGCGCACGCCCTTGTTGAAGCCAAAGTAATGCTCCTCGTCATTGTGGCAGTACTGAAGCTTGTGATAGGGACCCACCCGGACATTCATCACGCCGGCGTGCTGGATGATATCGGAATTCGGATACAGAAGCTTCATGCCCACGGCGCCCACATAGGGCAGTCTGACCTTGTCCGTCATGCGCTCCAGCCAGCCGCTCTTGCGGATCTCGATATCGTCATTTAAAAAGAGCAGGAAATCGCCGTCGGCCATGGAAGCCCCGATATTGCACATCCGGGAGAAATTAAAGTCCATGGGCTCATAATGGTATCTGGCGCTGCCCAGCTCATTATGGGCCTTTACGAGCAGCTCGGCCTTTGCCCTGTTGTAGTCATTGCTGCCGTTGTCCACCACGATGATCTCGTAGGGGGTATTCTCCGTATACTTCTCGATGGAATGGATGCAGTTGGCCAGTACTTCCGGGTTGTCCTTGCTGGGGATGATGATGCTCACCATCCTCGTTCCCTTCATCTTGCCGGTCTCTGCGGCGATCCGCACATCCCGGATCAGCTTGCCGTCCCATACCTCGGCAGCGCCCTCCCGGTGGAAAAGGATCTCCCGGATATGGCCGATGGGGAAGCGATTATTCACTCTTCTGGAAAAGCCGCCGTCTGCTCTGGCCAGCGCCAGACACAGTCTGCCGTAGATCCAGGCCCGCAGTGCATCGTCCTGTTCTCCGGCCCTGGAAGCCTTTTCCTCATTCTCATCTTCTCGCAGGGATGCCCTGGACTCAAAGTCCTCCGCCCTGAAACCGCCCGGATTGATCATGCCGAAGATGTCGGTGCGGATCGCAAAGATGCTGCCAAAGTAAAATACGGACAGGAAGGTATCCGGGGACCAGTCCGCCTTAAACCAGGGATCCTGCCGCTCTCCTTCCTCGTCGATGCGGTCCTCATCGCCGTAGACCAGATTTACCTGGGGATGCTCGGCAAAGTAATCCCGGATCATGGTCTCCGCGTAATCCGTCATGGTTCCCTGGTCGTCACAGGCGATCAGGATATCCGGAAGCTTTTTACCGGAGAGCAGGTATTTTTTCAGGCGGGAATAGCGCACTGTCTCCACGCTGTAGGCCGCCCCTGCTGTATGATCCTTCTGCCGCAGACTCTCGGAAAGCTCTCTTTTGTGCATTTTATACCAGTTATGGTAGCTGTAGCGCAGCTCCATCAGTTCTTTTCTGTATTGCTTATCCTTCCTGTCTACCAGGATTTTCTTGATCTTACTCTTCAGCATAGTTACTCCATTTACTCCGAAAGCGCCTGTGCCATGGTGGAGGGCAGGCCTGCCATCTGCAGCTCAAAATAAAGCTTCAGGGTTCCGTTCTCCCCGTTCCTGCCGGCCTTTTTCTGTTCTTTGCTCAGGTTCCACATAAACCAGGGGTCGGAGGTGGTAAAGAGAACGCCCCCTGCCGCCGCAATGCCGTTGTGGCGTGGCTTTTTCAGCAGTTCCCTGCAGGATTCACCCTCTCTGTCGATGCGCCGCACCATGGCCACGCAGGGACAGATCGCCGGATCGATCCGCAGACTGCGCACATCCCCGGGGATCTCCAGGGTAAAGCGGATCAGGCCTTCCTCTTCGTAGTGCTCCTTCAGGAAGAAGGAATCTGCCTCGGAAAATCCCTCTCCCCGGTCATAATAGACCTGCACACTGGAAAGGCACGGCTCTTCTTCCTTCTGTTCTTCCTCTTTCTCTGCTCTGGCCAGCTCTTCCTCCAGGAGTGCGGGATTCTCCCGGATCAGCTCCGCCGGGATCGTCACATCGCCGCCGATCTGCGCCCGCAGCTCTCCCAGGGGCGTCCGGCCGCCGGAGACATACTCCTGAAAGGCAGGTTCCTTTAATTTCCATTCCTCGATCTGTGCAGGGGTAATGGAAAAATCTGCCAGAAGCTCCTCCAGGGGCAGCTCGCTGCGCTCTTCCTTTTCCAGGCAGTAACAGTACAGGGCGCGGAAAAGCAGCTCCCCTGCGCTCATCTGTCCCTCTCTGACCCATTCATAGTCAATGGCGGTCCAGGTATCCCCGTCCACCAGGATATTCTGGAAGGTCATATCGTAATCAGCAAAGTCATTCTCGTCATGATAGCCTGTGCGCTCATAGAATTCCCGCAGCAGACTCCGAAATCCTTCCTCATCCCCCTGCACGAGGCAGGCATCCAGCATCGCCTCCAGGGGCCGTCCTGTCACATAAGGGAAGACCGCTGCCGGTCTCTCCCCTTCCTCGATACGGCAGTCCGTGATCTGCAGCTTTCCTCCTGCATACCGCGCCTGCAGTCTCCTGCAGGACTCCTCCATCCTGCGCACATGGCCGTCCGCAGCCGGCGTAGCGGGCTTTTTGACGATTTCCCTGCGGCCGTCTGCACCGATGCGCAGCTGGGTATAGATCTGAAATTCCTCGGCCCTGTCGTTGGAAAACTTGCAGTATTCCACAGGCAGCGCCGGTCCGATCACCGCTGCAAAGGAATTGGAGAAAAGGGGAAATAAGCCGTCCTCGGTCAGGCCGTCATAGGCCTTTTTCTCGTCAAAGAGCAGCAGTCTGTCCCGGTCGAAATTCCGGATATTGTCCGTCAGCTCACTGGCATCCGGCAGTCTCTCTTCGGAATAGATGCTGCCGGGGAATTTATAGTCCGGATAGGGATAATAAAAATGCGCATCCTTGATGCCGCAGGAGGCAAAGAGCTTCTCCAGGGCAGGCTTTGAAAAAGTATGTACCGCCAGCTGGGCGTCTGCGTAATTTTCGATACTGTCAAAGTAGCGGCCGGTGTGGTCCTCCCGGCATCCTGCGAAATATTTAAGTCCCAGACGGTTCTCGATGGCGATCACCAGCCGTCCGCCGGGCTTTAAATGGGGCAGCAGTCTGGTGATCTCCTCCCGGAAGGAGTCCTCGCCCTTATCCAGGTAAACCTGGGCATATTCCAGCACGCCGATGAGCAGGATATAATCATAATCCGCCGGCAGGGAGGGCTCTATGTCCGTAAAGTTCCCCACGTGGATCGTGACATTGTCTCTGTCCTTATTGCGCCAGGCATTGATGCGGGAGCGCATGGCGGAAAGCTCCACGCACTCCACCTGTGCGGCCTCGACGGCCAACGCAGACGTGATGGCCCCGGGTCCTGCCCCGATCTCCAGTACCTTTTCCTTTCCGGTAAAGGGAATCCAGCGCACGATATTTCCCCGGACGGGGGAGAGATGATAGAGCACTTCCCAGCTCTTTTTTTCCTGGATCAGCGCCGGAAATTCCGAGGGCTCATGCTCCTTGGCCAGTTCCAGGATCTCACCCTCCACGGCGCCGTCGCAATAGAAGTCCTCTCCGGGATAATGGGAAAAATCCAGCAGAACACCGCCGATCCTTTCCTCTTTATTTTCCGGGATTCCCATAGCTGCCTCCTCTTCCCGCTTACTTTACGGTAACGCGGGAGTTCATGTCATAATACCCCACGGTATTCTTGTCCGATACTACGGTCAGATTCATCACATCATACAGTCTGTGATAAACCGTAAATTCCTGTCCTTCATAGCCGGTGACGCCCAGGGAGATCAGGTACTCGCCGCCCTGGAGGTCGATGCGCTGGGTAAAGGAGATCCTCTTCTCCTCTCCAGCCTTTACCGGCTCTAAAAATGCCTTTTCAAACATGGTATTGGTGCCGCTGATCTCCACGCCGTAAATATTGCGGATGGTAAAGGCAAAAATCGGGGCCTTGATGTCGGTATGGAAGCGCACCTTCATGTGCACGGTACATTCCCGGCCCTTCAGTATCGTGGTGGATTCCCGGCCCGCATCGTCGGTGATGCAGTAGCCTGTAATGGTGGCCTTCTGGGATCCGTACTCCAGGGTATCCGGGTTTCTCGACTCTGTACCTTCCGTTTCCTTATCTGCCAGGGGATCCGGCGTCGGTATGCTTTCCTTATCGCCTGCACCGGTATTTCCGGCCTGCTTTGTCTCTGCCTTTCCCGGCTGACCGGAGGCAGCCGCAGCGGCCTTCTCCGGATCGTACTGTCCCACCAGTACCTGCTTATAGATATCGATCATATCCTTGGGAGATCCTTCTCCCAGCTTGTGACCCTGGTTTAACAGAATGACGCGGTCGCAGTACTTGCTGACACTGCTTAAGTCATGGCTTACAAAGAGGACGGTCTTGCCCATCCTCTTGAATTCTTCAAATTTGTGGTAGCACTTGGCCTGGAAAAATACGTCGCCTACGGACAGCGCCTCATCCACGATGAGGATCTCCGGCTCGATATTGATGGCTACCGCAAAGGCCAGGCGCATGAACATACCGCTGGAATACGTCTTTACCGGCTGGTAGACATACTCGCCGATGTCGGCAAATTCCAGGATCGCGTCCATCTTTTCCTCGATCTCCTTTTCGGAAAAGCCGATCATGGTGCCGTTTAGGTAAATATTGTCAATGCCGTTGTACTCCATGTTAAAGCCGGCGCCCAGCTCTAGGAGCGCGGAGATACGGCCGTTGACGATGACCTCGCCGGAGGTCTGGTTCAGTACGCCGGTGATGATCTTGAGGATGGTGGACTTACCGGATCCGTTGGTGCCGATGATGCCCACCGTCTCGCCTCTGTGAATGGTCATATTGATCCTGTCCAGCGCCATATGCTCCCGGTAATGGGGCTTTCTGGACAGTCCCAGGGCATCGATCACCCGGTCTCTGTTGTGATCATAGAGCTTATATCTTTTACTCAGGTCTTTTACCTGAATCGCAATTTCTCTTTCTTCCATGGTTTGCTGTTCTTTCCTGTCTGATTTCTGCCGGCCGCGCCGCCGGATCCCTAAATCCGGCGATGCAAAGCCTCATCCGCCGAACGGTCTCATCAGGGCTGTCCCTATAAGACGTCTGCGAACTGTACCTTCAGCTTTTTAAAGATCAGAGAGCCAATGCAGAAAAGCAATATCGTCACGATCCAGAAATAAGCAGAGGAGTAAAAGTGGCTGTAAAACAACTGTTCCTCGTAGATAGAGCCCCGGTATCCCAGCACGATATAGGTCATGGGGTTGAGCTTGATCAGGAATTTCATCTTGTCGCTGAGGATATCGATATTCCACAGGATCGGCGTAGCCCACATGCCCACCTGCAGAATGATGCCGATCAGCTGCTGCAGATCCCGGAAGAACACCACCACCGCACAGGTGGTATAGGAAAGTGCCAGCACAAAGACAAATTCGCAGAAGGAATAGTAGATCAGCTGCAGCCAGTACAAGGACGGCGTATATCCGTAGAGTACGGCGATCAGAAGGAGCACCGCCGTAAAGAACACGTGGATGAAAAAGGCTGCGATGACCTTGATGATGGGAAGGATGCTGATCTTAAAGACCACCTTCTTGACCAGATAGTTGTATTCCAGCAGTGCCGCCGTGCCGCTGGAGATGGCATCGGAAAAGAAAAACCACGGCACCAGTCCGGCCGTCAGAAAGAGCACATAGGGCACATCCATGCCCCCGGCCACCATCTGCTGTCTCGTGTGGAAGATCCGGTCAAAAACGATCCAGTACATCACTACCGTGATCACCGGCTGCACCAGCGCCCAGACGGCGCCGAAGTAGGAGCCGGCATAGCGCTTGCGGAAATCATTCTTGGATAAACGCCAGATAAGCCGTCGATTCTGCCACAGTTCCTGAGGCAGTACCGCCAGCTTGTCATAGAAGAATGTAAAAACAAGGATACCCACTGTAAGGAGCGCGCAGCCTGAAAACTTCTTGAGGTTGGCTGTCTGCATATCCTCCAGCGGGTTATGATGCAGCAGAACCACGGCTGCCACCAGGGCAGCCAGGATCCATGCAATGGTAATATTTAATTTCTTTTTTCCCTGTGCGGAAAGGTTTCCGGTTTTACTCACTGACCTTCTCCTGCTTCTTTGCTTCTGTGTATGCCTTGATGCCGCTCCACTTCTGATCCTTGTCAGAGAGTGTCAGGGCAACGCCTTCCTGCAGCGGCCATTCCACGCCGATGTCAGGGTCGTTCCAGAGCAGTCCGCCCTCGTCATTGGGATGATAGAAATCGGTGCACTTATAGCAGAACTCCGCATAGTCGGACAGCACCAGGAAGCCATGGGCAAAATTCTTCGGAATAAAGAACTGCTTTTTATTCTCTGCAGAGAGCAGCACGCCGTACCACTTTCCGTAGGTGGCAGAACCTTCTCTTAAATCTACGGCCACATCATAGACCTCGCCGTTGACCACGCGGACCAGCTTGTCCTGCGGGAAATGCTTCTGGAAATGCAGTCCCCGGAGCACGCCTCTCTTGCTGGCGGACTGATTGTCCTGCACGAAGTTCATGGGAATCCCCGCCTCCGCAAAATCGTTCTGGTTATAGGTCTCCATGAAGTAACCTCTGTCATCCCCGAACACGGTAGGTGTGATCACCTTCAGTCCTTCTATTTCGCATGTTTCTACTTTGATCTTACCCATTTCATCCTCTTTCCGCCGCTGCTTTGCAGCGGCAACATGAGGAGAATTTCGCGCAGGCGAATTCTCCGATATGATCTGCCGACTATGCAGCAAGCTGCATAGTCGTATCAACAGAAATCACCATCAGGGGATTTCTGTTGATTTACCTCTTTCCGCCGCTGCTTTGCAGCGGCAACATGAGGAGAATTTCGCGCAGGCGAATTCTCCGATATGATCTGCCGACTATGCAGCAAGCTGCATAGTCGTATCAACAGAAATCACCATCAGGGGATTTCTGTTGATTTACCTCTTTCCGCCGCTGCTTTGCAGCGGCAACATGAGGAGAATTTCGCGCAGGCGAATTCTCCGATATGATCTGCCGACTATGCCGCAGCCTCTCTGCGGCCCAATACTCTTCAGTATAGCATATTTCCGATTCCCGTGGAATCTGCCCTTTTCGCGGCTACTGCTCCTCTGCGGATGATGCCGCATCCGATGATCCTGCGGCCTTCGCCTCATCTGCTGCCGTCACATCGTACTCCGCATAATTCTTGTCGATGATCTTATTGACGAAGTGCTCTGCGATCTGCTTTCGGCCCGCTTCATTCAGATGGATATTGTCCGTCATGTAGCTCTCGTGGTTATTCTGGTTTACGGAGCCGTAATAATTGTCGATGAAGGACACACCCGCCGCGGAGCAGGTATCAATGGCTCTCGCCCAGTAGGTAGGGATCGCGCCGTTGCCCAGATCCGTGGTATCGCCGTTCTGATAATTGCCGTCCCCGTCCACATACTGCGCAAAGGTGGGCGACATGAATACCAGACGAATGAAGGGATATTTCTCCTGGATCAGCTCCAGAGAACGCTTCAGGGCGCCGGTATAGGTCTGAATGTCATCCTCGTCGTTGAGATTATCCACCGGGGACAGGGTCATGTAATCCGACGCATCATACATGATCACAACGATATCGATATCATTGAAATCGATGCTCTTTAACATATTCACCGAAGAGCTGTAGGTGCTGTCCTCCATCAGGGATGCTGCTGTCTCCAGTGCCTCGAAATTCCCTGTATTGATGGCATTGGCCACATAGTAAAGATTAAAGACATCGGACAGTCCCTGCTCGGTGGAAGGATCGTAGAGAGCATTGTAGCAGGCCACCCTGGATTTCGGGAAAGGCGCCGCGATCACATCCGCCCCGCCGATGCTGCCGATCTGCCCTGCCAGACCCGTCTCGGTCAGATCATCGGAAAAAGGATCATCCCCCAGGCAGAGGATCGTGGTCTTGCCGTCGTCGTCATGTCCTTCCAGCTTATCCTGCGCCAGCGGAATGATGACATCCTGTACCTCCACATCGAAGCTGGTATTCACCGCATCCGGATCATAATCCGACCGGGTGCCGATGTTCCACCGGATCAGCCGGTAGGCGATGATCACCACCAGCACGCCGATGATCCCCAGCAGGATCAGATTGATATTGATCTTCTGTCTTCTCCTGGGTGTCTTGCCCTCCGGGCTTTCTGTATCAAAATCATCGAAATAAAATTCATCGTCCTGTTCTGTTCCCATTTGCTGCTTAACTCCTTTGTGATAAGATGAGACGGTGATGAAGCCGTCAGATTCCCCCCTTCAGGAATATCTGCCGTATACAGTCGCGGTGCGAATGCCCGCTGCCCCGCCACGCACTGCAAGGGTATGCAGACATTTATGCCCGGCGATCCCGCATCGGCATTTTGGTCTTTGACCATGGCATCATCATAATATAAAAAGGCAGAAAAATCTACCGACAACACAGGAGCTTCCCTTATGAAAAAGAAAATCACCTGGAAGGATCTGGTACTGCTGCAGGGTGTAGTGATGATCTTCAGCATCACCAGCGTCGTGGCCAACTTTGCATCAAAGCAGGACTTTTTATCCTTCTCCTACTTCCTCTTTTACGGACTGGAGGTCATGATCCTGGCCGTCTATGCCCTGCTCTGGCAGCAGGTCATCAAAAAATTCGACATCTCCATCGCCTATGCCAACAAAGCCATGGTATTGCTGTGGGGACTTCTCTGGAGCGTGCTGATCTTCCATAACGGCATCACGCCCAAGGAGATCGCCGGAGTCCTGCTGGTGATCGCCGGGGTCATCATCCTGAACAGAGATGCCAAAGAATAAAGTGCGCAGAATCCTGCACTGCTTCTGCGGCCTGCATCGGAAACACGCTTAGCATATTCAGAATCTGTGTTGTGATCTCTCCGGCGAGAGCGCCCGGAGAATGGAATTTACGGCGCAGATGCCTACGGAATGGAGTTTACTATGAAAGATACTTCCTTTTTTATCATGCTGCTTATCATGATCTGCTCGGAGTCGATCGCCTCCTCCTCCCAGATGCTGCTGAAAAAGAGCGCCGGCATCACCTATCAGAATCCCCTGCGGGAATATCTGAACCCCTATGTCATCTGCGGCTACGGCATGCTCTTTCTCTCCATGCTGCTGACCATCGCCGCCTATCGCTTCTCTGATTCCTACATGAACGTACCGGTCCTGGAGACCATGGGCTACATTCTGGTGATGATCCTGGGACGGATCTTCTTTAAGGAACAGTTTACCCGCAATAAGGTCATGGGCATGTGCCTGATCCTCTGCGGCATTCTGGTCTATTATATATGATTCAATATCTGTTTCACCCCATCTGGAATCTGCTTCGCAGATCCTAATACTTCTCCAGCAGACTCTTATAATCAAAGGTCTCTGCCATCTGCCTGATGGCCTCCAGATGTTCTCTGGCCTGGTCTATATCTGTGATCCGGCCGCTGCCGTCGGCAAAGCACTCCGTGATATAGCGACTGATGTCGGGACTGTAGTGGCTGTAATCCGCATAATTATTCAGATCTTCCACGATCTCTTTCTGATCCGGAAAGAAGAAAACCTCCACATTATCATACTCTAAAAAACGCTCTATCAGATACTGATACTCCGCCAGAGAGGCCTCCAGGTGATTTTCCTGCTGCACATCATACCAGAACAGAATGCTGTAGGGCGGGAAAAACAGGGTGAAGGTGGTCTCCGGATGTCCCTCGATATAGGG
Source organism: bacterium (assembly GCA_963658405.1). Taxonomy (GTDB): domain Bacteria; phylum Bacillota; class Clostridia; order Lachnospirales; family Lachnospiraceae; genus CAG-791. The sequence goes on along the minus strand of CAVKQI010000007.1, from coordinate 21,183 downwards.
CAGGATGTTGGCTTCCAGATTGGCCGCCGCCGGCGCGATATAGGCATCCGCCGCTGTCTCCTCGGCCACTGCCTCGGAAGGCACATAATTGCGCAGCACCCACTCCTCACTGTAGTATTCCGGCGTCCACCAGCTGGCATAGACATTCGCCAGATCCGTGGGCTCCCGGTTCACCATGGGCCGCAGCACATATTCAAGCAGCACATCTTTATTCAGCACATACCGAATATCGTTGAAGGGATTTCTGTCGTAGAGGTACATGGGCGTAGGATATTTGGTCTGGTCCACACCGCCGGTATAGGTGGAGGGATCCACCGCCAGAAAGACCCTTTTCACATCGTGACTTCCGTCAAAGACCACACCGGCAATATTATCAATATCCTGCGGGAAGGCCCCGCTGGTGCTCAGCTTCAGCGTCTTAAGACCCATCAGCTCGGCAAACCAGTTGGTATTGAAATTCACCGTCATGGAGGAGCCCAGGATCACGCTGTCGTATTCCATGTTTTTGGCCATGCCGGGATTCTGGGAGAGCTGATTATCCACCACATATGGGAATCCCGGAAGCGGGCTGTGATACTGAAAGAAGGGATCCACGTAGGCGATCAGTCCAGCGCCGGCCAGCGTCAGCACCAGTGCCGACACGCCGAAGGTGATGACGCAGCGCCGCAGCACCCCGGCGGAAGTCTTCTCTTCTTTTTTTGATCTCCTGTGAAAAATCATATCTGCTCTGATCCTCTCTCTGCCTCCGCGCAGCCTTTTCCCCGGGAAAACCGGGACATGGCACAGCGCAGAGGTCGTTTTCCATTTCCATCAGCCAGGGATGGCATTCCTTCCTGCCCTTCTTAGAAATTCACATACACAAAGGTGGATACCCCGGCAAAGCTGAATACACTCCACACCAGCAGGACGGCATAGATCACCGCTCCGGGCACCGTGATGCGTCTGTGCTCCGCTATATAGGACGCCTCTCTGGAAAACATGGCAAAGTAAACGGCAATGCCCAGAAACAGCAGCATGCAAAGTATGGGGGCCATGGACCAGCCGCCCAGATGCAGTCCCTTGAAGATATACCACAGCTCGTCGATCTGGAAGAGCTTTAAATAGGACGTGCCCATTTTCCACGCGCCGCTGCCCTTTAAAAGGCTTTCCAGCATGACCCGGTAATAATTCACCGCTTCCTGCACATTGGCAGCCCGGAAGATCACAAAGGTCAGTGCCAGCGCCAGCTGATGGACTATGCGGCAGAGAAGGTGAAGGGGCGCCGCCATCTTTTTCTTCTTTCCCGCTGTCAGCAGTTTTACCGGTATGAAGATAATGCCCTGCAGCAGTCCCCAGAGCACGTAGGTCCAGGCTGCGCCGTGCCATAGGCCGCTCAGGAGAAAGATGATAAGGATATTCAGGCACATTCTGACCTTTCCTCTGCGATTGCCTCCCAGCGGGATATAGACATACCGGGTCAGAAATCCGGTGAGGGTCCTGTGCCACCGTTTCCAGAAGTCCACAATATGAATGGAATGCAGGGGCTCGTGGAAGTTGGCAGGGAGATCTAAGCCCATCATCCGGCAGACGCCCCGGCCCATGTCGCAGTAGGCGCTGAAATCAAAGTAAAGCTGGAGCATGTAGCAGAAAACGCCCAGATAAGCTTCCAAAAAGGTAAGCGATCCGCTGTTGGAGAAGGCAAAATCTGCCACTGTCTGCAGATTCTGGGAGAGCAGGCACTCCTTGGCCAGTCCCAGGATCAGCAGCATGCCGCCCCGGACGAACCGCTCACTGTCCCATTCTCTCGTCTCCATATGGGCGAACTGCTCTTCCAGGTCCCGGTAGCGGGTGATGGGGCCTAACAGCAGCTTGGGAAAAAACGTAATATAGAGCAGATAGTCCGTCAGCGTGAGCCGTCTGGCAGCTGTCGGTTTCTGTGCCTTCTCAGCCGCCGGTTTCTGTACTTTCTCAACTATCGTTTTCTGTAGCTTCGCAGCTGCTGCTTTCTGTCCCTTCTGTTCCTTCTGCTCTGTCAGCGCCTTCGTCTTATCATCCTGCAGGAAAAACTCTCCCCGCTCGGCGTCCACCAGGAGGGCGATCTGCTGAAAGGTCAGATAGCTGATGCCCAGAGGCAGCAGGAGGTTTCTCGCAGCAAAGTTCTCCCCGAAGAGCACGCCAAAGATCCCGCCCAGGAAGTTATAGTATTTAAACCAGGCCAGCATGACCAGGTTAAAAACGACACCCAGGCGCATCAGGATCTTAGCCCTGGAAGGCTTTCTCCATATTCCCTGCAGCAGGAAATAATTCACTGCCAGAGAAACGCCGAAGGGAAGAAGGGAGCGCACACTGCCGCAGCCGTAGAATACAAAGGACAGCAGGATCAGCCACCAGGCCATGGCCCTTCCCGTCTTTTTGCGGCAGCGATAGCGAAGGAGCCAGACCCCCGCCACGCACACCGGCAGGAAGAGAAAAAGGAAACCATAGGAATGAAAATTCATAGTCAGCTCTCCTTTTCCGGCACCTGGGGATCCTCGTAGAGATGAAAGCCGTCGATCAATCCCAGATACGTAAGTCCCAGCTCTGTCAGGTCCTGATCCATCGCCTTGGCGCTGGAAAGGACGATGTAGCGGCAGCCGTTATTTCTGGTAGCCTTTAAAAGATCCTTCGCGCAGATGGTCTCCGGCTTTTCCATGACTTCGTAGACTTCATTGTAGTAATCCCACTGGGGCACCAGCATCTCCCGGCCAAAGGGCATTTCGATGTCCGTATCGTACTGACGGACGAACTGGGCCAGCTCGCCGCAGACCGCTGCCTTCAGGCTCTTTCCGCCGCTGGCATTCTTCAGCACATCGCACACGTCAATGGCGCTCTGGGGTATATGCAGCCGATTCTGCGCCTTCGATACATTGATATTAGAATAGGTATACTGTCCTCCCAGAATGATAAGAGCTGCCATCACCGCCAGACCGATCCGGTAATGTCTGCCGAAGAGCTTTAAGCCCGCGTAGCAGATCGTCACGCCCATGGGCAGGAGCCAGAGCAGCCGGTAATAGGTCTCCGTCTCCACCTTGGAATACAGGGCATAAAAGGGCGGCAGCAGGAAAAGGATCAGCACCGTCAGGGGCATATAGACAAACAGAGCCCGCCGCAGCGCATCCTTCTCCCTGATCAGGAGATAAACCAGCCCCGCCGCATAGAGAAGCAGCAGGAAACCCGTGCCTTTGTAATTGATCAAAATCTGCAGAATTTCTGTCATTCCAGTCACCATTTTTTATCTTCATCGCCACTGTATTACAGCGGCAGCACGAGGAGAATTTCGCGAAGGCGAATTCTCCGACAGGATACCGAATGATGACGTAATCGTCATCATTCTAGTAATAAAGTAATGCCTGATGGCATTACTTTATTACTTGTTACCTGGTCAGGCATACAAACAGCAGGAGCTGCAGCCCGTTGGGAATGCATGCCAGGATCGTATTGCGCAGGATCCGGAAATTCTTTTCCGCCAGGCTGATCCAGAAGGCGCTCACCATCAGCAGGAAGCTGAGCAGTACCACGGACATGGAGGTGCAGAGACCTGCCATGAGATTGAGCATGACCACCCAGATCCACAGGCAGCGCTTTTCCTGCTTCGTGGTCTCATCCCGGTAGGCTCTGGCGATCCAGGTCAGCAGCATAAAGGCTACGGGAGAGACAAAATT
>CAVKQI010000007.1:12543-16684 GCA_963658405.1 bacterium | reverse complement strand
TTTTCGGCGGCGTGCCCGTTTCCGCTGTAAAGACAGTCCTGCCTTCAGGGTTCTCCCATGGAAAGCAGGAAAGCGGGCGAAACCTTCCTTCCGCCCGCTCTTTCTCCTGTCAGTTACTCAATTTCGTTCTTTTTCTCTTCTTCATGGTACTCCTGCTCGGTATTGACATTCCAGACATTGGAGCGGTCTGTGCTGCCGGACCGGATGTCCTTGACAGCTTCAAAGGAGGTGCACATGGAGTGATCGATGTTGTTGTAGCGATGCTGTCCGTTTCTGCCTACACAGAACAGATTCGGAATGGAATCCAGGTATGTGCGGAGCTGGTCCATGTCCTTATAGGTGTCAAAGTAGGCGGGATATGCCTTCTTTACACGCTCTACATGGTAGTCCAGCACATCCTGTGCCTTGTCAATGAGACCCAGCTTTACCATTTCGTCGATACCGAAGTGCGCGAAGCTCTCATCGTCCATGCTCCAGAGCTTATCCCCTTCATTGCAGAAATACTCCAGGCCCATCCACACGGTATGCTCAATATCCTTGATCATGTAAGGAGACCAGTTGTTGTAGATCTGGAAGCGTCCCATCTGTACGCTGCGGTCATGGACATAGACCCAGTCGTCCGGCACGATATTGCCGATGGTGGGTATCTTCGTCAGGTTCTCCAGATTCAGGTGCGGGATCAGCACGCCTACGGTCATGTAATCACGGTAGGGAAGTCCTGCGGCGATGGCAGCCGGCTCTGCGGGCACATCATTCATGCCTGCTACCAGGTCCTTGATGGGCATGGAGGAGATCACATAGTCGCCCTCCATGGTCTTTGTCTCCCCGTCCTGCACATAGGTGACCCCTGTCAGCACATTCTGGCCATTCTTCTGCAGGCCGGTCACTTTGGCGTGCATCAGGATCGTGCCTCCGAGCTTTTCCACTTCCTCGGCGGTGGTATCCCACAGCTGGCCGGGGCCTAACTTGGGATAGCTGAATTCCTCGATCAGGGAAGTCTCCACCTTGCGGTTCTTCTTGTGGAAGAGCTTGCCGAACATATCCTTGAGGATGGCGGTAATGGAGAGGCCCTTTACACGCTGGGCGCCCCATTCCGGTGAGATCTCGCTGGGGTGGCGTCCCCACAGATTCTCTGTATAGCGCTCAAAGAACATGGTGTAGAGTTTCTTGCCGAAACGGTTGATATAGAAGTCCTCCAGAGAATCCTCCGGGCGTTTGAAGATCGCGCTCTTTATGTAGCTGAAGCCCACCACGATGGTGGTGCCAAGGCCCATATTTTTCAGGGTCTCGAATTTCAGAGAAATAGGATAGTCAAAGAATTTGCGCTTGAAGAAAATACGGGAGACACGGTTTCTGCGGAGCATGACCCGGTCTTCCTTCTCCGGATCCGGTCCTCCCTTTTTCAGGGAAGAGCTGCGGTGCAGTACGATATCGTCCCAGGTAGGTGCCCCCTGCAGGGGGAGCATCTGCTGCCACCAGGCATTGACCTCCGGCACCTTGGAAAAGAAGCGGTGTCCGCCCATATCCATGCGGTTGCCGTTGTGATTGACCGTTCTGGAAATACCGCCGAACTGGCCGCTTTCCTCGAATACCACTACCTCGTATTCTCCGGGATTCTTAAGGAGCTCGTAGGCCGCGGTCAATCCTGCGGGGCCTGCGCCGATAATCAATACTTTCTTCATGCTGGATCTATCCTTTCCATGGCTTATATGCCGTTATTTCCTGTCTGTTAGCGCAGCTTGCTGCTTATATAGGATGCGACCTTTTTCGCTCCCGCCGCATTGGGATGCACGCCGTCGTAGGTATACTGACTGCCCTGACTCACGTTAAAGCTCTGATAGCTATCGATGACCTGATCCCCGAAGCCGGCAGCCACCTCTTTGATCACGGCATTGTAATCGGCGATGGTAAGTCCCAGGTCGTTGGTGTCGGCATGATACTGCTTCCTGGCCTCATCGCTCCATCTCGTCACGGGAAGGCAGGTCAGGCAGATCACCCGGGCGTTAGGGTACTGGGCATGGAGCTTGGTCAGCATCATGGCATAGGCATCCGCAAAGGTCTTGATCCTTCCCTCTTCGGGAAGGGCTTCGCCCTGCGTGTAGGTACCAAGAGGGATATTGTTGAACATATCATTGGCGCCGTCCATGATCATGATCACGTCCGGGTCACTGCCGTCTGCGCCCCGCACCGCATCGATCCGGGTAAAGCTGCAGGCATACTTGCCGGAGGTATCCAGAGAATTGCCGCTGACCAGTCCCCCGGAATAGGAGGAATTGGACAGAAAGGTCATCTTTTTGGCACCTATCACCTGCATCCACCAGGTCTGGGAAACATCCTGCAGGTCATCGGCCGGATAATTCTGGGCATAGCTGTCCGGAATATAGCCGCTGAAAGTGGAGATGCTGTCCCCCATGATGGATACCGTCTTGCCTTTATAGCTGTAGGAGGGAGCCGCCTGCGCCCTGCTCTGCCCGGTCAGGCTGCTGCCTGTCAGCACCCCTGTCACCAGACAGGCCGCCAGTAAAAGACCGGCTCCTGCTCTTTTTAGAATCTCTTTTTTTCTGCCCGTAATACCCATGGTTACCTCATCTGTACCGCTGCGTCGCAGCGGCATCTTCTCTGCCGGATGTACAGATTTGACGATGATCTGCGTTGCTTTACTTTCCCTTGGCTTTCTGCTTATTTTCCTTCAGGATGCCGTCCACGATCTCCATGCGAAGGCCTGCGTCGATAAAGTCGCAGCGCTTGCAGAAATCATTGTTCTGACGGCCGTAGCGCACGCTCTCCCGGAGCTCTCTGTATTTCGGAGAATTCCAGGCATCCTTGATATTGGTATCTGCCAGGTTTGCTAACTCTGTCACCTCGAAATTATCGCAGCAGCAATAGCCAAGGCGCCCGTCCGGTGTGATCCACATGTCCGTATAGGGCATCAGGCAGGTCTCCTTGATGATCTTGGTGCTGCCCTGCTTATTGGGAGCGGAGCCGGCACGGTTCGTGAGCACGGCCTTTACATAGCGCATCTGGATCAGGATGTCCACGTCCTTGAATTCCTCCGGATGGGACTCCACATATTCCTTGATCTTTACGATGTTCGGGCGAAGCACCATGTCCTCGCAGTAGTTATTGATGATCAGATGATTGATATAAGGCGTGATCTCTCTGACCTTGTCCACGGTCAGCAGAAGGCCGTTGGTGGACATAAAGATAAAGCAGTCCGGCAGCTGCTTTCTGGCATACTTGTGGAATTCCACGATACGGGTATCCAGCCAGGGCTCATTGTTGCCGTACATGGTCAGGTGTCCCTTGTATCCCCAGTCCCGGAGCTGATCGATGATGCGGTAAAAAAGCTCATCCTCCATCCGCTTGTAGGGGCGCTTCTCCGCGAAGCGGTTGGCAGTGCAGAATGCGCAGTTGGAATTACAGCGGTTAATGGTCTCCAGATTGACGATATTGGGGTAGGGTGCTTCCTCCGGGTTGGACAGGAAGTACTCAATGTACTCTTTCTGAGACTTTCCTCTTGTCAGAAACTGCATCTTCAGGTAACTCTCTGCAGAAAGCTTCGGAAATTTCTTCTGCATCTCCCATCCAAATCTGCCCATGAAATTGACCATTCTGATCGGCATAGCTTTTTCTCCCCATTCCTGTGTTCGTTCACTTCTCATCCGGATCCTGCTTCAGCGTCAGAATCCTTTCATATCATTTAAGAGTATCATCTGCCCTTTTTTCAGTCAACCTCATACACATAAATCGTATAGGGGGAGGACGCATCCGTATAGGTGCCCCGCAGCGTCAGATTCTTTTCCTGCGCATTGGAGAGGCAGATCCTGGAAAAAATGTATCGGCAGCCCAGGTTTCGGAGCGCATCGGTATCCGCTGTCAGCATCTGGCTCTGGGGCTGGTAATTGCGCACCGCCTGGACGATGGTGTCCTCGTCGCCGGAGTAAAGATAGCACCGCGCGCCCCACTCATCATAATAGATCCGGGTGGCTTCCCGTTTTTCCAGAGCCGGAGCGATCACTTCCCGGAAGGCTTCCTTATAGCTCTGGGCGTAAAAGCCCAGATATCCGTCCAGGGTGGCGATCCCGTTGTACTCCAGCACCGCGGGATGCAGGCCGTAGGCCACCGCCCACTGGGCACCGGC
>CAVKQI010000007.1:0-12210 GCA_963658405.1 bacterium | reverse complement strand
TCCCCCGGACAGCTTCTGCAGCCGCAGGCATACCATCAGGAAGGCGCTGTACCACAGAAAAGGATTAAAGAAAACCGTCCGGTTAAACTGCCAGCCCTTTAAGGGCGGGAGGATCGTCTCGATCAGTCCCCGGAAGGGTTCCAGATTGTAGAGTCCGTAGACCACGCTGTTGAATACAAGCAGCAGCATCACCAGGTTGTACAGATCCCGGAAGATCCTCTTTCCCTGTCTGCGCACCAGATACCAGCCATTCTGCAGCAGGAAAAAGAGCATGCATACCGGCAGCACCAGCTTCTGATGCACATCTTCTGCGTGCATCATGCCGTTTTTCCATACATCGGCGATCTCCGCCAGGATCTCGCCGCCGGTCAGATTACCTGCCACGAAGCTCTCCCGGATGGAGACGGTATCCGACAGCAGCATCTGGCCAAAGAGCCGGTACTCAAAGCATACATAGCCAAGGCTCAGCAGCACCAGTCCCAGAAAAAGTCTGCCGGCAAAGCGCTTATCCCGCAGCGAGATCCAGATCACCGCCGCCAGCACATAACAGCACAGGAAAAGCCCGAAATAGGAAAAATAGGAAAAGAAGGGATAGATGAAGATCCCCAGGGCGCAGAGGGTGCTCTCCTTCCTGCTCCCCGCCCGGTACAGCCTGATAAAGAGCCAGACCGCCAGCGGTATGGAGGCAAAGCACATGCCGAAGGCCGGGAAGAGGTTCAGGATGCCGTAGCCAAAGCCTGTCAGCACGGCCAGAGCCTTTTCCTCTCCCTTTAAAACAGGGCGTCCTTTGCCGGAAGGGCAGGTACCGAAGAGCTCTCCCGCCAGCAGGGTAAAGGCGATCATGGCCATCAGGATCTTTGAAAAATACAGGACCAGATAAGCCTGCAGGGAAGGCAGCAGCCAATACAGAACGCCGGCAAAGGACAGCTCCGAGGGCAGATCATCCCTGGTCAGTCCTCCCAGAAAGGGAGCAGCCGCATGGTGGGCAAAAAAAGTGCCCGTATTCTTCAGCATCTGATACTGTGCCTGAAACAGGTCCAGATTGTCATGGACGGCGATCTGCACATCCTCTCCGCTGCAGATGTACATGCCTCCTGCGCCTGCAAAAAACAGGAGGATCAGAAGGATGTACCAGTTCCGGTACCATGGAGTTTTCTTTTCGTTCATGCTTACCTCTTTATGCTGCCGTTTATACCGCCATTTACACTGCCATTGCTGCAGCACCGCAGGAGAATTTTCCCAAAGATGAACTCTCCCCTGCGATCTGCGGGGATGATACCCGCAGACTTCTATTTAACGTCCTTCAGCTCATGGAGGATATTTCTCTGGATCTCAAAGTCCCGCCTGTTGTTCTTGGCCATATTGTCCAGGATCATCCCGGCAAAGAAGGACTGCACCGCCGCCAGCATCACAAAACAGCATACCAGCAGGGTGGGGATCTTCGGCACCAGACCGGTCTGCATGAAATTGGTCAGCACCGGAATAAAGAAGGCCACAGCAATCAGCGCCAGCAGTGCCGCCAGGGCGCCGAAATAGCCGAAGGGCTTGTAATTTCTGTACAGTCTGGCGATGGTCCGCAGTACCCGGAAGCCGTCGGAATAGGTATTGAGCTTGGATACGCTGCCCTCCGGTCTGTCTCGGTAGGTGATGACCACATTGTCGATCTGCATATTGTTGTAGACAGCATGAATGGTCATCTCCGTCTCGATCTCAAAGCCCTTGGAGAGGACCGGGAAGGTCTTGACGAAGTCGTAGCTGAAGGCCCGATATCCGGTCATGATGTCCTGGATCCCGCAGTTAAAAAGGTGGTTGATGGCTCCCCGCACCAGGGAATTGCCCATATTGTGAAAGGGACGCTTATTTTCGGTAAAGTAGGTAGAGGAGAGTCTGTCTCCCACCACCATATCCGCATTCTCCTTCAGCACCTTTTCCACCATGGCCGGTGCCGCATCCATGGGATAGGTATCGTCGCCGTCCACCATCACATAGCATCTGGCATCGATCTCCCGGAACATGCGGCGGATCACATTGCCCTTGCCCTGCATGTGCTCGGTGCGCACCACAGCGCCGGCCGCCTCTGCCAGCTGCGCCGTACGGTCCGTGGAGTTATTGTTGTAGACATAGATCACTGCCTCCGGTAGTGCCTCTTTTGCATCCCTTACCACCTTTTCGATGGTTTTTTCCTCGTTGTAGCAGGGAATCAAAACTGCTATCTTATCCATTTATCCCTTTATTCTCCTGTTTTTCTTATTTCCGTTTCGTCTAAAATCCCTGATAGATAAACTCGGCGGAGCTGTAGCCCGGTCCGTAATTGCCCAGCAGGATCACATAAAAAAGCAGGGCCATCCAGATCACCCAGCGAAGCACCAGGGGCTTTGCGGCGATCCGCTCCCGGACAGAGCCCTTCTCCTGCAGCAGGGAGACCACAAAAAGCAGCAGCACGGACACGGCCAGGATCGTAAACTCGATGCCGTCCAGTCCCAGGCTGAATACCCCCTTATCTGCCGTAAACAGTGCCCCGGGATTCCAGACGGAAATTCCTGCCAGCAGCATGCGGGCGGCGTCCCCGGCGCTGTCTGCATGGAAAAAGACATTGCCTATATTGACCAGGAAGAAGGTCCGCACGATCCGGAAGAGATCTGCCCCCTTTCCCGTCATGGGGATATGCAGCTTTGGAAGGACCTTTTTCCAGAAGGGCAGGGTCACCTCTCCTGCCACGATATAGAACCAGTGCAGCAGACCGGAGCCGATGACATATTTCACATCGCCTCCATGCCATAAACCTACACTGAACCAGAGCAGGAACATGGCCGTAAAAGTAGTGATCTGCTTGCCGGCTTTCTTGCCGCACTTTGCCCGGAGCTTCTTGCCCATGTTCATGAACAGCCGGGTGCGAAGCAGCGGATAAAAGACATACTCCTTCATCCAGATGCCCAGCGTGATATGCCACCGGCGCCAGTATTCCGAGATGCTCTTCGAGAAGAAGGGCGTGCGGAAATTCTCCGGCAGGACAATGCCCAGGGTCTGAGATAAGCCGATCACGATATCCATGCAGCCCGAAAAATCGGTATACAGCTGAATGGTAAAGGAAAGCGCCCCTACCCAGATGTAGATGCCCGGATACTGCGCATAATTCTGAAAGACGGTATTGGTGATCACGGCGGCCCGCTCGGAGATCACCAGCTTTTTAAAGAATCCCCAGAGCATCCGCTGCATGCCGCCCGTCACCTGCACATAGTCAAAGGCATGGGGCTTCCACAGCTGCGTCCCCTCTGCCTTAAAGTGCATGATGGGACCGGAGATCATGGTGGGGAAATACATGCCGTACAGGGCTGTCCGCAGATAGCTGTGCTCCGGCTCTGCCAGGCCGTTATAGACATCCGCCGCATAGCCCACCAGGGAAAAGGTATAAAAAGACAGTCCCAGGGGAATCGCGATGCCGCCCCCGAAACGCATATATTTAAGCGCTGCCAGCACCCCCAAGAGCAGCAGCACGTCCGCTGCCAGGATCACTCTGCGCTTAGCTGTCTCCCTATATTTTTCCAGGGCCCGCACCGCAAACCACGTCACGGTCACGGCGGCCAGGGGATAGAGGATCAGCCATCCGTTTCCCCCTAAAAGATAAAAAGCCCCGCTGCCGACAAGCAGCAATAACCATTGCAGCTTCTTCGGCACCAGGTAGTAGAGCACCAGCAAAGCAGCATAAAAGCACAAAAAATAAAATGAAGTGATTTCCATGAACGATTCTTTCCTTCCGGCCGGCGGTTGAAAACACCCGCTGCCCGTCGTATCATTGAAGGAATAAAACCAAAAAGAGAGGACAGCGCATGCTCCATTTAAAAGTACACCATATCGGCTATTTAGTCAAAAAAAAGACCGCCCGGGAGGCATTTCTCGCCCTGGGATATACCACCTGCCAGGACTGGATCCGGGATGAGGGAAGGGGCATCGACATCTGTTTCCTTTTATCCGACAGCACCTGCATCGAGCTGGTCTGCCCTTACCGGGAAGACTCCACCGTCTCCGGCCTTATAAAGCGCTTAAAGAACAGTCCCTATCACATCTGCTATATTTCCGAGGACCTCTCCGGAGACGGAGAGAGACTGCGGGAGCAGGGATTTCTGCCTATCGATCTGCCCACGCCTGCCCCGGCCTGCGGCGATCATCCCGTCCAGTTTTTCCTGCATCCGGCACTGGGAATGATCGAGCTATTGGATAAGGATTTTGAATTTGCATAACGAAACGGTTTTATAGACGCATCTGCCGCATGTGCAAAAGGGAGGCTGCAAAGCATCCACTTTGCGCATGGGTTTTGGCACAGTTACAATGTCTTCTTATTGCTGCTTTTGCCGCCGCATGAAAAGCCGGGGACTCCCAAAGGGAATCCCCGGCCTTATTTATCAGATTCATCAGATCCTATGGCACCGTCTTTGGTCTAAACCTGTGCCTCTATGATGTCCATCATCTCGCCTACGTTCTTCATGGAAACTACCTGTCCCATGGTGAACTTCACGCCGAATTCCTGCTCTACGGCAGCGATGAGATTGATGTGCTCCAGAGAATCCCACTCCTCTATATCGTCGGCAGTGGTCTCCTCGTCCACGGTAATGCTCTCGTCGTCGAATACGTCTCTGAATACCTCATTTAAGTCTCTGAGAATTTCGTCTCTGTCCATAGTACTTCTCCCCTGATCATTTCCTGCAGCCTGTGTGATTCTGTCTTCGATACAGGTGCTTTGGTGCTTTGGTGTTTCTATGTTTTTTACTATACATGGTAGGGCAGGCAGAATCAATACCCCGCTGCTAAAAAGCAGTTAATCCGCTGCGGGGATGCCGTTCTCCAGTGAAAAGTGCAGCATGTTGTTCATGTAGCGCTCTACCGTCTCGTAGACCACCACGTCCGGCTCTTCCTTCTGCAGCATCTCGTAATTGTAGTTGTAGTAGAAATTGAGATAGGCATCGTTGTAATTGCATGCCACATAGGGGGCCATCATGGTGGAGAAGGAATCGCCGATGATGAAAAGCTTCTGGTCTTTGCCGTCTCCGTTCGGATTGTGGAAACGGAACTCCGTGCTCTCCGCATTCTTTTCCGTCTCGATGCTGTAGGTGGTATAGCCGCCTACCGTATAGACCGCATCCTTCTGCAGATACTGACCCAGATTCAGGAGCTTGGCCAGGTCAAAGGACGTATTGCTGTCCACGGTATTGACGGTGCAGCCCTCCAGGGGCGGCATCTCATTGCCCAGCGCCTCATTGAGCACGCCGGCACCGATATAGGCGCCCACGTTGTTCCAGTGGGTGTCGTATTTATAATAAAATTCCAGTTCCGGATAATTGTCCTTATAGGCCAGCAGATTGTTATAGGGGCAGACCACGGTCAGGTCGGTATTCTCCCGCAGGTAATCCACCACCTGCTGCATTCTTCCCTCGTCGCTCTTCTCGCCGTAGACCGCCGGCATATACTCGCTGTATACCCGCTCCTTGTTGGGACAGATCATGATCACGAACTCGCTGCCCATTTCGGCCAGTTCATCCCTGGCCTTCAGCATGTTGTCTTTGATCTGCTCCAGCTCTTCCTCGCTGTAGCGGTTAGTGCCCCGGTAATCGGAGACAGGATCCTCATCATTGACCTGCGCTCCCTTATAAAAGAGCCATCCGTCCTTGCCCACGATGACGGAATTGGAAGAGGAGGTGTGGAAAAACTTATAATCCACCAGTCCGTTTAAAAAGATCAGCTGGTTCCTGAAGGGCAGGCTGTCATTGAAATAATTATCAAAGCCGGAAGGGTAATTCTCCAGGTTCTGCAGGGAGAGCTCCGGCTTGGCAGCCAGTGTGCGGTTTTCGTAGTTGGTGGTATCCACCAGCTTATTGCCTATGGTCCTGTAAAAGAGCACCGGCAGCATCAGCAATACCACAAAGGCTGCGATGTAATAAAATTGTATGCCTTTTTTCATCCTTGTGTTATTCATTCTTGCCTTTCTATGCCGCTGCATGGCGGCGGCAGCACGAAGAGAATTTCGCGCAGGTGAATTTCCCGATGTGATCTCTCCGAATGATGCCTGCGGGAGATTCCCTGCTGCAATCTTCTGCGGATCTGCGCCTAAAACTTAAAGTAGATAAATGCGTTGTAGGTATTGCTTGCCAGCAGCAGTACCGAATACAGGAAGATCAGCGTGCAGAAGATGGCTTCCGGCAGGCTGTATTTCCATTTCTTTGCTGCAATGGCCAGCTTTCCTTTGGAAAAGACGGTCTGGAAGAGCCCGCAGCCGATGACCGCGATCACAATGGTCACCACCACCTTGGCTGTCAGCAGCGTCATGATGCCCGACTGATCCTGCAGATACATCCAGGGCAGGAACATGCGCTTAATGATGGCAAGGCTCTGACCGATGGTCTCCGCACGGAAGAACACCCAGCCCACTGTAAAGATGATGATGGCATAAAGGTGCGCAAAGATGGGATGCTTTTTCAGGAATCTGTTGAATCCCATACGCTCGATCATCATAAAGAAGCCGTGGTAAAGGCCCCATCCCAGGAAGGTCCAGCGGGCGCCGTGCCAGAAGCCGGTCACAGCGAAAACGATCCACAGATTCAGGTAGGTCCTGTATTTGCCCTTCCGATTGCCTCCCAAAGGAATATACAGATAATCCCGGAACCAGGTGGAAAGGGAAATATGCCACCGGCGCCAGAATTCCTGGATGGAGGAAGAAATGTACGGGTAGTTGAAGTTTTCGGGATAGTCAAAGCCGAAGAGCTGTGCAGTGCCGATGGCCATGTCGGAATAGCCTGCGAAATCGTAGTAGATCTGCAGGGTATAGAGAATGGCGGCGCACCAGGCTGCTCCGCTCCCCAGGGTGCCGGGATCCATGCCGTAGAGGGTATCCACCACTTCTCCCAGCACGTTGGCGATGATCACCTTCTTGCCGAGACCGTAGAGGAACCGGCGAAAGCCCAGCGCTACCTTTTCCCTGGTCATGGTGCGGTCCGTCAGCTCTGTATAAATGTCCTTATACTTTACGATCGGGCCGGAGAGCAGCTGCGGGAAGAGGCACATATACAGCGCCATGTGCAGGAGATTCTTCTGCACCTTGAACTTTCCCCGGTAGAGATCGATGGTATAGCTCAGCGCCTGGAAGGTGAAAAAGGAAATACCGATAGGCAGCGCCATCGTTAAAAGCGGCAGCTCTCTGCCCGGCCGGAAATGGTTGATGGTGCTCAGGAAGAGATTGCTGTATTTAAAGTATCCGAGCAGTCCTAAGTTCGCCAGGATATTCAGGACCAGCCAGAGCTTCTTATGGCTCCGAAAGCCATCGATGGCCAGACCGAAGAGCCAGTTCATCACGATGGAAAAAAGCAGGAGCAGCACGTACCGGGGCTCTCCCCAGGCATAAAAGATCAGGCTGGCGATCACCAGCAGCACATTCTGGTACTTTGGCTTTCGTATGAGAAAAGCCAGTACAAATACGATGGGCAGGAACACCCACAGAAAAACCATTGAACTGAAAACCATGGACAACTTCCTCTCTGTCTTATCTACAGACCGGTCCGGGGCAGACTTTGCTTCCCTGGTCTGCTAATCCTCCTTCGCCGCTGCAATATAATGATTCTGGGGCGCGTAGTTTTCCGGGATACTGAATTTCCAGACAGTATTGCCGTTCTCTTCCTCATGGATCTTTGTAAAGCCCATGCGGCCGTAAAACTCCCGCACCATGCCGTTTTTGGCGGTGGGATAATAGTAGCCGTAGATCTCACTGATGCCCTGTGCCCGGCAGGCCTCCACCAGCGCATCCATCATGGCGAATTCCATATCCCGCTTAAGAACCCGGCAGCTCATGAGCCAAAGATCGATGAGCAGCGCCTTTTCCCCTGTAGGTTCCGGCTTTTTCCCTTCTTCCTCCTCGGTCATGGGCATGGCCATGCTGCCGATGATCAGGGAGACGATGCCGTTGTCTCCGAATTTATCCGTAAGGCTTCCGCAGAGCGTGATGCACTCCGGATCCTCTGCGGCCGCGGCGATCTCCGGCTCCGTATACCGCCTGGTGGTGAGATTAAACTGATTGCTCTTATTCGTCAGCTGCGTGATCCGGGGATAATTGATCTCCTCAAAGGGTCTGATCCGCGCCGTCATTTCCAGGGACCGCAGATAGTCTCCGTAATCTGCAAAGCTGGCCTGCGCCGCCTGGCGCTTCGCATTCTGCTGATACATGGCATTGCGTTTCCGGTCATCCTCCGAAAAGCTGGTCACTTCAAAGTAGCCCGCCCTGTCTATGGTATGCAGGTAGGTCTCCGGTGTGCCCATCTCCGGCACCGCCGCTCCGGGCACCTGCGCCCGGACGATCTCCCGCTCCGCAGGATTGTCATCCACAAAGACCATGGATTCCGGCAGGATATTCAGCTCTCCGGCTATGCTCCGGATATTCTCGCTCTTTGGCTCCCAATTGGCTCTGATGGCCACGAAATCCTCCGGCCGCAGGACACCTGCCGGGTGCCGCAGGCCTGCCAGGGCATTTTCCTCGTCATTCTTGGAATCTACCGTCAGCAGCACGCCGATTTCCTTCTGCTGCTTTATATAGTCCTGAAACTCGTGATAGACCTGACCCAAAGAGGTCTCCATGCCGATCTCCAGTCCCTCCGGCCCGTCGTCTCCCACGACGCCGCCCCACAGGGTATTGTCCAGATCCAGAGCCAGTGCTTTCTTATTTCGTCCGTACAGGGACTTGATGATAGTAGCCACGCTGTAGGCATAGACCGGAATGGCCTGCATGGACATGGCATACTTGTAAAGATGCCAGAATCCCGGATCAGCCCACCGATCCAGGCCATAGGAGGCCGCCAGGTAATTGAGGTCATGGAGATAGAAGCCTTCGTGCTCCCTGGCATAGACAGCAAAGCGCTCGTTCAGCATATTTACAAAGTGAACCCGCCCGTGTATGTCATAGGCATCCCGGTTTCCCAGAAGGCGCCAGTACGGATATTCAAAATTGTTCTGTATGATGGGACAGTGATAACGCTGTGTGCAGCTCTCCCATACGGTCTGAAAGCGATGGAAAGTATTTTCTGTCAGCGCGTCCACGTCGACCTGACTATCCTGCATACCGGGCAGCTCCTGCAGGTTCCGGTAGCTCGTATGGATAAAGATCAGATCCGGCTTAAAGGCATCCAGCGTCTCATTGCCGAAGACCGCATCCTCATAATACTGCGCATACTCCGACTCATAGAATTCCGGGCTGATGCCCTGATCTAACAGGAAAAGCTCCAGCATCCGCACAATGTCATGCGTGGTGGAACCGCCCAGCACCGCGATGCGCTTGGCGATCCGCTCGCTGCCGTCCTGCAGCAGTGCCTTTTTTATTTTTCTGGATTTCTTCAGCAGCTCCTCGCTGTCAAAGGGATAGGGAATCATAAACGCCTTTCCTTTCTGTATTTCTGTACCGGCCCTGTCTCATCTTCGCGCTCTCCCATGCAAGCCGCCGCAGCGGTACCGGCTCCGCATCGTCCGATATATCTGCGAAGCTGTCTGGATTTTAACTGTTCTGCTGCAGTACCTGCGAAAAAGCCGGGATCTCCTGCTCCAGGATCTGTGTAAAATACTGCGCCCCCTCGGTATTCAGATGGTCGGGATCCCCAAAGTACCAAAGCGAATCCATAAACCGCGCATCCATGCCGTAGTCATAATAGACGGTCTGCTCTTCCTGACAGATCTGCACCAGCACCTCATAAAATTCCTGCATCCACTCCGCGGAAATGTACTGTGTGTATTGTCTGGTATAGGGCGGTGTGATCAGGATGGGGGTGATATTTTTCTCCCTGCAGAACTCTATGATCTTCTTTAGAAGGTCGATCTGATCCTGCTGGAAATACTCGGTCTTGTCTGCAAAATGTCTCCGATACCGCTCATAACCGATTTCTTCAAATCGCTGCACTGTCTCCGGGTCTGCCTGACGATCCTGCTGCGTCTCTTCTTCCTGCAGGCTCTCTGTCTGCGGTGCATCCGCACTCTGTCCGTCTGCTTCCTGCACTGCTTCAGTCTGCTCTTCCTGACTCTCTGCCGCCAGGGCCCGCAGGGACAGTTTTTCCGAGAGGCCGCTCTGGGTCCACAGATCCGGCAGGAGCTTTAAGAGCTTATCCTGCGCTGTCAGTACCGGCAGCCTATGGGTGGTCAGATCCACATACCAGTCATAATCCGGGATATACTGCGGATCCAGGAACTGGTAATAGCGGACCGCGCGCTCCTCCCGCTCCTTATCCGTTACCACTTCATCATTAAAGGAAAAGTAGGATACGGGGATAAACATCACGCCGCCCTCCTGCAGGTCGTCCTGATACTGCTGCAGGATCGCATAGTCCAGCTCATAGTTCTGACTGGCCAGGCCGAAGTTAAAGCAGGTATAGCCCCGCCCCCGCAGATCATCGTAATTCAGGTCATACTCCCCGTGGGAGCTGCCTATATTGGAGATCAGGATCTTGCTGTCATAGGTCTCGATGTCATGAAATTTGTCCAGCTCATGGTAGCGGTTGGCATGATCCAGCAGATAGATCTGATTCAGGCCAAAGAGCAGCAATACTGCCCCTACTGCCACCAGCAGCAGTTTACACAGGAATTTTTTCATTCTTACCTTTCTATGCCGCTGCAAATTTAGAACGCCGCGTAGATAAAATCGGTAGCCACGCCCTTTTCCGAGCAGACCAGCAGCAGCAGCACGAAAATCATATACAGCGGGTATTTCACCCAGGGCTTCCATCCTGCGGTTTCCAGGATCATGTCTTTCTTAAGAGAGAGCACGTCTCCCACTGTCAGGATGATCACCGGCAAGAGGATCCATACCATCTCCGTATAGTCCATGTTCAGGCTGATGACAGCCAGCTTTAAATACTCCCACGGCTCATCGATCCCGTGGAACATGTGGCCGAAAATATACAGGACCTCATCCATGGAATCAGCCCGGAAAAAGACCCAGGCCACGGTGATCAGAAGGAAGGTAAAGACCACCTGCACCATGCGCACCGGCAGGGGACGATCCATCACATCTTTCTGTGCCTTTTCCTTCTTTGCACCGGCTTTTTCTCCTTTGATCAGCGCCGCGGCCTTGCCTGCCAGAAGCTCGACCGTCTGGTAGATACCGTGCAGCATGCCCCAGATCAGAAAGGTCCAGTTTGCACCGTGCCAGACGCCGCTGATCGCGAAGGTGATCAGCAGATTGCGGATCTTCATGGCCATCCCGCGCCTGCTTCCTCCCAGGGGAATGTAAATATAATCCCGCAGCCAGGAGGACAGGGAAATATGCCATCTCCCCCAGAACTCACGGATGGAATGGGCATAGTAAGGGCTGTCGAAATTCTTTCGCAGATGAATGCCGAACAGATTGGCCAGACCGATGGCGATATCGGAATAGCCGGAAAAATCGCAGTAGATCTCAATGCTGTACATAAAAGCCACCAGCACCAGGATGAGGCCGGTATAGCTCTCCAGGCTGCCGTATACCTGATTCACTGTCACCGCCAGCGTATCGGCAATGACGATCTTTTTAAAATATCCCCAGGCCATCAGCTTGACGCCGTAGGATGCCCCGGCCGGATCAAAGGTGTGGGGCTGTCTGTACTGCGGCAGCAGATCCCCTGCCCGGCCGATGGGACCGCAGATCAGGGACGGGAAAAAGGAGACATAGAGCGCATAGTAGCCGAAGTGCTTCTCCGCGCGGATCTTTCCGGTATAGACATCCGCCAGATAGCTGATGGTCTGAAAGATATAAAAGGAGATGCCTATCGGCAGCAGGATCTTCAAGGCCGGCGCCTGCACATCCCAGGAAAGATGCGCCGCCAGCACATTGAATTCCTCCAGGAGGAAGGTCGTATACTTAAAAAAGCCCAGCTCCGCCGCAAGGATGACGATGCCGGCTGCCACCGCTCTCGTCTTTTCTTTTCGGCCGCTTGCCTGTTCGATCCGCCGTCCCATGAAATAAGAGACGACTGTCGTGCCCAGCAGCACCACGGCATACAGAATATTAAAGCGGGCGCAGAACACGTAACTGACCGCCAGCAGAACCATCCATCGATATCTGGCCGGACATATCCAGTAAATACCGAACACGATCGGCAAAGCGACTGCGAAAGACAATGAATTAAAAAGCATTTTTACCTCTATTGTACAGAGAATGCCGCAGGGGCGGATCCTCCGATATGATCAACCATGAATGCCGCGCTCTGTCTGCGG
>CAVKQI010000006.1:51362-52325 GCA_963658405.1 bacterium | reverse complement strand
GCGGACCTAAGCAAAACTGGCGCTCGCTGCAAAGGATGCGAGCCATTCTGCGCCGCCCCGAGGCATTGCGTTACAGAAAACCTCCGCAAGAAAGATTTCTGGCTTCCAGCTATTTCTTTCTAATACTGCGTGTTCTATTTATATCTTCCTGTTTTGCTTCATACTTTCATTTCCAGACAAAACATAAGGGTATAATATTTCCAGTGAAATATCATACCCCAAAATTTTGTACTTTTTGTGTATCTGTTTAGCATCTGCCAATTTCAATCGGAAATTGACTGCTTGCAGGCATATTTACGATTGAAATTGGCAGGCGGCCAAGGCGCGGAGCGCCTCTGGCCAGCCACATCGAGGATTTGCGAAGCAAATTCGAGATGGGGCTAAACAGATACCTTTGTTAAAAATGTAATCGCCAAATATCTCATGACAACCAACAGATCTCCTGCCCTATTTCTCGCTGCTTTCTGCACTCGCAGCGCTTCCCTCATCAGAGATGCCGAGGACTTTCTCGCCCACCTGCAGCATTCTGTCAAAGGCCATGGAATATCCGTCGTTGCCGTAGTTAAGGCACCGATTCACACGGCTGATGGTAGCTGTGGATGCTCCTGTCTTTTCTGCGATCTCCAGATAGGTCTTGTGTCCCCGCAGCATAGCCGCCACTTCCAATCTTTGCGACAGTGACAAAAGCTCATTGACGGTACACAGATCCTCAAAAAACTGATAGCACTCTTCTTTATCCTGCAGCTTTAAGATTGCTCCGAAAAGCTGATCCACTGCATCGGTTCTTAATTTTTTATTCATTGATCATCCTGCCTCCTCGCCCGCTGTGCCCGACTTCGTCAGTACTTCTCAGCAGACAGGGACATTTTAACATTTTAGTGCAGTAAAGTAAAGACGTGATCCGTTTCCTTAACTTCCACGCAGATCGCGTCGAAGGCCGGCGGCAGAATATTCTACAATAAC
>CAVKQI010000006.1:26701-51352 GCA_963658405.1 bacterium | reverse complement strand
CCGATATGTTATTTTAAAGATGTTGCTGGCAGCAACAGCGCATTTATTTTTTTTATTTTATTTGGAGGTAGTTCAAATGAACAAAGGTACTGTTAAGTGGTTCAACAACCAGAAGGGTTACGGCTTCATCTCCGATGACGAAGGACATGATGTATTCGTACACTACTCCGGACTGAACATGGAAGGCTTCAAGTCTCTTGACGAGGGCGCTTCTGTTGAGTACGACGTAATCCAGGGTGAAAAGGGACCTCAGGCTGTAAACGTAACAAAGCTTTAATTTACAGCGTACTAATGGATCAAGACAATGTGCCTTTTCTAAAATATAAGCTGTAACTATTCTCTGCCCCGGGCAGACAGATCCGTTACATCGGCGCTCGTATCTATGAATAGTGCCATATGGAATGAGCTAATTAGTGAAAAAAGCATCTGCAAAAGCAGATGCTTTTTATTTTTACTGCAAATTTGAGATGTGCCTGCAGGCATTCTCCAGCTCATCCAGGGTGAGGGTGCCTCCGAACAGCTGCAGGGCACTGCCCACTGTCACATCCAGATATCCGTCTGAAAGTTTTTTCAGCAGTGTGATATCCTGCAGGCTGTGGACGCCTCCTGCATAGGTCACGGCGCTCCCGCTCCTCTTTTTCTGCCACTCTCCCAGGATCCTGGCCACGTCTTCCTGTATGCCCTGTTTCTTTCCCTCAGCATCCGCTGCATGGATCAGGAATTCGCTGCAGTGTCCGGAAAGTTCGTCCAGTGTCTCCTCACACAGCAAGAGCTCTGTGAATTTCTGCCAGCGATCCGTTACCACGGCATAGGCGCCGTCTGGCTTCTGCCGGCAGCTTAAGTCCAGCACCAGGTGTTCCTTTCCCACCGTCTCCTCTAATTCTTTCAGTCTCTCCCAATCCAGTCTGCCGTCCCGGAACACATAGGAAGTAACAATGACATGGGAAGCCCCGGCATCCAGGAATTCCTCTGCATTGCGCGGGGTGATGCCGCCGCCGATCTGCATGCCGCCGGGATAGGCTCTCAATGCGCCGAGTGCCTGTTCCTTGTCTTTTTCGTACGCTTCCGGTTCCAGAGCTGCCGCGTTAAGAAGAATGATATGGCCGCCGGGAAGATTCCTTTGGCGATAAAGAGCAGCATAATAGGAAGCAGCTTTCCCGGAGACAAAATTTTCCCGGAGGCTGTCTTCTTTTTCGGACTGTTCCATATCCTGCCGTTTCCCTTCGACCTTCCCTTCTTTCGTAGGGATGAGATCTGGCTGCGGATTCTCCTTATGCTCTTCTTTCTTTTGTGTGCCCGGTGCTTCTTTTTCAGAATGTGCATAAGCGCTGCCGGTTTCTTTTTTTTCCTGCCGATCATGCAGTGAACCTCCTACAATCTGTTTTACTTTTCCGTCGTGAATATCAATACAGGGTCTGATTCTCATGTTTACCTTTCTCTACTTTGCAGCGGCACCTCGAAGGGAATTTTGCGAAGGCGAATTCCATGATGCGATCGCAAATTGATGACGCTGCTTTTACATCCTCTCAATCAGCACGCCGTCCCGATAGGCCCGCAGCAGGCCTTCGAGCTGTCTGATCCGCACTTTCATCTCGTTGCCGTCGTCGGTATCTGCCACCAGGCGTCTGTGGTCATAGGTCTCGATAAAGCGGGAATCGGAAAGAATATCCGTCTCCCTGCGGATAGCGGATTCCGTGGACTCAAAGAGTTCGTGGGCCACCAGGCGCATCCCATGGGAATTAGCCACCAGGGTATAGCCTGCTATGCCGGTTTTCTCGTGGTAGGCCTTGGAAAAGCCGCCGTCGATGATCAGGAGCTTGCCGCCGCACTTAATGGGAGACTCTCCCTTTTTCTGCTCCACCGGCACATGGCCGTTGACGATGTGGGCATGGGGCTTTCCGGCCAGGCCGAACTCCGCCAGGATCTTATCTACGATCTTTTCGTCATTTAAAAGCCTGTAGTAGGCATTCTTGGTCTCCGTATGGGTCTTGGAATCCTCTATAAAATACCGCTCAAAGGTGGTCATGCGGCTCTTGCCGAAGACCGGGGAGTTGGGACCGCCCCAGATATACCACAGCAGATCCTGTCCTTTTTTGCGCACTGCGCTGCCTGCAGAAGCAAAGTAACCCCGGCGGGCATAGTATTCCAGCACATCATAAAGGGCGCGGCCGCTGTAGGGAACGCCGTCCACCTCCAGGGCAGTAAAGTTGCCCTCCTCGTCCATGGGCACGCAGCCATGATAGAGCAGGTTGGAATTATATCTCTTATAAAGACTTCCGTTGGTGAAAAGGAAACGCACATGCCGCTGCAGCTTATCGCTCTTCTGGAAAGCCTGCTGCAGACGTTCCATGACCTTCTCTTCCTCTTCGGAAAGAGCGTAAGGGTCATCGGGATTCACCGTAGGGAAATCACAGTCCCGCAGCGGATAATACTTATTCCCCAGCTTTACTCTCTTCTTTACGAAATCGATCTGATCAAGGAGCAGCCGGTCTTCCATATGGAATTCCGGATGTGCCTTGATGATCTGCCCTTCCAGCTTCAGCTGCAGGATGGTGGCTGCCTTGTGCATCTTCATATCCAGGGGCAGGTCCTTGGTATCATAATTCTCGTCATAGATGATGCTGAAGGTGCTGTTGTTTACATCCTTGTAGGTCTCCATGGCAAAATTGGCAAAGGGCAGCAGGTTAATGCCGTAGCCCTCCTCCAGGGTGTCCAGATGGCCGTATCTGGCGGAGATCCGGATCACATTGCAGATGCAGGCCCCGGAGCCGGCTGCCGCGCCCATCCAGGAAATGTCATGATTGCCCCACTGGATATCCACGGCATGGTACTTTGCCACCGCATCCATGATCACATGGGGACCGGGACCGCGGTCATAGATATCGCCGATGATATGCAGATGGTCGATGACCAGCCTCTGGATCAGCTCGCTCAGGGCGATGATGAACTGCTGGGCTCTGTCCAGACGGATGATGGTATGAATGATCTCGTTGTAATAGGCTTCCTTGTCGGAGACCTCTTCCTTCTCCGTGATCAGCTCTTCGATCACGTAGGCAAAGTCCTCCGGCAGGGATTTGCGCACCTTGGATCTGGTATATTTGCTGGCTACCCGTCTGGTGATCGCCACCAAACGATGGAGAGTGATCTTGTACCAGTCGTTCCAGTCATCCTCCTGCTTCAGGATCAGCTCCATCTTTTCCCGTGGATAGTAGATCAGCGTGGCCAGACTCTTTTTATCCTTATCGCTTAAAGTATGACCGAATTCCTCATCGATCTTGGTCCGGATGGTGCCGGAACCGTTTTTGAGGACGTGGAGGAACTGCTCATCCTCTCCGTGTATATCTGTCAGGAAATGCTCTGTCCCCTTGGGGAGACTTAAGATAGCCTGCAGATTGATCACCTCTGTGGAAGCCGCCGCAATAGTGGGATAGCTTCTGGACAGGCTTTTCATCAATTCCAGTTCGAGATTTTCCATTTTACCTCCCTATGCCGCTGCTCTGCAGCGGCAGCCTGAGGAGAATTTCGCGAAGGCGAATTCTCCGATAGGACCCCCATGGATGACGCCTGCGGCATCCATGGAGTTTGAAAGAAATGCCATCAGGCATTTCTTTTAAACTTTGCCTTTTCTTTGCCGCTGTTGTACAGCGGCAGCACGAGGAGAATTTCGCGAAGGCGAATTCTCCGATGTGATCCCCCATGGATGACGCTCGCGGCATCCATGGAGTTTGCAGGAAATGTCATCAGACATTTTCTGTAAACTTTTCCTTCCTATGCCGCTGCAATGCAGCGGCGATTCACTTTCAACCTCTTTATTCTATCATAGAAATATACTTAAAGACAGAAAAATCCCTGTCACAGCAGATAATTGTCTCTACAGATCACCATAGGATCCTTCCTATGATGCATGCAGAGTATTCTGTCCGTGACAGAGATTCTTAAATTCTGTACAGCACCTGTCCCACCACGAATTTGCATTGCAGACTTCGGATGCGTGCTGCACAGATCTGTTCTGTTTTCTTTAGCCGATCACATCGCCCATGTCGTATAATCCAGGCTCTTTTCCTGCCAGATAGATGGCTGCTTCCACAGCGCCCTTGCCAAAGACAGCCCGGCTGTATGCCCGGTGGGAAAAAGTGATCACTTCATCCTCTCCTGCGAAGATCACATCATGGTCGCCCACAATGGTACCGCCCCGGACTGCGCTGATGCCGATCTCCTTCTCCGGTCTCTTTTCCCGGCGTCCGCTCCGGTCGTATACGTACGCATAGTCGCCGCCGGCCGCCTCGTTGATCACATCGGCCAGAGCCAGTGCTGTGCCGCTGGGTGCATCCAGCTTCTGGTTGTGGTGCTTCTCCACGATCTCCATATCAAAGCCTGCTGCGGAGAGCTTCTCGGCTGCTTCCTTAAGTACCTTGAAGAGAAGGTTGATGCCCACAGACATATTGGCGGATTTAAGGACAGCGATCTGCCCGGAAGTTTCCTTTAATACAGCCATCTGTTCCTCGGAAAGACCGGTGGTGCAGACTACGCAGGGAATCTTTTTTTCTTTGCACCAGGCAAGCAGTCCGTCCACAGCGGCAGCGGTGGAAAAATCGATCACCACGTCTGCCTCTATGCTGCACTCTTCCAGTGTCTGATAGATCGGATAGTCGCTGCACGCCCCGCCTCTTGCGTCAATACCTGCCACGATCTCGCAGCGATCATCCCGGGATACGATATCCGTGATCATCTGCCCCATTCTGCCGCAGCAGCCATGCATAATTATCTTTGTCATATTTTAAACCTTTCTGATCTTACTTCAGCAGACCGTACGCACGCATAGCATCCTCGAGGACCTTTGCATGTGCAGGCTCCATCTCTGTCAGGGGCATGCGAAGGGGTCCTACGTTCTTGCCAAGCAGGTTCATAGCCTTCTTTACGGGAATAGGATTGACTTCGCTGAAAAGATTGTCGCACAGATCCAGCATGCCGCACTGCATGGCTGCAGCGCCTGCCACATCACCGGCAAAGAACTTTGCGCACATCTCGTGCACGGCAGCCGGTGCGATATTGGATACTACGGAAATAACACCCAGACCGCCCATGGAAAGGATCGGCACAGTCTGGTCATCGTTGCCGGAGTAAAGCTCTACATTGCCGTCTGTCACCTTCATAAGCTTGACGATCTGGCTGATGTTGCCGCTGGCTTCCTTGATGCCTACGATATTGTCCACGTCCCGAACCAGACGTGCCACGGTCTCCGGCAGAATGTTGCAGCCGGTGCGGCTGGGTACATTATAGAGGATGATGGGAGTCTTTACGGAATCAGCGATGGCCTTATAGTGCTGATACAGACCATCCTGCGTAGCCTTGTTGTAGTAGGGGGAAACCACCAGCAGCGCATCGGCGCCGTAGGAAGCAGCCTCCTTGGAAAGGTGAATGGCGGTTCTGGTGCAGTTGGAGCCTGTGCCGGCAATGACCGGTACTCTGTGCTTCACGTAGTCGATGACGAATTTCACAGCCTCCAGGTGCTCCTCCTCCGTCATGGTAGCGGCCTCACCGGTGGATCCGCATACCACGATGGCATCCGTGCCGCCGGCGATCTGGTCATCAATGATCTGTGCAAAAGCCTCATAATTGATGGCACTTCCATCCTCGGTAAACGGTGTTACGATTGCTACTGCTGCTCCCTTAAATACTGACATATCCTGCCTCCTCTTTTGTTTTTTGACAGACTAAAATGAAGCTGACCACAGAAACAGGGCCAGCTCCATATTCGATGCTCATTCATCGATATTCCTGGATAGCGCCCCATCTGTACAGATGACAGTCATACAGTTCTTAACTGTATGCCCAAGAATCTGCCTGCGGCGACAGACCTTTCGGCGTCTTTTCCTTTCTGCTTTCTTCACCTGCGCCCGCCGCATCGGAAAACCTACTGATAAAAAACGCAACCTCTATCTCTTATCATTCTGTATAAAATACTGGCTTCATAGTATCACTGCCATGATTGCTTGTCAATTATACCTTTCCGACCTAATATTTGCTCCTAAGATTAGCTAGCCTGAGATCATCGTATTCTTCCTGCTGTCGCAAACCAGCCGGCCGGCGTCCGAGAGGTACCCATGATGTATCTGGGACATATCTGGGATGATGTTCCGGACTTTCATTATTTGTGATAATAGCGAATCAGCTTCCTCACCGCAGCAATGACACTCTCCGCATCCTCATCCGTCATCTTGGGATACAGCGGAATCGACATAATGGAGCCGTAGACCGCCTCCGCCTTCGGGCAAAGACCGTGTTCATAGCCCTTTTCCCGATAGACCGGCATCCAGTATACCGGAATGTAATGCACCTGACACTGGACATTTTCGGCCGCCATGGCATCAAAGAACTGCCTTCTGGTGCAATTAAGCTTCGCAAGGTCAAGGCGAAGGATATACAGATGACGGCTGGTGTCCGCCCCCTCGTATTCCTCCTGCAGGCTGACACCCTCCAGATCCTTAAAGGCCTCATTATACTTCTGGCAGATAGCCTTTCTCCTCGCGATGAAGGCGTCGATCCGTCCCAGCTGGGAGCAAAGCAGCGCCGCCTGCATATCCGTCATGCGGTAGTTGTAGCCAAGAGCCTGCTGCTCATAATACCAGCCGCCGTCATCTCCTTCAGGGATCTCCTGCGGCCGCACGAAGAGACTGTGATCATGCTCCATGGCATGGGAGCGTAAAAGCTGCAGTCTCTTTGCCCACTTCTCGTTATTGGTGGCCACCGCGCCGCCCTCGCCGCCGGTGACGGTCTTTACCGGATGGAAGCTAAAGCACGTCAGATCCGCGATGGATCCCACGGGCACACCCTTATACCGGGTGCCGATGCTGTGGGCTGCATCTTCGATGAGGATCAGATGATGCTCGTCGGCAATGCGGCGCAGCGCCTCCCAGTTGCAGGGAGCACCGGTAAAATCCACGGCCACAATAGCTTTGGTATGCGGTGTGATCTTCCGCTCCACATCCGCCGGATCGATCTCATAGGTCTTTTCGTCGATTTCTGCAAATACCGGCACTGCGCCGCAGTACAGAGCACAGTTGGCCGATGCCATAAAGGTAAGGGGTGTGACGATTACTTCATCCGTGCTGCTGCCGCCGCAATACGCGCCGATCCCCGCTGCCGCCACAGCCAGATGCAGGGCGCTGGTTCCGTTGGTGCAGGCTGTCACATACTTTGCGCCGGTGATGGCGCTGACCTTTTGCTCCAGCTCGGTGATCTTCGGTCCGCAGGTCAGATAGTCCGACAAAAGGACCTCACTGACTGCCTTTACATCCTCTTCATTTACCCACTGTCTTCCGTAAAAGATCTTGCTTTCTCTGACGGGCGTACCGCCCTCTATTGCCGGAATTTCTTTTGTATCTGTCATGATTTTTCTGCCCCCTTCTTATTTCGTGCCAGCACCGCCACTGTCTCCACATGCAGAGCCCCTGCGTGGGGAAACATATCCACCGGCGTCGCTTTTTCCATATGATAACCATGGCTC
Source organism: bacterium (assembly GCA_963658405.1). Taxonomy (GTDB): domain Bacteria; phylum Bacillota; class Clostridia; order Lachnospirales; family Lachnospiraceae; genus CAG-791. The sequence continues at coordinate 43,845 of CAVKQI010000006.1, read as the reverse complement.
GTCAGATACTGCAGGTCCCGCCCCAGTGTCTCCGGATTACAGGAAATGTAGACGATCCGGGGCGGTGCCATGGTGCAGGCTGCCCCGAGGAATTCCTCGGAGGCACCGGCTCTGGGCGGATCCATAAAAAGTACGTCCACCTTTTCCTGCGCCTCTGCCAGCTCTGTCATATAGACACCTGCGTCCTCTGTCACGGCCCTGACGTTGGAAAGTCCGTTGGCTGCGGCATTCTTTACGGCATCCCGGACAGCCTCCGGGTTTACTTCCACGGAGAGGACCTCCCTGCATCTGTCCGCGGCAATGATGCCGATGGTGCCGATGCCGCAATAGGCATCCAGGATCCGCTCCTTTCCGGAAAGTCTCGCCCCGTCGATAGCAATATTGTAAAGCTTCTCCGTCTGAATGGAGTTTACCTGATAGAAAGACCGGGAGGAAATCCGGAATTTTCTGCCGCAGAGGGTATCCTCGATATAGCCAGGGCCGTACAGGACGATCTCCCGCTCTCCCAGGATCATGCTGTCTCTTCGATTATTGACATTCAGAAGAATAGTGGTGATCTCCGGATGTTCCTTCCGCAGCGCCTTCACGAAATTATTCTTGGAAGGAAAAATGGGACTGGCCGCCACGATGGTCACCATGACCTGTCTGGTGGCATGGGCTGTGCGCACCTGCACATAGCGCAGAAGTCCCACTCCGGTATCCTCCTTATAGATCGGAATACGGAAGGAAGGCAAAAGAGAAAAGACCGTCTGCACGATGCCATCCGCCTGTCTGGTCTCTAAGAGGCACTCCTTCACCGGTATGACCTCGTGGGAATTCTCCCGGTATACCCCGCATACCGGTCTGCGGCGCCTGTCATAGGAAAAGACGCTGGTCACCTTATTGCGGTAGTGGTCCGGATTCTTCATGCGGATCAAGGGTTCCACCGGGCCGAAGCCCCCCACGAACTCCTCTACCACCGCCTGTTTTCTGGCTGCCTGCTCCGGATAGGGCACATTGATCATCCGGCAGCCCCCGCACTGTCCGGATACGGGGCAGCGGGATTTCTTTTTCTTCGCTGCATGGTCTCTGTGCTCCGCCCTGGCCTCTTTTTTGCCGGGAGCAGTGTATGCCTTTTGTTTTTTTCCGGCATTCTTCTCTGACTTTATTCCGTCAGGCTGTTGTTCGCTTTTATATTGTTTTTTCCTGTATTCTGCGGCCTTATTTTCCCTGCCTTTATACTCTTTATTACTGCGTTCTTTATTTTTGAAGTTTCTGTCCTTAGATGCTTCGTTCTTTTTATTTTCCATGTAAACCTCTTACCATCGTCCGGAAATGTCTCCCTACAAAAATGGTGCAGTCCTGACGGACTACACCATCTTCTGTTCCTCATTCAGTCTCTGCAGCTTGGCATTGGGAGACCAGTCCGGTTCCGGCTCTTTGCCGATGATCTCTATGCCCTGCAGATCCCGTACCAGTCTGATTGCCTGGGCGATGTCCCGATTATTGATGCGAACGATATAGGAACGCTTTTGTCTGGATCCGAAGAGTCGGTCCAGAAATCCCTGCTCCTGTTCCTTGATAAAATAGGAGATGCGGTTCTTTAAAAAGATCTTCTCTAACTCGCTTCGCACGCTCTCGGACTCTACCTTGCAAAAGTCCGCCTCATTATCAAAATACTGGTCTTCTCTCAGAATGGACGACATATCCAAACCACCTTTCATCCACAGCAGTGCCTGCGCCGGCAGGCATAACGGCACCCGCCGCTTCACAGCGAGAACCTACTTTATTATATTTTTGTCCTCTGTGAATTGCAACTGCTTTTTCCCGGCTGCCTCCGGCATCGGTCTTCTCTCCTCCGCCCTGTCGGCTTCCAGTTCGCTTAAAAGCGTGGGATCCCCCTCCTGCAGGCGCTGGAGATAATCCTCCTGCGGCGTCTTGGGACGCACCATAAAGCGGCCTGTAAAATCCCGACGCTTTTCGTCTCCCCGCAGGGCAAAATAGCCCAGGAAGGAAAAGACCAGTGCGCCGATAAAATTCACGAAGAGATCTTCCATGGTATCGATCAGACCGATATCCAGGTAGCCGTTTATTCCCAGGCTCTCCCCGTTTACCACCGTATCCGTGATATGCCGGATGGTCACCGGCCGCTGGGTGCCGGTGGTATTTAAGAGGATGCTGGAGATGCTGTGCACCACTGTATCTTTCTGCATGTCCAGACCAAAGAGCATGTCCATGGTAAACTCAAAGAATTCCCACAGCACGCCGATGGTCATGGAAAAGCAGAAGGCCACGATGGCCAGATACAGCGGAGACAGGGAAAACATAACCTTTTCATTCCTGTTCAGGATCAGCACCAGAGAAAAACCGATGCCTGCCGCCAGAAAACCGTTCAGCGTATGCAGCAGCGTATCCCAGAAAGGGATGATGGTGTAGAAGTTATTGACCTCTCCGAGAATTTCCGCCGCAAAGATAAACATCATGATGATGATCTCCAGCGTCTGGGGAAGCTCCACCCGGAGCCTGGTCTGGATGTAGCTGGGCAGTCCGAAGAGAAGAATGGTCAGTATGCACAGGGCAAATCCCTCATAATTGGCCACCATAAACTGGCGGACCATACAGAGGATCACCAGAATCCGCAGCACGGAAAAGACGATAAAGCTCTTTTTGTGCTGGCGTCTCTCCAGCATCATGGCTGTGCGGAATTCCAGATTGCGCTGTCTTTTTTCCTCTTTTTTCTTTTCTTTCAGTGCGGCTCTTTCCTTTTTCACTGCGGCTCTGCTGTCTTTTTCCGTATTCTTTCCCATATGTATTTCCTATCCTCTGCAGCGGTTTAAGCGGGCGGTCAGTCTATGCGAAAAGGCCGATGAGCAGGATCACCAGCAGGATGACGGGCAGCACATAGCTGCAGTAAGGCCGGATCCATCCCGGCACCTTCAGACCCTCTCCGGTATTGGCCTCCTCCAGATATTTGCCAAAGCCCCATCCGTAGCGCTTATTCACGCAGAACAGCAGGATGATCAGGCTGCCGAAGGGAAGCAGGATGTTGCTGACGATAAAATCCTCCAGATCCAGCACCGCTGTGCCTGCGCCTAAAGGCTGCCATCCGCTCAACAGATTGTAGCCGAATACGCAGGGAAGGCTTCCTACAAAGACGATCAGGAAATTGACAATGCTGGCCTTCTTTCTGGAAAAATGCAGTCTGTCCATGGTACAGGCCATGATGTTCTCAAAGACGGCTATGACGGTGCTCAGCGCTGCAAAGCTCATAAACAGAAAGAAAAGAGCGCCCCAGATCCTGCCGCCGGGCATATTGCCGAATACATTGGGCAGGGTAATGAAGATCAGGCTGGGACCGGCATTTACGTCTACCTGATAGGTAGCGCAGGCCGGGAAAATGATCAGTCCCGCCATGATCGCCACGAAGGTATCTAATGTCACGATCTGTACACTCTGTCCCAGCAGCGTGTGCTTTTTATCCAGGTAGCTGCCGAAGATCAGCATGGCGCCGATGCCGAGGCTTAAAGTGAAAAAGCTCTGGTTAAGGGCCTGTACCATAACCTGCACAATGCCCTGCTCTCTTACTTTGTCTGCGTTGGGCAGCAGATAAAAAGCAAGACCCTCGGAAGCATTGGAAAGGGTAAGGCTGTGCACGGCCAGTACCACGATCAGCAAAAGCAGCGCCACCATCATCTTTTTGGTGATGCTCTCTACGCCCTTCTGCAGACCGAGGCTGCAGATAAAGAAACCGAGGACCACGATCACAAATACCCAGAAAGTGCACTCTGCCGGATCAGCCAGCAGATCATTAAATACCGTGCCGTAATCCACACCGCTCTCACCGGATGTACTGATGGATCCTGTCAGGTATTTAAAGAAATAGCACAGCATCCAGCCGGACACACTGGTGTAATAAAACATCAGCATATAATTGCCAAAGAGTGCTGCGTAGCCGTGCCAATGCCATTTCCGGCCCGGTTTTTCCAGGACATTATAGGCATTGATGACGCTCTGCTTGCTGGCGCGGCCGATGGCAAACTCCATGGTCAGGATCGGCAGTCCCACCAGGCAAAGGAAGAGCAGATAAAACAGGACAAAAAATCCGCCTCCGTAACTGCCTACCACATAGGGAAATCTCCACACATTTCCTATGCCGATGGCGCATCCTGCGCTGAGCAGGATAAATCCGATCCTGCTTCCCAGTGTTTCTCTTTCTTTCATGACATCCTTACCCCTCGTTGTATTTGTCAGCATGCAGCCGCAGCCAGAAGTTTCCTGACTGCGGCTGCATGCCGGATCACAGTGTACTACTGCACACCGTCGTTTTCTGCACTGTTGTCAGCATTGCCTTCCTCTGCACCGCCGTATACATTCGCAGAAGCAGCATCGGCTGACGTCTCATAATTTCCTGCAGCTTCCCATGATGCAGCAGCCTGATTCTGCATACTCTGTCCGCCGCCGAAGGTTCCATCCTTCAGTGCGCTGTACAGCTCTACATTGGTATTGTCCTTGTAGGGGGCCACATAAAAGACATTCAGAATACCGAGGGTAAAGCAGCTTAAGATCTGCCAGCCTAAGAAGGAAAGATCAAGCACGAAGCTTCTCCATTTCTGTCCCTTCATCATCTCTCTGGACAGGCGGAAGGCCTCTCTGGAATCCATCTTCGGATTTTCTGCCAGGATATAGGGGATCATGCGGTATTCATAGGACTTGATGATACCGGGAATGATGAAAAGGATCGTCCACAGGGCGGTAAATAACTGCCGAAGGAACATGGTCTTTACCACATTCAGGTAATTTACTGCAAAACCTTTGCCCAGTGTCTTCAGGCTGTCATCGCCTGCCCGGTTGTTGATATAGAAGCTCTGACCGCCCACTTCCAACGGATGCAGCAGGAAGATCTGTATCACGATCTCCAGAATGCTGATCACAAATCTGACGAAGGCAAATAAGATCAGACCGATCACTACAAAGCTCCCCAGAGCGCTGCTCATAAGGTCAACATTGACCTCCGGGGTTCCCGTCAGCTGGGAAAAGCCTTCGCTGACCCAGCCTGCCACTGTGCTTGCTGCGATGCTCACGCCGCCGATCCGCACGACACCGGTTGCCACTGCCAGGATCAGAGACGCCAGCACACACTTCCAGTAGCTCCTGGACATTGTCTGCTTTGCATTTCTTTTAAGTTCTGCTCTTGTCCACATAGATTTCTCCATTCTGCAGGGACTCCATGTTTACCGGTCCGCTCTGCTCCCTGCTGTGCAGAGCGGGCCGTAAATGAAAACGAAACGATTTCTGTTGATTCTTACTTTTACTGACCGGTATTGTCGCCGGCGGTGCCGGTTCCTGTCCCGGAAGAAGTCGCAGGATCTGCCGTGCCTGTCTGGGCCGTTCCCTGGGATGCTGCTGCCGCTGCACTGGCCTGCTGCTGGGCAGCCTGCGCCGACTGGTAGACCTGCAATGCCTGATCCACGGCCGCCTGGGCGCTGTCAATAGCACTCTGGTCACCGCCCTGCTGTGCAGAGGTCAGGGCCGCCTGGGCCTCGGCCAGTGCCTGGGTAGCTGCCTGCAGCGTCGCGTTTGCCTGGGTCAGATTCTGCGCCGCATTTTCCGACTGGTGCCTTGCATCCAGCTCTGCCTGTTCCTGTGCGATCACTGCCTGGGCACTCGCCTGGGCAAAGAATTCTGCGTTGTGCGGGCACTTCTGACCGTACTGACCGCTCTCGAGCTGTACCACACCCTGTACCTTGAAGGGGCACTCGTCGCTCGCCGGCAGTCCGCTGTACTCACAGATCAGGCCCTGATAGTGCACGTCGCACTGCTCTGTCGGCACGGTATCCTCGTCAAAATATTCCGTGGTCAGATAGGCATCGCACAACCCTTCCACCGGCAGCTTGCCGGACTGGGAGCATACCGTCGCGGTGACAATGCCCGCCGGCTTCTCAAAGGTCTTTGCGGGAAGTCCCTCATGGACCTTTTCCATCACGGCCCTCCAAATAGTCTTGGAAAGGGCTTTCTCCGCGGAGGAGGACAGCTTGGTGTTATCGTCATAGCCGGTCCATACCGTCGCCGTGTAGTAGTTCGTATAGCCCGCGAACCACACGTCATTGTACTTATCCGTCGTACCGGTCTTGCCGGCGATGGCGGTGGTGCCGAAGTTCACGGCGGTACCTGTACCCTTGGTGACTACGTCCTCCATAGCGGAAGTCAGCAGCCATGCCGTCGTGGATTTAAGAGCCTGCTTGGCCTCGTATTTCTGAGACTCATTATTCTTATCTGTCGGCAGGATCACATTGCCGTCGTGGTCTACGATCTTTGTATAGAGCTTGGGCTTTCTATAGGTGCCGCCGTTGGCAATGGTGGCATAGGCCGCATTCATCTCAATATTCTTTACGCCCTTGGTGATGCCGCCGAGTGCCAGCGTGGGCTGCACATCCGAGTAGACCTGTCCGTTGATCTCCTCATTGTCCACCAGGGTGGTGAAGCCAAAGTGATTGACCAGATAATCGTAGCCCAGCTGCGGGGTGATATCCACCAGCGTCTTGACTGCCACGATATTCATGGAATTCTGAATACCTACCCGGAGACTGGAAAGTCCGCGATAGCTCTCGCCGTACCAGTTGCGCACCGGCGTGCCGTCTGCGTAGGTATAGGGCGCATCATCCTGCACCGTCGCCAGGGTCAGACCCTTGGCATCTAAGGCCGGCGCATAGGTGGAAAGCACCTTGAAGGTGGAACCCGGCTGTCTGTTTACGTCCGTAGCGCGGTTCAGGGTACGGTTTGCGGTCTTGGTGCCCCGGCCGCCTACCATGGCCACCACTTCACCGGTTTCCTGATCTTCGATGGTCAGGGAGATCTGGGGCTCCGGCGTCAGGGTCTTGGTCTCACCGATCACCTCATCGCCTTCGCTCAATACGGCATCCTTGTACGCTTCCACTGCCTCGTTGGCGGCATCCTCGGAGTCAAAGTCCAGACTGAATCCGGCATTCGACTGCTTAAAGTAGCTCTCCAGCATCTCGGTGCTGTAATTCGTCACAGTGCCGTCAGAAGCCTGCACGGAAAGGCGGTAGTTCAGATAATATTTGGTATCCTCCGGATAATTGGCGGGGTCAGCACAGACCTCGTCGGCAATGGCCTGGATCTCCGGATCCTGGGTGGAATAAATGGAGAGACCGCCGCTGTAAAGAAGGCTGTAGGACTGGGTCTCGGTATAGCCTGCGTCCTGAAGGTCCTCCAGCACCTGTTCTGTCAGGGCATCCACAAAGTACGAGGTGACCTCCTCATCCTCTGTCTCATTGTCCACCAGCTGGATATTGGCATAGACGTCCTCGTCGATGGCCTGGTCGTGCTCATCCTGGGTGATCATGCCCAGCTCCAGCATCTTATCCAGCACGGCATCCCGTCTGGTCCTGTTATCGTCGGGATTGGTGATGGGATCATACCGGGTCGGATTCTGGGTGATGGAAGCGATGACAGCGCATTCCGACAGATCCAGCTCGCTGACAGATTTGCCGAAGTAGCGAAGGGACGCCGCCTGCACGCCCAGGGTATTGTGACCTAAGTTGATGGTGTTCATGTAGTTTACCAGGATGTCCTGCTTGGACATTTTCTTTTCCAGCTCTACTGCCAGATACTGCTCCTGGATCTTACGGCGGACACTCTCGATAAAGGTCTCATTGGTCCATCCCGTGAACACGCTGTTTTTGATCAGCTGCTGGGTGATGGTGCTGGCTCCTTCTGAGAAGTTGCCGGTGGTGACGCCCTTCACCGCCGCACGCATGATACCCTGGATATCGATGCCATGGTGCTCGTAGAATCTCTCATCCTCGATGGCCACAAAAGCATTGCCCAGATTTTCCGGGATCATGTCGCTGGTCACGGGGATACGGTTGCTGTTGGTGGAGACCAGCTTGGCTGTCTGGTTGCCCTCCACGTCGTAGACAAAGGTAGAAAAGCCCGAAGGGGTGACATCGATATTGCTGATGTCCGGTGCGGTATCAATGATGCCCTTAAAGGCGCCCACGCCCAGGCAGAGGCCGGATACGATCAGTCCCGCCAGCACCAGCAGCAGCAGATGCAGGACGCTCAGGGAAAACCGGTTGATCCTTTTCTGCTTGCGCGAGGCCACATTCCTGCGCCGCTTATCTACTCCTTTCCTTCCATAATTCATGAATTTACTCCATTCTGCAGGTGTCTTCTGTGATGTCTGTTTCCCGGCTTTACAGTCCGGAAAAGCGGTCTGCGGCACCTGCTGCATACGCATGAAAGAGCCGGATAAGCTCTCTGATTCTGCGCAGTATGCTCCTGCGCTAAAATCAAATTATAGCAAATGCGGATGGTTTAATAAAGCTTTTTCACGGATTATTAACAGGTCGCTGCAGTCCAGAGAAAATATGTTATAGTAAGGTATCCACTTAAGACCATAAACAGAAATGAGGAAAACCATGCCGGCAGAATCCGAATACCGCACTATAGCCAAGACGGGCTATGGCGAATATGAAGAAAAGAAATCCCGCTTTCTCGGTGAAGCTCTCTTTGCAGACTCCCCCGAGGAGGCCAATGCGCAGCTGGAGCGCATCCGCAAGCAGCACTACGATGCCCGTCACCACTGCTACGCGCGGATCATCGGTACAGACCCGCGGGAGGAAAAGGCCTCTGACGACGGGGAGCCTTCCGGCACTGCAGGCAGGCCCATGCTGGACTGTCTGCGGGGAAGCGGCTGTACCAATGTGCTGGTGGTGGTCACTCGGTACTTCGGGGGCACGCTCCTTGGCACCGGCGGTCTGGTGCGGGCCTATTCCAAAGCCGCGGAGGCAGCACTTTCCAATGCACAGATCGTCACCATCAGCTACTGTACTACCCTGGAGATCATCTTTGACTATCCCCATACCGACAGGGTGCTCTACCATCTGCGGAATGCCGGCATCCAGATCATCGATCAGGTCTATACCGATAAGGTGGCCCTGACGGTTCTGCTGCGGGAAAAAGAGGAGGCCGCTTTAAGGGAGCAGCTGACTGCCCAGACTAACGGTAATGCCCGGTTTACCGTAGTAAAGAAAAGTTATGAGGGTTTGCTTTAAACAATACGCTCGCTGCTTTTCGCACAGCTATTGTACCGCAGGCGTCACAAATAGCCCTGAACGCAAACCGAATAAAAAATTAGTTTGGCATTTCTTCGGCGCGGACGGCCGCAGAATGAAGATCAGCATAGATAAGTGAGGATAGTGTGAAAAATACGCTTGATAGCGTATTTTTCGCACAGCTATTTGTGCCGCAGGCGTCACAAATAGCCTTGAGCGCAAAAGCAAATCTGAAATTTGCTTTGCGATTCCTCCGGCGAGGACGCCTACGGAATGGAGATTACTATGAAAAATACACGCAGCATCATCTTTGACATGGACGGCGTTCTCTTTGATACGGAGCGCATGAGTATTCCTGCCTGGGAAAAGGCGGGACAAAAGTTTGGCTTTACGGGCCTGGGTGCCCTCTCGGTAGAATGCACCGGCACCAATGCGGTACGCTGCAAGGAGATCATCACCGGGCACTTTGATCATCCCATCCCCTATGAGGAGATCCGGCAGGAAAAGTCAAGACTCATGCATGAATCCTTCCGGCAAAACGGCATGCCCATCAAGGCCGGTGTCTTCGAGCTGATGCAATGGCTGCAGGAAAATAACTACCGCATCGGTCTGGCTACTTCCACCAGCGAAGCCTCTGCTTCTGCAGAGCTTGCCATGTGCGGTCTGGACCGTTTTCTGGATACTGCCGTCTACGGTGATAACCTAAAGCGCAGCAAGCCCGCGCCGGATATCTTCCTTATGTGTGCCGAGCGTCTGCAGGCTGTGCCTGCCGACACCTGGGTCATAGAGGATTCCTACAACGGCATCCGGGCTGCGCATGCCGCCGGCATGCGCCCCATTATGGTGCCGGATATGCTGCCTCCTACGGAGGAGATGGAGACATTGGCGATACAGATCTGCCAGGATCTGCAGGAAGTGCAGTGTTATCTCAAGGAGAAAATGGTCCTGCAGGCAGAGAGTGCAGCCTTGCCTAGAGTATGACCGGAAGCATCGCTCATAGCATTTATTAAAGCACGCGCCGGTTCTCGTCAGAGATTTTGATATGGCAGCATGTAATTATCTGACGAATACGCTAATTATTTTTAGTATTACAACTTTTTAAAAAGCATTGACACCCTATCATCTCCATGCTAGAATAACATTCGTCGGTTCGACACGAGCCGAAAAGAGATGCTGATGTAGCACAGTCGGTAGTGCGTCGCATTGGTAGTGCGGAGGTCACGGGTCCGATTCCCGTCATCAGCTCGTAAAAGGTAATCAGGTGATGAGCCGGATTACCTTTTTTATTGCTTTCTTTTAACAGATCGGAAAGAAGGGTCCTATTTCCATGAATAAAGACAAAAAAAATAAAAGGTCTGCAGCCTCCTCCTATCCCACCACCAACGGTGCCTGGTACCGCCGGGGCCTTCGGGACGGCATGCCCATCTGCATGGGCTATTTTGCCGTTTCCTTTACCCTCGGCATTGCCGCCAGGGAGATCGGCATGAATGCGCTGCAGGCCTTTTTCATGTCCCTGGGGCTGCATGCCTCCGCCGGTGAGTTTGCCGCCATCATGGTCATCGCCGCCGGCGCCGGCGCCATCGAGATGATCACCACCACAGTGGTCATCAATCTTCGTTATTTCCTGATGAGCTGCGCCCTGTCCCAGAAGCTCTCCCCGGACATGCCCTTCTATCACCGCCTGCTCCTGCCCCTTTGCATGACAGACGAGATCTTCGGCCTGTCCTCTTCCGTGCTCGGCTTTCTCAATCCCTGCTTTACCTACGGTATCATGACCGTGGCTGCCTTAGGCTGGGAATCCGGCACTTTTCTGGGCGCCCTGGTGGGCAATATCCTGCCCGCTGCCGTCTCCAACGCCATGAGCGTCTCCCTCTACGGCATGTTCCTGGCCATCATCATCCCGCCTGCCAAGAAAAATCCCTTCGTGGGCTTTCTGGTAGTGCTTTCCATGATTGTCAGCCTCCTGTGCAATTATCTGCCCGTGGTCAGGGACATCTCCTCCGGCTTTAGGGTCATTCTGCTGACGCTCCTTATTGCCGGCGTCGCTGCCGTGCTCCATCCCGTTGACGAAGAAAACTAACTCTTTGGAGGTACACACATGCTTTCATCCACCTATGTCTACGGCGCATTGCTTCTTATGTCCGTCACCATCTATCTGGTGCGCATGATCCCCTTTGTCTTTTTCAGGAAGCCCATTACCAACCGGTATGTGCGCTCCTTCTTTTACTATGTTCCCTATGTGACGCTGGCTGTCATGACCTTCCCCGCCATCCTCACCGCCACCGACCATTTCACCTCCGGATTGCTGGCACTGATCGTCGGCGTGCTGATGGCCTGGCTGAACGGCGATCTCTTTGTGGTGGCCATCAGCGCCTGCGTGACGGTTTTTGTCAGCGGGATGTTTCTGCATTAAGCAGGTGCTGATACGAAGGCGAACTGGCAGTTCCCTGAAAATTATATTTTGAGTGCTTCGCAGCACAAAAAGCCGGACAGGATCAGGATAAATTCTGTCCGGCTTTTTATGATGATTTTGTATCTGTTCAGCCCCGGTACATTTCAACGTGCATTGACTGCCTGTCGGCAAAGGGCCGGCGCAAAGATATTATCGGCAATCACTTCCCTGTGAAAACACATAGGTAACTTCCTTTCCCACAGGAAGCTCGTACTCGCTTTCCTGTATCCGCAGCGTCCCTCCGGGCGCGGTGGCCAGCACTATTACCTTCTCCTTGTCCATACCGACATGCACCTCGCCCTTTGGCAGCGGCACGGTGCCTTCAAAGGACTGCAGGTCTCCCAGCTTTGGCTCTACCACGAAACTGTCGTAGGCTACGCCGGTATTGCGCACGCCCAGGCGATAGCGGCCCAGCAGGTAGATGGGGCTGCAGCTCCAGGCATGACAGAGGGATTTTTCAAAGGGTCTGCCGTACATGGCATAGTGCTCTGCCCCTTTCTGGGCAGGATCATACTGCTCATACAGGGTAGTGGCACCCAAAGCCAGCATGCTGCCGTAGTAGCCCCGCAGGCTCTCCTCCAGACGCCTGTCATCCCCTTCCTCACAGATCACCTGATTTTCATAAAACTTAAAATAGGGTGTGGTGATAGCCGTTACTTCCGGATCGCATACCACTCTTTCATAGATATTTTTCCGGATCTGGGCCGGGATATCCAGATAAAGGTAGGCCAGCAGATTATTCTGTCTGGTGACATTTTTTCTGCCTGTCTCGAAGCTGTCGATAAAGACGCCCTTTTCTGTATCGTAGTATTTTTCCAGGATATGCTGCCGCAGACGTTCTGCTTCCTGCTGCCAGTCGATACCCGTAGCCTTTGGCCACGCTTGCATCAGGCGGTTATCCGGGCCGTGTTCCGGCTTTTTTGCCGCAGAAAGTCTGGAAGCCTCTTCTGCTCTGCCCTTCTGTGTATCTTCCATGACCAGGGCTTCCACTTTGCCAAAGCATTCCATTGCCTTTGCCAGCAGGATCTGCTCTCCCAGCACGGCGCCTTCCTTATCCATAGGCGCCCAGTCGATGAAGACCCAGTCATTGTGCCCGCCCCGGATAAAGCCGTCCTCGCTGCGTCTTTCCCGGCAGAACTCCATCACGGCCTTTGCCTGGGGATAGATCTGGAAAAGGAAATGGCGGTCTCCATAGGTAACGTAATAGTCCCACAGGCTGATCAGCCAGAAATAGCTGTAGTCGATGATGGTATTGGCATACTGCACCACCGGCAGGGACGGTGCCAGAGAGGTGATGGTCCGCTTTTCCGTTTCCTGATCCAGATACAGATAGTGATTGACGAAATAGCTCTGATAAGCATCGGCAGACCATACCCAGCGGTCCCGCTTGATGCCGTCTAAGTAAAATTCTCTGGCATTTAAGTGAAAGGTATACTCAGCCGTGCGGTATACATCGTTGATCACCTTCTCCTCGCAGCGGAATTCTCCCCTCTGCACAAGGGGCAGCATTTCCGCCTCCGCCCGCACCTGTGCCCTGTCTCCCTGCACAAAAATATAGCGAAAGGCATAGGCGGGATAGTGAAGCTCTCCTGCCTTCGGCGCATCCAGAAACCGGGTATAGCCCCACGCGGCGCTCATGGCCTCTTCCCTGGATTCTCCGAGGATCACCCGCACCGACGTTTCCTTTTGCAGACCGCTTATGTGGATCCTGCCGAACATCTCTTTGCCAAAGTCGTAGAGATATCCCTGCTCGCCATTGTCGATAGTCACCGGCTCCGCCGCCGTCGGCATCTTTTCCTCATAGGAAAAAGGGAAGACATCCGGCCGCAGTGTTACTTTTATCTCATCAAATAACGGCGAGGTACCCACCGGTGTCCACGATCCGGTGCAGTCATCCGCCAGCCAGGTCTCATCTGTCTCCACAGCCCCGTCTATGCGGATCGCCGGGAAGCTCTCCGTATTCATGACCCGCACCTGGATCCTGTAGTCTCCGGCCGGCAGGGTAAGGGCACGTTCTCCCCAGAGCTTGCATTCTCCAAAGAGAAACCCTTCCCCCTCGCCAAATAGAGACACGGAAATATCTCCCAACGCATGGATCAGAATATCCCCTCCCTGGCAGTGCACCTCCTTTGTAAAGCGCACGGCCGGTTCCACGGGATAGATCTTCCACACCGGGGGTTCCGGATAGCCGTAATTATGGCGTCTTGCGTGCAGCAGCATGCTGTGATATTTTTCAAATTCTCCGAATTTCCAAATCCATTTTCCCATACTTACCTCTTTGATTTCCAGGAATGATATCTCTCGCCCTGTGACGCGCAAAGGAAATGCCGTCAGGCATTTCCTTTACGTACGTCTCTTATGCTGTTACTGTGCATTACTTTTATACATCTGCAGGATTACCTCTTGTACCGCTGCCATGCAGCGCTTTTAAGCATCCGCAAGAATTGCGTCCATGGCCTCTCTCTCGATCTTCATGGGATCCTCGGCCATATAGATCTGGTCATCAAAGACCATGGTCTCCTTTTTCTCTGCCGTGAAAGGCTCCCATATGTATCCGCAGGCAGAAGGGCTGCCGGTGCGCATAAAGGCGGCCAGCATGCCGGACATGGTCCGTGATAAGGGCTCCAGCTCTATGTAAGGTACGATGCGCATCTGCAGAGGCAGATCGAAGGTATGCCATGCATAGCGTCTGTTCATCAGATAGGCATGCGGCACATCTATCCGGTTTAAGTACAGATAAGCCGGTGCACATCCCGCTGCCGCGCGCTGATATGTCTGTTTGTAGGCGCCGTTTCCAAGGCTGGAGGCCTGGGAGATCATTTTTAGGAAGGTGGCATCCGGTGTATCCTTTTTCCGGTTGGCGCTTTCAAAAGCTTCCATAAAGCCATCTACATTCTTCTCTGTCAGGGGCAGGCCAAATGCGGGGCCCTTTTCCAGCAGCTTTTCCCGGAAATTATCCTCATGAATATCAAAGGAAGTCTCTGCCACAAAGCAGGCCATCTCGTCCTCGGAGGCGCCGATGATCATGGGAATGTCCCTGCAGCAGTCGTCCACCTCATAGCCTGTGGCAAAGTGCGCCGGCAGATGTATGTCATCCGCCACCGGAGCAAAGGACATGAAGTCCACCTTCTTTTCGCCGCTCATCAGGGACTGGCCGAACATGTCTCCCTCCGGCATCGCCGCTGCCATCAGCTGCGCACTGGGCATCTCCAGCAGCTTTTCGCATTCCTGCGGCTTTACGCCCAGCTTATGCAGGAACACCTCGGCATCGGCTGCCGCCTGCCCCTTGGTCAGGATGCCTACCGGCATAGAGCCGGAAATGGAAACAGCCTTCTGAAAGAGTCCCTTTGCCTCGGGCATATGGATCAGATGATTGATCTTTCCACCGCCGCCGGATTCTCCGTAAATGGTCACATTATCCGGATCGCCGCCAAAGGCCGCAATATTCTCTTTTACCCAGGCAAGGGCCAGAATCAGATCCAGCTGTCCGGCGTTTCCGGAATCCCGGAACCGGTCACAGAAATCTCCCAGATAGAGATACCCCCAGAAATGCAGTCTGTGGTTAAGGCTCACCACCACCACGTCCTGCTCCCGGCAAAGGCTGTCTGCGCCCATACCGATGGTGCCGGAGTTGGTAGCATATCCGCCGCCGTGGATGTAAAAGAGCACCGGCCGCTTTCTGTCATCAATGCCCGGAGTGAGTACGTTCAGATAGAGGCAGTTTTCGCTCTGGGGTTCATGCTCTGTCCCGAAGCGCTCCGGATGACCGCCGCTGTAAAAGAACTGCAGATTTTTGCTGGCCACCACGCTTTCCCCGATCTGGATATTAAGGGGCGCATTGCGCGTGCAGTCCTTGACGCCCTTCCAGCTCTTTGCAGGCTTCGGCGCCTGGAAGCGTCTGTTTCTATCCACCCGGCTGCCGTAGGGGATCCCACGAAAGAGCGCCACGCCTTCTCTGTTTTCTCCCACTACCACGCCATTGCATGTCTTCGCCTTAGGATAACCTTCCGTGACAGTGCCGAATACCGGCTTTCCGTATTGTTCGCTCATAATTACCTCCTGTGCCGCTGTTTACAGCGGCACCCTGAGGAGAATTCGCGCAGGCGGATTCTCCGATAGGATCATTATTCCCCTTTCGCCGCCAGGAACTCGTCAAACTGTCTCTGCTTCTCTGCCTGCAGTTCCTCATAGCCTGCTGCCTTGTAGGCTTCTCTGGCCTGCTCCAGGGTGGAGTCCACGTCTACCGCACCGGAGAGAATGGTGGAATAATATTTCTGATAAGCATTGGCCACTGCCGTATAGGAATCAGTCATCTGGGAATAATCAAACACGAAACCATTGGCCTTGGAGAAGGTACCGGTCTGATTGAAGGCAACGGTATCATCATAGAAGGTCGCCCCATTGATCTCCTGAGCGATACCGCCGTTGGCAGCCCAGGGAAACAGCCAGGAAAGGTTGGATGCGCCGTATGGAACCGTGGTGGCATCCTTGCCGTCGGGATAGCTGAGGGTGCCGTCGTCATTCAGGATATAATCTCTTCCCTCAATGCCGTTATAGAAGATCTTGCCCACTTCTTCGTCGGTATAAAGGATCTCCATAGCCTTCCATGCAGCATCCTTGTCTTTGGAATTACCGTTGATCATATACATATTCTGTGCCACAGCCCCGGAATCCGTCCAGTGCTCCACCACTACGGTATGGATCATACCCTGCTTGTTGTTCACGCCCCAGCAGTCAAAGTAGCTGGCTGCCTGACCGCCGCTCACCAGTGACTCTGCAGCCTGGGTATTGCTCAGGATATCTGCGGTAACATAACCTGCCTCATACCACTTTCTGCACCACTTCGCACAGTTGATAAAATCCTCATTGTCCCAGATGCATTCAAAGGTCGTGGAATCTGCGCCGTAGTTCGGCAGCACACCGCCGTATTCATAAGCACCGCCCCGGTCCCAGCTAAAGCCGTTGATACCGATGATCTGTGTATTGTTCGGAGCTAACGGCTTCATCTCCGGGTGATTCTCTGCTGCCCAGGCAAAGAAGGCATCACAGTCCTCCAATGTCCATCTGTCATCATTCTTTGCCCCGTACTCTGCCGCAATGTCCTCATTGATGGAAAGTCCGTAATAATGACCGTAGTCCACTACCTTGGGAAGGCCATAGAGCCGTCCGTTAAAGCTGCATCCTGTCTTCAGATTCTCGGAGAAAAGATTCTTCATTTTTTCATTGTCGGTATTAGCCAGGTAATCCGTCAGATCTACGATCTGTCCGTTATTGATGTAAGAGAGCAATCCAAATCCCTGGAAAATATCCACCTCATCGCTGGTCAGCGCCAGGTTCGTCTGCTGCTGCAGATTGCCGTACTGCACCCACTGGATGTTGAAGTGCATGCCGTATTTATCCTCGATAATATCGTTGATGGCATCTTCCACTTCCTTGGTGCCGGTCATGCTGTAGATATCGCCCATCAGGATATTCACTTCCTTGACTTCACCGCTCTTGGCCGTGGTATCCGTGGTCGTGCTTTCTCCGCCCGAGGAGCTTGCCCCGCCGCATCCTGCCAGTGAAGCTGCCGTAATGGCCGCCATCATCAGTGCTGTCAGTTTTTTCCATCTCTTTTTCATCCCTGCCTCCTTTGT
>CAVKQI010000006.1:0-26691 GCA_963658405.1 bacterium | reverse complement strand
TTTGTTGCCTCTTAGAGTGCCTTTCCATCCGTATGTCCCGGATGCTGCCGGCCGGCATCCGCTTCGTTTCACCCTCCGGCAGATTACTTATTTACCATTTACTTTATCTGCTTTTCCCTCCCCAAAATAGGTCTGAACGACGGCATTTTTTTCACTTTTATGACACAAAAAAAGACAGTCAGATGCCATTAACAATTTTCTGACCTGTCTTTTCAGTTTTCTGATGTAATTCGCGAAGCAAATTAGAGATGAGGTGCTGAACAGACTCTTTTGCCTATCTGTTCTGCTCCCGGTATTCCTTGGGCGTAATGCCTGTGTATTTCTTAAAGGAACTGGTGAAATGAGAGAAATTGTCATAGCCCAGCTTCATGCCGATGATGCCCACAGAGAGCTGCGTGTTTTTCAGAAGCTTCTTGGCCTTTTCCATTTTTTCCTGCAGCAGGTATTCCTTGAACGTCAGTCCGGTATGCTCTCTGAAGACGCGGGAAAAATAGTCCTGGTTCATGTGCACATATTCGGCCACTTCGGTCCTGCCCGGATTATCTTCCAGATGCTCCTGTATATAGGCTATGGCCTGACCGATGCAGTTGTCATTGCCGTCACTGTGCATGTATTCCAGCAGATCCACCTGATAGATACCGCATTGGCTCATCTTTTTTCTCTCGGAATAATACATCAGCGCATCGGTTTCCTCATTGATGCCGTCCTTTATGGGACTTCCCTTATAAAAGGCGCTGAAATCCGTTCCTGTGTGTTCTGTAAGAAAATTCCGGAAGCAGGAGAAATTCTCCCGGATCTCCTCCTCTCTTCTTTTTTCTGTCTCAAACAGAAGAAGGATCCAGTAATCCCCTGTCCGGATATTGGACACCAGCACAGTGCAGGGATCCTCCGCAAACAGCTCTGTCAGCACATTTCGAAAGATAAAACGGATCCTGGTATCCTCCCACTTCTTCCCCCAGGTGATATTCTCCCGAAAGCGCAAAAGTCCCAGATAGCACCGCCCATGATCTGATCCGTACCCCTGCCCGGCCAGAATTTTATTAAGGTATTCTTCGGCATCCTTTGCCTGCTTTTCCCTGCACTTAACGATCATGGAATCAAAAAGGGCATCCCACATACCGGGATTAAAATTCTGTACTTCCTTTTTCCTGCTTTTCCTTTCTGAAATTTGCTTACTGACCTGCAGGATCATCTCCTCTATAGCGGAGATCTTGACCGGCTGCAGGATGTAGCTGTGAATACCCAGTGAAATAGCTTTCTGGGCATATGCAAAATTGGCATAGGAGGTCAGAAGGACGATGACCATATCCGGATCCTGCTCCCTGGCCCAGGCCGCCAGAGACAAGCCGTCCTCCTGCGGCATCTCGATATCTGTCACCAGCAGATCCACTGAAAAATTCATCATGATCAGCTTGGCTTCCTTGGCACTGGTGGCCGTATAGACCTGCTTTACCGGCAGTTTGTCCCAAGCGATCTGCTGTTTTAAGAAGTTCACTACCGTCTTCTGATCATCCACAAAAAGTACATTCATATTCTTCTGCCTGTCATCCATTTTATCTCATTACACTATCACGGTCATTGTCATAACAGCAGTGTTCTCGCCATACGCCCATCCACAAAGCCGCTGCTCCCTGTACAGCCTCAGATGATCTGGGGAATGATCAGCTCCATGACAGCCCCCTGTTCATTGTAAAAGGAATACTCCGCTTTTTCTCCATAGAGGATCTTCAGGCGCTGGATCACATTGGTGATGCCGATGTGGCCGGAGCGCTGCATTCCGGCGCCGTTGATCTTATCCAGCACTTCCCCGGGATAGCCCTCTCCGTTGTCCCGCATCACCAGATCAAGACATGCAGCGCAGTGCTGCTGTCCATCCCTCTCATCCGGCACAGCATCCGTCTCCCGGATCGTCTTTTCCTTCTCCTCATCCCCTGTTTCTTCCTCCGCTTCTTCCTGCACAGGGAATAAGACGGCGCGTATCTGGATCAACAGCTCCCTTTCATTCTGATTGCTCCGGACGGCATATTTTACGCTGTTTTCCACAAATGTAAAGACACTCATGATGGGCACAAGGCAGTGCTTTGTCTCCTCACTGCCGGCGAAGGTAAGAACAAACTGCCGCTCCTTCATGGCATTCTGCAAACCGATATAATTATGACAGAATGTCATCTCCTCTTCCAGCGTCACTTTCTGTCTTTTGTCATTCAAGATGTAGCGCATGTATTCCGACAACCCCAGGATCAGCTCCCCGGCCTCTTCTTTTTTGCCCTCTGCATTTAATATGCTCAGGGTCTTCAGACCGTTCAGATAAAAATGCGGCTTGACCTGCAGCTGCAGATACTGCATCATGACGCTTTGTTTCTCCACTGCCTCATTCTTGGCTTTTTCCGCCTCCTTCTCCCGCTCCTTCAGCAAAAGAGAGAGGGTATCCTCCATATTCTGCAGCTCCTCTGCCCGAAAATGTCTCTCGAGGCTGGTCTTTTTCTTCTGGCGCAGCTGATTCATGTCCTCTGTCAACAGCTGCAGGGGTCTGACCATATCCTTATAGAAGATCCGAAAGATCCGCAGGCACCCTATCACACCGATGATCTCCATCAGGAAAACAACCATCTGCCAGGCCGTCAGCATGGAATATCCCTTTCTGGAGCGAATAAGGAAAACAGACACATCCATATCTCCGATCTGCTGCCCGGTCACCATATCCGTTCCGTCTGTATACAGCAGGGACGTACCGGCGCTGTTCTCTTTCAGATGATCTAAGAGATTTACCCGTTCTCCCTCTTCCTGTCCCTGCAGATAGGAAGTCCCGTCTAAAACCGCCAGGAAATACTCCCCTTCTTTTCCGGTCTTTATCTGTTCGGCCATGCTGCCCAGGCACCGGATGCCAAAGGCACTGATCCTGTTCTGATACCGGAAGCAGGCCATATACGCCTTGCCCTCACAGGAAAAAGCGATCCAGTTTTTATCCGGAAGGTTTCCCTTTTCCATGCTGTCCGCATAGGATTGCAATGTCAGAGAGATCTGATGGGTCACCGTAGGATCGATGTGCTCTGTATTCACTGTATAGCGCACACGTTCTTCATTGGGATAGAAAACATAGAAACCATGCAGGTAGCTGCTCAGGTTCATGTTTTCCTTCATATTTTTCATCAGGGCATAGAGGTTCTGGTCATTTTCGCCGTCAACATGCTCGCTTTCGCAGAAAGCCCTGTAATTCTCATCATAAAAATAGAGGCGGTCCATCAATTCACTGATCCGGTTCAGTCTGTACTCCTCTGTCTGGACCATTTCCTTTAACACAGCGGTGGTTTCTTCTTTGTAATCATTACGCCGTCCCACCAGGACCATGGTATTTAGCACCACCAGCAGGGTGATGACTGCCATATAGGAAAGGATCATAAAGAGTGTTATGGACCGTCCCAGACGGATTTTTCTTTTGGCTTTCATCCCCGTATCCCCATTTCTGTGAAGCACTTGTAGCCCCTTCCACTATGATAGCAGAAATCGGAAAAAAAAGGACAGAGCCCGTTGCCGGATTCTGCCCTTTTCTTATCTTTTTATGCGATTATGCCTGCACTGTCCTGATGCAATGCCGTCCCGCTTACATCATGCCCATGCCTGCGCCGCCTGCCTGTGCGGCCGGAGCGGGCTCTTTGATGTTGGCTACTGCTGCCTCGGTAGTCAGGAAGGTGGATGCTACGGAGGTAGCATTCTGCAGTGCGCTTCTGGTCACCTTTACAGGATCCAGAACACCGTCTTCCATCATGTCCACATATTCCTCGGTATAAGCATCAAAGCCTACGCCTACAGCGGATTCCTTTACCTTGTTGACGATCACAGAGCCGTCCAGGCCTGCGTTTGCTGCGATGTTGAACAGCGGAGCCTCCAGAGCCTTTAAGACGATCCTTGCACCAGTCTTCTCATCACCGGTCAGATCCTTGATCTCTTCCTCTACAGCCTTCTGAGAGTGGATATAAGCGGAACCGCCGCCGAAGATAACGCCCTCTTCTACAGCCGCCTTGGTTGCGTTCAGTGCATCCTCCATGCGGTACTTTGCTTCCTTCATCTCGGTCTCGGTAGCAGCACCTACACGGATCACGCCTACGCCGCCGGAAAGCTTAGCCAGGCGCTCCTGGAGCTTTTCTCTGTCGAAGTCAGAGGTGGTATCAGCGATCTGCTTCTTGATCTGCTCTACTCTGTCGTGCAGGGCATTCTTGTCGCCTTCGCCGTCTACGATGGTGGTGTTTTCCTTTTCTACCTTGACGCTCTTAGCGCGGCCGAGCTGCTCGATGGTGGCATCCTTCAGCTCAAGACCCAGATCAGAGGAGATCACCTGGCCGCCGGTCAGGATAGCGATATCCTCCAGCATTGCCTTTCTGCGGTCGCCGTAGCCGGGAGCCTTTACAGCTACTACATCGAAGGTGCCGCGCAGCTTATTGACGATCAGGGTGGTCAGAGCCTCGCCCTCTACGTCCTCTGCGATGATCAGGAGCTTAGCGCCCATCTTTACGATCTGCTCTAACAGAGGCAGGATATCCTGAATGCTGGAAATCTTCTTATCGGTGATGAGGATGAAAGGATCCTCCAGATTTGCGACCATCTTTTCCATATCATTGCACATGTAAGCGCTGATATAGCCGCGATCGAACTGCATGCCTTCTACCAGATCCAGCTCGGTCTTCATGGTCTTGGACTCCTCGATGGTGATGACGCCGTCCTTGGAGACCTTCTCCATAGCGTCAGCGATCATCTTGCCCACTTCCGGATCGCCGGAAGAAATGGTTGCAACCTTCTCGATGTCCTCTTTGCCCTTTACGGTGGTGCTCATTTCCTTAATGGAAGCAACAGCTGCATCGGTAGCCTTCTTCATGCCCTTACGAAGTACGATAGGGTTAGCGCCTGCTGCCAGGTTCTTCATGCCTTCGTTGATCATAGCCTGTGCCAGAACGGTTGCGGTAGTGGTACCGTCACCGGCTACATCGTTGGTCTTGGAAGAAGCCTCACGGATCAGCTGTGCGCCCATGTTCTCGAACTCATCTTCCAGCTCGATTTCCTTTGCAATGGTAACACCATCGTTGGTGATGGTGGGTGTACCATAGCTCTTGTCCAGAACTACGTTTCTGCCCTTGGGTCCAAGGGTGATCTTTACGGTATCTGCCAGTTTGTTAACACCTACTGCAAGAGCAGCTCTTGCATCTGTGCCCATCTTTAAATCCTTTGCCATGACTTGATTCCTCCATTTTATCTTTCGATCTGTATTACTTTCGCATCCGATACCGGCTTTTAAAACATGCAGGCCGCATTCTGTATGCAGATGCGCTCGTATTCTTTTTTTCCGAAGCTGTCTGTTTCGAAACGGCTATTTAGAAAGTTACTTATTTGATAACAGCCAGGATGTCGTTCTGACGAACGATGACATACTCTTCGTCATCCAGCTTTACTTCGGTTCCGGAGTACTTGGAGTAGATTACGTTGTCGCCTACGTTTACTTCCATCTTTACTTCCTTGCCGTCTACCATGCCGCCGGGTCCTACTGCGATCACCTCAGCCTGCTGGGGCTTCTCCTTCTCCTGACCGGGAAGAACGATGCCGGACTTTGTCGTAGCCTCTGCCACTAACTGCTTTAATACCACTCTGTCGCCTAAAGGTACTAACTTCATAACAATGCCTCCTTAATGTAATGCACAGCCTTGGCTGTATGCTTCTTTTCTGTAGTTGTTAGCACTCTTTTCTCTTGAGTGCTAACTCTGTAACGTATAATAGATTTTGTCCCCCATCTTTGCAAGAAAATTTACAAGGATATATTGCTGAATTTTCTTTTGTTTCCTCATATTTACTCGTTTTTTCTCAAGTTTGCTCACTTTCCGGCAGATGGGTGGATTTTATACATTTTTAAGAATAGAAAAATGCTGCACCAAATGCCGGAATCTGCGGCATCATAGGTCAGAAGGGATTGCCTTCCGGCATTACTTCTGATTTACAAAACGAATATACCGGGTATTCTCCAGGGTGCGGAAATAGGCTGCCACCCGCTCAAAGACCGGCTCCGCCTTCTCCCCGAACTGCTCCCTGACCAGCAGCCCGATCTCATAGATGGATTTCTTTCCGTCTATCTGCTGCCAGATAAAGCTGCCGAATTCCTCCAGACTGATCCTGCTCACCCTGGGTTTACCAAAAAGCTTCTGGGCCAGCCAGTTATAGAATCCCTTATTCGTGACCTGGATCTCCACGATCCCCTGCTTATTGACCTCCCAGGGATGGTCCGCTGCATGGACAGGGATATAATCCAGGTAATTCTTCTTATTTTTCAAGCGATACTCCTTTCCGCTTCCGGACAGCAGCCTGTTTGTATGTCGCTGCCGTAAAATGCGGCCTTAAGAAGAAAGTATGCAGCACTTTTTTCAAAATGCTGCATACTCTGTCACTGTTTATAAATGATTCCGGCTCTGCTTTATTACTGCTTCGCTTTCCTCTTAATTCTTTGCTTTCTTTCCCTTGATCACCGCGATCATGCTCAGGCACAGCAGGATAAAGAAGATGATGCCGCCTAAATTGCTGTTGATGGGTGTGCCGGAAATAAGGCTTCCCAGGAAATCGCCGAGGGAACCGTCTCCCATGGGGATGATGGCAAAGACTGCCAGCAGAATACCCACCAGGCCCTCGCCGGCGATCATGCCGGAACCATAGAGGATACCTCTGTCGTTTCTCCTCTTCTTTTCCTTCTCATCTACGTCCTTTTTCTTATTGACAAAGTAAGAGATCAGGCCGCCGATCATCATGGGAGTGCTCAAGTGGATGGGCAGGTACAGACCTACCGCAAAAGGCATGACCGGGATGCCCACTACCTCTGCGGCAATACCGATGAAGGCACCGGCAATAACCAGGTTCCAGGGCAGGTTGCCGTCCATAACACCTTCTACGATCATCTTCATCAGCGTAGCCTGGGGAGCCGGAAGGCTGGCAGAGCCGTAGCCCCATGCTGCATTCAGCAGATACAGAATGCCGCCGATGGCTACAGCGGTCACACAGGCGCCGATCAGCTCACCGATCTGCTGCTTTACAGGGGTAGCACCTACGATATAACCGGTCTTTAAATCCTGTGAGGTATCACCGGAAATAGAGGTGATCACACAGATGATGGAACCGATGGCGATGGCTGCGGTCATACCTGCATGACCGGTCTGTCCGGTCACCTTTAAGAGAATGGTAGCGATAAGCAGTGTGGCAATGGTCATACCGGAAACCGGGCTGTTGCTGGAGCCGACCAGACCTACCATGCGGGCCGATACGGTCGCAAAGAAAAAGCCCATAACGACGATGATCACGGCACCAAGCAGTGTCACCGGTACTACCGGAAGAAGCCAGATCGCGAAAGCCAGTACGACGACGCCGATGAGGATCACCTTCATGGAAAGGTCTCTCTGGGTACGCAGGTTGCTCTTTTCACCCTTTTTCTTGAGGTCATTCATGGCTTCCCGGAATGTCCGGATGATCATGGGCAGAGACTTGATCAGGCTTAAGATACCGCCGGCTGCCACTGCGCCTGCGCCGATATACTTGATGTAATTGGACCAGATGGCATAAGAACCGCCGCTGGCATACAGCTCATTGATGGTCACGGAAGCGGGGAACAGGATGGTATCGCCGCCAAAAAGTACGATCAGAGGCATCAGTACGAACCAGCCCATCACGCCGCCTGCAAACAGATAGGAAGACACTCTGGGACCGCAGATATAGCCGACGCCCAAAAGAGCGGGCAGCACATCGGCGCCCATACCGGCACCCTTATAGGCCGGGATCTCGTAATGCACTTCACTGGGGAAGAGCTTTAAGCCGTCTGTGACAAATTTGTAGACAGCGGCAATGCCCAGTCCCTTAAAGACAGCAGCGGCCTTCTCGCCGCCTTCTTCGCCGGCCATCAGCACTTCTGCACAGGCTGTACCTTCCGGATAAGGAAGGACACCGTGTTCTTCCACGATCAGCGCCTTGCGAAGAGGTACCATGAACAGCACGCCGAGGATACCGCCGATCAGCGCGATGGCAGCGATCTCGACCATGGAAGGTGCCTCGGTTCCCCACTCCTGGGACCACAGAAACAGGGCCGGAATGGTAAAGATGGCGCCGCCCGCAATGGCCTCACCGGCAGAGCCGATGGTCTGGGCCATATTGTTTTCCAAGACGGAATCTCTCTTAAGGCCAAAGCGCATGATTCCCATGGAAATAACGGCTGCCGGAATGGAAGCGGACACCGTCATGCCCACGCGCAGTCCCAGGTAAGCATTGGCTGCGCCGAAGAGGATCGCCAGCACGATACCCATGATTACAGAAACAGGCGTAAATTCCGGTGCATTCTGATCCGCCGGAATAAACGGTTTAAAATTGTTGTCGGACATATTCTCTCTCTCCTTTTCCCTTCCAAAATGAAAGAACTGCCGGCCTTCCCTTCTCTTTTTCTGTCCATAAAAAGAGAAATACTGCAGCCGACAGCCAGATAGTTATAAGCAAGCAGGAGGTATCCCCCAAACCCATACCAGCTGACCTTCATTTCGGATATATATTTATCCAATCTTAACACATAATAAAGAAAAGATAAAATAAAAGAAATGAGATTGCTCAGATTTTTGTATCTGCTTCCATCTCGAATTTGCTTTGCAGATCCCCGATGCGGCCGGCCTGCGAAATATAAATGATTTTGCGGGAGAAAAATCGAGATATCCGGATGGAGCAGGAATGCCAAACAGACAATTTTTAAGTAAGAAAAGGTGAGGCAGAATATGCACTGCCTCACCTTTATCCGTTATGCCTGATAAGTCTTTACGCCAAAGGAATCAAATACGCATCCTCTCGCCTGCTTTAAGGAAGTAAACTCCTCTGCATGGATCATCTGCGCCAGCAGGTTGCCGATGGCCGTCGCCTCGCCGGGACCGGCATAGACGGTGCGGCCGGATTTCTGCGCTGTCAGCTCATTTAAATAGGCTGCATTGGAGCCGCCGCCTACGATATGGATAGCATCGTAATGCTTTTCCGTGATGGCCTCGATCTGCTTGACCGTGGCTGCATACCCCTCTGCCAGACTCTGGTAGATCACCGTGGCCACCTGCCCCACACTCTCCGGTACCTGCTGACCGGTTCTGCTGCAGTAATCCTTGATCTCCTGGGTCATATTCTCCGGTGCCAGGAAACAGCTGTCATCCACATTCACTCTGGAGGGGAAGCTGCGCTCCTCCTCGGCCATGCTGCAGAGTTCCGCAAAGGAATAGGCATCATTCAGCTCATGGCGCACGGACTGGATCATCCACAGACCCATGATGTTCTTAAGGAAGCGGAAGCGATACTCATAGCCGCCCTCATTGGTAAAGTTCGCTTTCCTGCTCTCCTCCGTGCAGATAGCCATGGGATTTTCCACGCCCATCAGTGACCAGGTGCCGGAGCTGATATACAGGGTATCCTCTGCGGTGGAAGGCACAGCCATGACGGCAGAAGCCGTATCATGCGTAGCCGGCAGCACCACTTCGCATGCAAAGCCCACTTCCTTTGCCATCTCCTCTGTAAAGCTGCCCACTACCGTACCAGGCATGGAAAGATCCAGGAAGATCTCCTCCGGATAGCCCAGACGGATCAAAAGCTCTCTGTCCCACTGCTTGGTGATGGGATTCACCAGCTGCGTGCTGGTGGCATTGGTATACTCCGATACCTTGTGCCCTGTGAGAAGGAACTGGAAATAATCCGGCAGCATCAGCAGCGTCTTTGCCTTTTTCAGATTCTCCGGCTCCTGCTTTTTCACTGCCATCAGCTGATAGATGGTATTAAAGATCTGCTTCTGGATACCGGTTCTGGCATAGAGCTCATCCTGGGGAATGATCTTATAGACCTCCTCATCCATGCCCTCTGTGCGGTGATCCCGGTAACCGTAAGTCTCCCCGATGATCTGATCCTTTTCATCTAAGAGCACATAATCCACTGCCCAGGTATCAATACCCATGCTCACCGGGATCTTGCCGATCTCTTTGCACTTTTTGAGACCGTTTACGATCTCCGTGAATAAATGCTCTGTGTCCCAGCAGCGATGACCGTTCTTCTGCACCATGCCGTTTTCGAAACGGTAGATCTCCTCTAAGACGATCTTTCCGTTTTCCACACCGCCTAAGATGTGACGTCCGCTGGACGCACCGATATCCACCGCCAGATAATACTTCTGCATGTTCACCCTCCATTCTGCGGCAGCGCAGGCTAAATCCCCAAAGCCAGACTGCCAACCCTTGTCCTGTCTGTGACTTGTATGCTTTCGGAAAGCAGGCTGACATCTTTTTTCCAAATTTTCCCGGAAACGTCGTACAGTCCCTTTCTTTCAGCTATATTCTTATCATAATACTATCTTTTTACATTGGGAATAAAAAGAACGCTGCCTGTAAAAAAAAATGACCTGATTTGCACTTCAAGGCTGCATTCTACTTATATTTCATCACAGTCAGCCGGAGGAGCGAGCGGGTGGCGGATGATGTCCGGCGCAGGGGCATGGCGACGCCTCGCTGCTACGCCAGCATCTTTTTGCTGGCGTAGTATGGGCACTGAGCCGAGAGGCGTCCCCAAGCGGACATCGCCGACAGGACCCGCCCGCTCCTCCGGCGTCCGGGCGATAGCAGTGACAGCAACTATGTTAATCTTATTGCATAACCGTTCAGAAGTGTCTATAATGGTGAGCGTCTAAAAGAATAGTTTCGCAGAGTAGGAAAACGCGCGTGGGAAATTCCCGAAGTGCCTGACCAACGGGGAGTTGTGGCAGGACGAAATGACCGAAAGGTCTGCGGTGCGCTTTCCGCATCCCACTGCTGCATGACGGTGTGCGACAGCGGATGTGGCTGTTTCGCATCCTCGCTGAATAAAAAACCTCCTTTGTGCGGCAACCACAAAGGAGGTTTTTATGTCACAAACGGTCATTTCCGATCCCACTGTCCCTGAGATTTCTGAAGTTCCCGCCTTTACCCCCGGGAAATCGCCCGCAGATCATCTCTCTCTTTTTTCCGCAGCATACTGGCGCTGCGCGGCAGAAGAATTTCACAATGTCCGCATGCTGGTATTCGCCGGCATCATCTGTGCCCTGGCCATCGTCCTTAAATCCATGCCCATCTTTCTCACCGGCATGTCCCTGCGCATCACCTTTACATTTCTGGCCGTCTCACTGGGCGCCTATTGCTACGGTCCTCTGATGGGCATAGCGGTGGGCGCCTGCATCGATACCCTGAGCACCCTGCTCTTTAGTTTCGGCGAGCCTTACTTCCCCGGCTATCTTCTGACGGCTATGATCTCCGGCCTGCTCTACGGCCTGCTCCTCTATCGCCGCACGCCCTCCATTCCCCGGCTGATCCTGCTGCGGGTACTGATCAATTACGGCGTCAACGTCCTGCTCGGCAGTCTCTGGAAGTCCATGCTCTACGGAAAAGGCTACCTCTACTACGCCGGCACCGGCCTGATCAAAAACACCCTGCTGCTTCCTTTGGAGGTCCTTCTGACCTGGATGCTCCTGCGCTTTGCCATAAAGCGAGGCATCCTTCACCAGTTCCGGCCGGATTCCCTGCGAGCGAAAGCAAAATAATAACGATATCTCGAACAGCGGACAGCTGTCTGCAAAAGATCCAGGAGAAAATACGCTGCATCTCGTATTTCCACCTGGATCTTTTTATTGTGTTCTTTTTTACAGTTCATCTCAACGCATCGTCTTACTATACGTTTTTATAGCAATACCCACTTCCTCTTACTGCGAAATCCTATCCAGATAGACCTGGGGATCCCGCAGGATCCGCAGCATAAAATATCCGCCCACAGCCAGACGAAACAGCAAGTCCCCATAATAGCCGATCCAGATCCCAGGCAGGCCCATCTGGAGCTGAATGCCGCACAGCCAGGACAAAAGCAGGTTCAGAAGCCCCGCCCCTACCATGATAAGGAAAGGAACCCTGACCTCACCTACGCCTTTTAACCCCACTACCAGAAGGCTCACCGGCATACGCACAAGCTCCAGTCCATACTGGATATACAGCATGTACTGCACCTGCCGGATCACGCTTTCGTCTGTGGTAAAGAAAAGCAGGATCGGCCTGCTGAGCACGATCAAAATGGCGCCCACCAGTGCTGTCAGCACAATGCCCGCTATACAGCCGTCGCGGTGTGTCCTGCGCAGGGCATCGAAATCTCCCTCTCCCAGATGCTGCCCGGTCAGGGGAAAGACGGCTACGCCCAGGGCACTGTCACAGATCACCATGTACGTGGTGAAGGTCGTAAGATATGCCTTTACCAGCAGTGCCTGGGTACCCAGCTGCCCGATCAGGGAGACCACCATGGCCTGGATGATCAGATAAAAGACACCTTCCATGCCGCCCAGCGTACCAAAGCGCAGCACCTTCCACAGGATATGTCTCCCTTCGGATCCTGTCAGTCTGATGCGTCCGTTCTCCTTCCAGAAGATCCTGCGAAGCCGAAGATGCAGGTAGAGAACGCCGCTGCCCTGCCCGATGATGCCGGCCAGCGTATAAAGCCCCAGGGACTGTCCCTCTCTGGGAAGTCCCCAGTAAATCACCGCATTCACCATAAGGCAGACCAGATAGACCAGCAGATTGCATACCAGCACATCCTTCATCCTGCCAAAACTCCGAAAGATCGCCACATAGGTAATGAGCAGGGACTGCATGACGGATAAGGAAAGGCTGACCGCCAGATATTCTCTGCCCATCCCGTAAAGAGACGGGTCCAGATGCATCCAGACCATGAACCGGCCGATGCCGCCAAATGTCACGATGCTCACTGCCCCGCTAAAGAGGAGGTTGGAATACAGTAGTGTCTTGATCAGCCTGCCGGCCTCTTTATTTTTGCCCGCTCCTGCCATCGGGGCCAGCAGAATACTGCCTCCTACGGAAATGACCGTATAGAGATTGATGACCAGCGAGACGATCTGAGACAGACTGCCTACTACGGCCACAGCCTCCTGGGAATAGCAGTTCAGGATATAGGTGGAGCCTGTGCTGATCAGACTGGTCAGCAAAAGCTCTGCCACCACCGGCCATGTCATGGAAAAAAGCTGCATGGAGTCTTTTCTCTTTAAATTTTTCATAGCTTTCTTTGCTGCCGGCATCACCGCGGCAGCGCCGGAAAAATTTCGCAAAAGCGAATCCAACTATGTAATTTACGCAGGATGACATAGCTGTCATCCTGCGTGTTTAAAAAAATAAAGTCGCTCTGTAAATAAGGTTCTGCAGACAAACTTCCGATTATGCAAGGATCATCTCATAATGCCCGGGCAAAAGTGCTGCGCTGGTGCCAAGCTCTAATTCTGACCGGATCCTTTCCTGCTCCCTGGTATCCTCTGTCTTCACCTGCACGGATCCCTTCGTCTCTTTTCGGAGCATCTCCGGAAGCACGAAAGTCGCTGTAGTATCAAAGGGCACGGTCAGCGCAAAGCGCCAGCCCTCATCTGTCTTCTCCCATCCGCTCTCGATCAGGCCATAGATACTCTGATAGGACGCCTTCGCATAGCCCAGACGCACATCCGGGTAGGGCTTTACGGTAAAGTGCTTAAAGCCCGCCTCTGTTTCAGAAGGATTGATGCCGCACATGTACCGGTACATCCACTCTACGATGGAGCCGTAGGCATAGTGATTTAAACTGTTCATCCCTGTGCCGCTGATGCTGCCGTCCGGCAATACGGAATTCCACCGCTCCCAGATCGTGGTAGCTCCCATCTTCACCTCATAGAGCCAGCCGGGGAAATCTTCATTAAACAGAAGCGTGTAGGCATAGGAGGCCAGGCCGTTCTCTGTCAGCACAGGGCAAAGATACGGTGTGCCCACAAAGCCGGTGGTCAGATGGATATTTTCTTCCTCCAGCTTCTTTTTTAAAGCCTCGATCAGACGTTCCTTTGCCTCCGGCGGCACGATGTCAAATTTAAGTGCCACCACCATCGCCGTCTGGGTATCTATGGCGATCCGCCCGGTCTGCGTGAAGTATTCCTTCCTCATGGCGCCGCGCGCTTCCTCTGCCAGTCTGCCGTAAAAATCGGCATCCTCTTTTTTCCCTAGCACAGCTGCAGCCTTCGCCGTCAGTTCTGCCGAATACAGATAGTAGGCACTGGCGATAAAGTAAGGATCTGTGCCGCCCAGGCAGCTGTCCTTATGGAAATTATCAAGAGCCAGCCAGTCTGCAAAGTGGAAACCATACTGCCACAGCCTTGATCCGCCGCATTTTTCCTCATCGATCCGGTAGATGTAATCGATCCAGAGCTTCATGTTGGGATATTCTTTTTCCAGCAGACTCTTATCCCCGTAAAAGACGTAAGTCGTCCAGGGGATCACCGTGGCCGCATCTCCCCAGGCGCAGGAGCCGGCTGCCTTCTCAGGCGCTTTTTCGGTCGTCTCCTCCGTTTCTGCCTCTGTTTCTGCCGCTTTTTCAGCATCCTCCCCTGCTTCTGTCTCCTCGCTCTTTTCGCCGTGGGCGATGCCGCTGCCGTTATCCTCCTGCTTGGCGGAAATGCCCAGTTCAGCAGCCCGTGCAGGATCCGAGAGCACCACATTGATCTGATCCAGGATATCCGGCACCACGTGAGGTACTGCTCCGTCTAAGTCTCTCTGCTCCAGCAACATGTCGTAGAGGAACTTGGCATAAAAGGCCGGCGTATACATATTAAAGCTGGCCGTAGCGGCAAAGACCTGGGCATCCCCCGTCCAGCCCATGCGCTCATCCCGCTGGGGACAATCTGTGGGCACATCCACAAAATTGCCCTTCTGTCCCCACAGGGCATTTAGAAACAGACGATTGACCCGGGCATCCGAGGTCTCAATATTGCCGGTCCGCTCCATGGAGGAGTGCAGCACCACGGCTCTAAAATCTGCCTGCTCGAGGTCAGTAATGCCCTCCACCTTCATATAGCGGTAGCCGTAAAAGGTAAAATACGGTCTGACCCTTCTGGCAACGCCGTCAGAGATATAGGTATATTCCTGCTTCGCCGTACGGAGATTTTCATTGTAGAACACGTCCTTTTGCAGGATCTCGCCGAACTGCAGCCTTACCTTTGCGCCCTTCGGTTCATGGCAGCAGAAGGTAAAGGCACCGGTCAGCTCCTGCCCGAAGTCCAGGACCGTCTCTCCTGCCGGTGTATGGATCACCTGCGCAGGCTTTAATGCCTCATGAGCCGTCAGCGGCAGACTGTAACGGGGCGAGAGCTTATTGGTAAATTCCTGAATGGACGCATCTGCCGGGATGGCCTGTACCCATCCTGCTGTCTCCTCCTGTCCGCCGGCGAGGGGTTCGTTGTCAGGAGATGCACTTCCGGAAGCTTTTTCCCCGTAGGATGCGCTGCCGGCCGGTGCGACGTCATCAGATGCCTCTTTCACAGACGGAAGCTGACAGAATCCTGCCGCCGCCTGATTGGCGTCATACGTCTCCCCGTCGTAAATGCTGCTTTCCAGGATCGGTGACGGATGACAGGTAAAGCTCTCGTCAGAGACGATGCACGTCTGTTCTCCATCCTCCCAGGTGATGGCCAGCTCACACAGCAGGGCCTGGGTATCGCCGTAGACCCTGTCTAAGTCCGGCACAAAGCCAAAGCGGCCTTTATACCAGCCGTTTCCCAGCATAACGCCCAGCTCGTTCTTTCCGGCATGGAGAAGCTCTGTCACATCATAGGTCTGGAACTGGATCCAGTTATTGTAGTCATTGTAGAAAGGCGCCAGGTATTCCTCTCCCGCCTTTTTCCCATTTATGTAGGCTTCATAGAGTCCCAGTCCGGTGATATAGAGTCTGGCACTCTTTACCTTTCTGCCCTCTGCAGGGATCTCCCAGGTTTTCCTGTAAATGCCATGCACCTTCTTATCAAAGGGTGCCGTGATCCACTTGCCCCTAAGGGATGCCGGCGGCGTCTCAAAATACGCCGTCTCACTGACGGCCTGCTCCCCGGCGTCATCTCTGACCACTACATGCCAGTAATAACCGGTCCTCTCTGCCGGCACAAAATCAGGCAGAAAACCGGCACTGTCCAGATCAGCGCGAAGCGTACTGTCCCAGAGGATCTCCTTCATTTGCGCATCCGCCGCGATCTTTACCTGTGCAAGGGCCGTCTTCTTCCCCTTTGCCTCCTCCACCTTCCAGGAAAAACAAAGAGGCGAGAGCACATAACCGATGGGATTTTCAAAATGATTCGTACGAAGTCCTGTGACCTTCATTGTTACTCCTTTCTGCATCAAACACTATCAAGTGTTTGATGTGATTTGTCAGCCTTTCACTGCTCCTGCTGTCATACCTTCCATATACAGTCTGGATGTAAACAGAAACAGGATAAACACGGGCACCGTGGCGATGACATAGCCTGCAAACATGGGGCCGATCTGGCCGCCGCCGGAGGACTGGGATGCCGCGAATACCCGGACGGCCACCGTGATTACCTGCTTTTTATTGGATTCTATCACCATCATGGGCCAGATAAAATCATTGTAATAATCCACCATCTTCAGAACGGCAATGGTAGACAGGATGGGCTTGATCAGGGGCACGGTGATGTAGGTCAGGGTCCGCACCTCTCCGCATCCCTCCAGCTTGGCTGCCTCAAAGAGATCGATAGGCAATCCCTCTACCGTATTTCTGCTGAGCACGATGCCCAGCACCTGTCCGCCGGAGATCCAGGGAAGGATCAGTGCCCACCAGGTATTAAAGAGTCCGTACTGCTGCACCAGTGCATAGTTCGGAGCCAGATACAGAATGCCGGGGATCATCATGAGCGCCATCAGGACCACATAGAGGAAATTCTTCCCCGGAAAATTCATTCTGGCAAATACATAGCCGCCCACGGCGGAGAGCACCAGCGTCAGTGCCACTGCGATCAGCACTACCGCTACCGTGTTGAACATATTCTGCCCCAGAAGCTTTAAGGCAGAGCCGTAATTGGCCCAGTTCAGTCTCTTCGGCAATGCAAAGAAATTATTGTAGACCTCCGCATTGGTCTTAAAGGAGAGCATGATCATCAGGGCAATGGGGATAAAGGACAGCAGCATCAGCAGTATGATGATCACAGTCACGATTCCCTGAAAACGAAATTCAGCCTGTTTTTTTCCCACGTTATGCCTCCTTTTCTCTGGTCAGACGCATGTTCATCAGGGTGATCGCCATAGTAAAGGCAAACAGTACCACCCCCAATGCGCAGGCATATCCGTACCGGCCGAACTGCGCCACATTCAGATACAGCTCCAGCGCAGGCACATAGGTAGCTGTGCCGGGGCCGCCGCCGGTCATGATATAAATATTATTAAAATCCTGCATGGTGCCGATCAGTGTCAGTGTGATCAGGATGCTGATCTGAGGACGGATCATAGGCAGCTGGATCTTCCAGAAGATCTGGTGCCGATTTGCCCCGTCCACCCGGGCCGATTCCTCGATCTCCCTGCCGATATTGATAAAGCCTCCGTAGTAGACCAGGAAGGCCATGGCCGAAATGAAAGGAAATCCCATAAAAACAATGGACCACAAGGCCGTATCGGCGCTGCCCAGCCATACCCGCTGCAGATTTTCCAGTCCCACTGCCGCCAGCACTTCATTTAAAAGGCCGATGTTGGGGTCATAGATTTTCTGCCAGGTCATGGCCATTACGACGCCGGGGACCACCACCGGCAGCACGAACAGGAAGCGATAGATGTATTTCTTTTTATCTCCCACGACGGCATAGACCAGCCAGGCTGCCAGAAGCGGCATGGTCAGCGTCTTTAAAACCGCCGTGACCAGAAGGATGATCAGATTTTTCATACCGATCAGGAAATATCCTTCCCCGAACATCCTGCGGAAGTTATCAAGACCCACAAAGTCCATTTTGGCCACGGTATTATTGATAGTGGACCAGTTCGTAAAGGCTCTGACAAAGGCGGTCAGGATACCCCGGTAATTAAAGAACCACACCAGCAGGAAGGTGGGAAGGAGCAGAATGTATGCCAGTCTGTTTCTCCAGATCTGCTTTCCCAGTTTTCCAAGGCGCGTAGCGGTAGCCGGAAAGGCTGCCAGCAAAAGCACGACTGCCAGGATCAGTACCGCTATGCCTGCATACAGAAGGACACTCGCCAAAGTGATATAGGTCTGAATATTGGCCAGATTTTCCACATGCAGGATCTGCACGGATTCGTGCGCACCGGCCATGTAGATGTTTTCGCCGTCCTGCGCGAAAGCGTGGATGGTAGCTCCCGTATCACTGGAATAGATCTGTCTGTCGTTTCCATCCAGGATAAAGACATAGCCTTCCTGGGAGCCCACTGCTATATATTCTCCGGAAGCATCGGTGCCGATGCTGTTCACCACAGCCTGCGCCGTATTGGTGATCTTTCCGGACCTTATGATCTCTAAATCATCGTCAAAGCCGAAATAGCCGCCGTTTTTGCAGACCACCATATGGTTATCTCCATAGGCGATCATCTGCAGTACGGTATAATTGGTGGAATACTGATCGATCTTTTTTCCGGTCAGATCCATCTTGATCAGTTCACCCCGGTTGTTGCCGATGATGATATTTTCGCCGTCATTGGTAAAGGCAATGCCATTGATCTTTACCGTATATTTCTCATTGAGAATCTCTGTTCCCTGTGCGTCATAGACGATCACATTCGCCTTGGAAGAGCCGGTACTGGTGGCTACGGCAATCTTGCCGTCTGCCGATGCATCCATGGCCACTACTCTTCTCTGGGTGTTGATGTCGCCCTTTAAAGAGCCGTCGGTAATATCGTAGGTATAGACATGGTTGTCTTCGCTGGCCGCATAGACAGCCCCCCTGTCCACATCAATCTTAAAAGCCTTATAGGCGCCGGCGGCGCTGGTCCGCCAGATCTCCTGCTTATCCTTGAAGGCGACTGCCTCGTTATTGTGGGTACCGACGATCAGCAGTGCATTGGCATCATCGTAGGTAATGCTGGTATTCTGTGCCCCCGTCACGATGGTGCTGCTCTCGATCCCCTTTGTCTTTCCATTACAATACTTCTGTCCAAGCAGCAGACCGATTCCTGCTGCCAGAGCTGCCGCTGCCAGTATCAGCAGAAGTTTATTGCCTTTGGAAGTTTTATTTTTCATAGATACCTCCATATGCCGCAGTTTGTCTGCGCTGTGTCTCTGTCTTCTGATACAGGCAGCCGCTGCGGGAAATGCCTTCCGGCTTCTGTTTCCCGCAGGGCTGCCTGGCTTTCTGATCATGCCTGTCCTAAGCTGTCACTTGTTCTGTCAAAATTTTAGTCAACACAGATGTCCCATAAACCCGGTCCTGTCATCTCTACCATGGAGAGATACCTGTGATCAGGTTTCCGACGCTTTTGCTATCTTCCTGCTCTTAGTTGCCTGTAGGCTCGTTCTGCGGATTGTCAAGGTCGCTCATGCCGACGCCCTTTTCTTCCATAGCGCCCTCTAAGTGATCCATGATATTCTGCTGATGCTTTTCTGCCCAGGTATCCACATCGATGGCACCGGTCAGATAATCGTAGCTGTACTCATAGAAAGCACGGAAGTTCTCTGCGGACTCGCCGATACCTCTTGCCAGCTGGTTGCTGAAGTCCTTCTGGCAGTTGCCGATCATGGTCAGACCGTCAAATGCATTCTGGATCTCATCGGGATAGGATACACCGTAAACAAGGCTCTTGCCTGCGGGAACCATGCCTGCCTCCAGGCCTGCATTGATGTAAGCGCTCTGTCCTTCCTCAGAGGAATAGAACATCATGAAATCGATCACCTTGTCGTCGTGTTCCTGGTTCTTGGAAATGCATCCGATGAAGCCTGTTGCCACTTCAATGGTTCTGGCATCTGCCTCAAAGGCATCACCGGTCATGGAAGGCATATTGAAGGAACCGAGATTGAACTTCTGTACATTGTCGATGGTATTGCCGTCGCTGTCCTTGACTTCTTCGCCGGCTTCCATAGCTTTCATATCGTTGTCATATTCCACGATACCGGAAGCGATGTTTACCATCATAGCTGCCTTGCCCTGATAAAACAGTGCCTTGGCGCCGTTAAAGTTGGTGCCGAAGAATGCATCGCCGCCTGCATAGGTGGGGAATACCTTGGCGAAATTGGTCCATACTGCCTTAAGGCCGTCGGTATCGCCTCTTCTGGTGCCGTCTACCACTGCTGCAAATGCTCTGACAGGGTTCTGGGTCACCTTGGAGCTGTCATCATTGAAGGGATCGGAGGGATCATAGGACCAGGAGGCGTCGATATCCGGATCGTAGCAATAGTCCCCTTCCTGTGCGCGGTTGATCAGCACATCGCTTCGGTTGGTCTGATCCAGATAGATCTGGGAAAGCCATCCCATGGTCTGCGCATAAAAGCTGTTGTAGTCGCCGTCCATGGCAATAGGCTGATAACCTGCTGCCTGGATCTTCTCGCAGGCTGCTACCAGATCATCCCAGGTCTTGGGTACTTCCACGCCTGCTTCCTCAAAGATGTCTGCATTGTAGAGCCAGATCACCTGCACGGAATCAAGGCTTAAGGAATCCATGGAATTGTCTGCCGTATAGATGACCTGCTTATCCATATTGAACTGTTCGCGCCATGTGCCGTCGGAATAAGGGCTGTCGTTGTCCAGATATTCCATGTAGTTGATACTTCTGCCCTTTCTCGCATCACCTGCCAGGTTGATGTTTACCAGGTCGGCATTGGGATTGTCCGATGTGATGGTGGTCTGCAGCCACTGATCGTAGTTGTCGGAGGCCTTCAGGTCGATGACCACCTTGATCTCCGGGTGCTTCTCCATATAGGCATCTGCCAGTGCTGTCCAGGCCTCCTGGGCGCCGGTGCCGTTCTGCACGCAGACGGTGATGGTATTATCATCCGCTGCTGTCTCCGTGCTCTCGGCAGAAGCTTCCTCTGTACTCTCCGCCTCTGCGGCCTCCCCCTGACTTCCGGTTGTGTCCGCTGCCGTGTCCGTTCCGGAAGCACCGCATCCGACCATAGCCGCTGTCGTAACGGCTGCCAGAAGAATCGCAACTAACTTTTTCCTCATAACGTGTTCCTCCTTCTTGTTTTTTGCTGCCCCTTGTACTAGCATGTATTATCACCACTCCTTACGGAGCGTAATAACCTCTGGTAATCCCTGCGGCCAAAGCTGCAGGCTCTCTCTCCATTCCTTTCCTGTCGTCAGGAAGGTGTCCGGTCCGTAATTGCCCCGGTATTCCACGGGCAAGTGCAGCGGACCGAAGGTATTTCTTCTGGTAAAGATCATTTCTATGCTGCAAAGATCCCGAACCTTTGCTCTGTACGGCGGATACAGGATTCTCTTATCTCCTGCCCCGTGCAGAACGGCCAACGCCGCCGGCAGATCGGAAAATTCCGCTTCCACATCTCCCTGCAGTTTTCTCTTTGTCTCCTCATTGAGCAGATAGGTAATGCTGCCGGAGTAAAAGGGAAATCCCTGTTCGGTGATGGATCCGGCTGTGAGACTTTCCGGCATTTTGGTCAGATAGACGAGTGCTGGAAAATCGCCTATCTGGTTGTCTGTCTGTTCGGCTCTTTCTTCGTCTGTCTGCTCTGCTCTCTGTTTGGCTTTCTGTTTGCCTGACTGTTCGTAACTCTGTTCGTCTGTCAGTTCGTTTTCGAAAGGCACCAGCTTTACGCCGAATGCTCCTAACAGGTAGATGGCCTCTAAGCCGCTGCTTTGTCCGTATCTGTATGTCAGGCAGATCTCATTTTTGCCTTTTTCCAGCATTTCCCTTTTTACCCGGAATTTTCGAAATGCCGGATCGATCCAATATCCCTCCTCCGGAAACAGTTCCTTCCCGTTTAAGAAGATCCGGTTCTCCTCCCCGCCCTCTTTTCCGGCCTTTTGCGAATATTCTGCAGCGATGGCCATCTCCGGCGGCAAATCTTCCGTATCCTCCACATAGAAGTGAAACTCCGCCCGTACCTCTCTACGATTTTTCAAAAGTTCCGGCCTGTACTTTCGTATATACCAGGGCTGCATCATCTCGCCGCCCCGGTAAGCCAGTCCCATTGCATCCCGCAGGATCCGATCCTCCCGCAGGACCTCCTCGCCCTCTGCCAGCTGCTGCTCCTCCAGATAGACGTCTGCTCTGTCCAGCACCGCTATGTTGGCTTCCGAGCACCGGTAGGAGAATTCCTTTTGTAAATCTATCAGGTAGGCGCCCGTTTTCGTCTGATAATTCGTTTTATTATCTGTGGTTTCTCGCGTAACCTTTTGCGTAAAAGAAGATAAAACGATGATCTTTTCCTCTCCGGGTGCCAGGGAGAATGTTACTTTCTGTACCTTGCTGCATGTCTTTGTTCCTGTCTCTGTCTCTGTTTCAATTTCTGTTTCTATTTCTGCTTCTGCTTTCAGTTCCTGAATTTCACCGATTCGGGCATCCCACTCTTCCAGTCTGCCTTCCCTGTAAATCTGCAATTCCACATTCTCTGCGGAATGCTCCCGGTCCATATTTAAAACAACAAACCGGACTTCTCCCTCTCCTTCATAGGCCTGTAGGTAAACCGGTCTTCCGTGGTTATCCAGCGCATACAGCGGTGCGGCCGGCCGTGCGGCTCTTATGATAGCTTCCTTCTCAAAGGGGATTTGTTCTGCTTTTGCCGTCAGCTCCCGGACGCGGGAATCCTTTCTGGCCCTGATCATGGAAGGTGCCTCACCGGCCACGATCACCCTGCCGCCCTGACTGATAAGCTCTATCAGCAGCTGCCAGGTGCTCTCTTCCATGGTTTCCACACCGGAGAGAAGGACCTTGTCATAGGCACATTCTCCCACGTGCAGCAGGCCATTTTCCACCTTTCCCATCTGCCGCAGGATCCTCTCCTCGCCGTAGTCAAAGTCGATACCGGCCTCCATCAGCATCCGGAAGGTCTCTTCGTACTGCTTCTCTATCCGGTCAATGCCGGGATCATCGGAAAGGAGCCAGCGAAAACAGCCGCTGTAGGTTCTGGCCCATACGGACCGGATGGGATTCAGCACCAGGAAATGACAGTCTGCCGGCGCCCCTTCGGTGCACATATGCACTCTGGCGAAATAATCTTCCAGTAAGGAATACTCCTTATACCAGACGGACTGGTAAAAAATACTGGCGGGATAATCTCTCTTATTCTCCCCCTTCATGGTATACCAGCTCAGGTGCGGGCAGAAGAGATTGATGCCCATCATGGCCTGCCAGTCACCGACTGCCTTATAATCCTCCAGCTTCATCTGCCAGCCGGTGCAGCCGTACAGTTCGCTGAGCATCTGCTTTTTTCCTGTCTGATGGGCCACCGAGCTGAGCTGCTTGCCGATCCACCAGCAATCCGTCTTCTCTCCTAACAGATCGATGCCCGGAATATCCATATACGCATACCCCGTCATCAGGCTTCCCATCATACAGGTCTGGGTGGATAAGCTGTCCTCATGGAGAAGGTGTCCGGTAAAGAGATGTCCGTATCGATGGCAGCGATCCCGGTAGGGCTCCATATAGCTTGTAAGGAATAACTCCTGCGTCAGTTCCAGATAGTCCAGGGCCACTGCAGAGCAATCCTGCCCCTCTTCTCTTAAGAAAAGGGCCGGCAGATTATCTTTCAGATCATAGCCGTACCGATCTTTGAATTTTTCAAGCAGCCCCTCTGTATAGGGAATGGACTGTGTATTGCCCTCAGAAAAATCGCAGAGATAAGCACCTCTGTGCGGCTCATCTGTAAAGAATCCCTGTAAGGCACAAAGGCTTTCCGCTGACAGTTCCCTCTCATAGCGATCCTGCGCAGCCTTAAGGAAATCCTCCACAGCCTCCCGGTTCATGGTATCCAGGTAGGTGTATCCATTGTAATTATCACTCGGTGCTGATTCACAAATGGTAAAGACAAGGATTTTCTGTGGTGTTTTCTCTGCGCCGGCCAGGATTTCTGTTTGTCCGCCCTCATAGGCGCGCAAGTTCTGATAGCTGTGCCCTTCCAGATCGCAGCGAAAAGCTGCAATGATCTCCTCTTTTTCTATATCCTCCTGCTTATCTTCTGATTGTTCTACTTCCGGCTGTTTTTCCTTTCGCTCTTCTTTTCGTTCTTCTTCCGGTTTGTTTTCTTCCGATGCTTCTTTCTCTTGCTGCTTCAGGAAAAGCGCTGCCTCCTCTTCTGAGAGGATTCTCATCTGTATGCGGCGGGTCCTGTTCTTTTTTTCTCTGGTCACTGCGCCGCCGGCAGTGCCGGAGGGCCAGCGATCTTCATCATAGATCCACATTTCCAGGCCGATCTCTCTGCCGTAGGCAAGGCATCGATCCACGAGTTCCATCCATTCCCTGCCCATGTATTCTGTCTCCAGACCAACCCGGGAGTGGATGAAGGCGCCGCCGAAACCCATTTCCTTCAGCACATCCAACTGCCTGTACAGCTCCTGCTCCGAAAGCTCTCCGTTCCAGGCCCAGAAAGGTCTGCTTCTGTATTTTATGCCCGGATTCTTAAATTCCTGCCTTCTTTTCTCCATCAGTTACCTGCCTCCGAATGAGGGCAAATGCCTACACTCTCCCGCTCCACATAAACCGCATCGGCTCTCTTACACTGTCCCTGTTTCTGATTGATCTGTGTGATCAGTTTCTTCATCAGATATTTCCCCATTTCAAAGGTAGAAACATCCATGGTAGACAGGGAAGGTACAAGATATCTTCCCATCTCCACATTATCACAGCCGATCACGGAAACATCCTCCGGCACCCGCAGCCCTGCATTTTTCAATTCCCGGATAGCGCCGAAGGCCATCAGATCATTCAATGCAAATACCGCTGTAAAGGGTACTTTTCTGCCCAGAAGCTCTCTCATAGCCTCTGCACCGGATGCCTCATCGGTTTCCTCTCTCTCATTGCCG
Source organism: bacterium (assembly GCA_963658405.1). GTDB lineage: Bacteria > Bacillota > Clostridia > Lachnospirales > Lachnospiraceae > CAG-791. The sequence continues at coordinate 1,874 of CAVKQI010000006.1, read as the reverse complement.
TCTACCATCAGCTTTTCCTGAAGCGGCAGATCATAATAACAGAATGCCTCCTGCAGATCACGATACCGGACATGTGTCTCTGCATCCATGTGCAGTCCGCTCAGGTAGGCAATATTCCTGTGTCCCTTTTCCTTCAGGGACTTCACAGCATGGAAAATTGCCTCCTTGTAGGAAAGTTCATAGTCAGAAGGCAGCACACAGGGAAGAAGTCCCTTTAATTTCTGCTCAGTCTCCTCGCTGTGCACAGTGGCAATAATGGCACCGTCCACACCTCTGGCTGCCAGCTGCAGTCCCTCCTCTTCATTGGCATAATCGATCATCACAATGGATACGATATAGCCTCTCTTGCTGGCTGCCTTCTGTGCGCCTGCCAGCATCTCGGAATAATAGGGATTCTTCAGATTGTTGACCAGCATGGCCACATGCTGGGTTTTGCGCGTAACCAGACTGCGTGCCACCAGATTCGGCGTATAGTGCAGCTCGCGGATCGCCTCTTCCACTCTGGCCTGTACTTCCGGTGTCACATGTTTCGTATGATTGATCACGTAGGAAACGGTCGCCACGGACACACCGGCGCGCTCTGCTACATCTTTTCTGGTCGCCATCCGTCTCCTCCTCTCTTAGACTGCCATGCAGATCGTATCTGTATAGTAAGGAATAACTGATCAAGCGTGATCTGCCATCTGCTGTTTACAGATGTCATGTTGGTGATCGAGTGGTTACTCGCGTAACTTTCTATACTCACACTATACATCACTTTGCCGGCTGCGTAAAGCATACTTTCGTATTATCCCGTTACTTTCTGCGTTTTTGCAGAATATTGCTCTGCGTTTTTGTGCATATTTCACCTTTTGCCAGTTCCAGCAGGCATAGTTGCTTCTGTTATGCTGTAAAAGCAACAACAGCAAAAGCAGCTCCCATGCACCATATATGTGCGTGAGAGCTGCTCTGGAAATCAAGCTGCTTTATATTCTGAAATTCTAGTATTTTACTTTTCCCTCCGCTACGGCCTTTAAGTGTGCACCGTAGGGGCTCTTGCCATATCTGGCTGCAGATTCCATCAGCTGCTCCTTGTCGATCCACTTATTGATATAAGCGATCTCCTCCGGTGCAGAGATGGTGACACCCTGCCGTTTTTCGATGGTCTGCACGAAATCGGCTGCCTCCACCAGACTGTCCATGGTGCCGGTATCCAGCCATGCAAAGCCGCGGCCCAGAAGCTGTACATTGAGGTCATCCTGCTGCAGATAGAGATCGTTTAAGGTGGTGATCTCCAATTCTCCTCTGGCAGAGGGCTGCACCTTCTTTGCCATCTCGCTGACTCCTGCCGGGTAGAAATAAAGTCCTGTCACGGCATAGTTGCTCTTAGGCTGCGCAGGCTTTTCCTCGATGGAAATAGCCTTGCCGGCCTCGTCAAACTCCACGATGCCGAAGCGCTCCGGATCATTGACATAATAGCCGAAAACCGTAGCCTTTCCTGCCGCAGCATCTGCTGCAGAAGCCCGCAGAATGCGGCCGAAGCCATTGCCGTAAAAGATATTGTCGCCCAGTACCATAGCGCAGGGCTCACCGCCGATAAACTCCTCGCCTAATAAGAAGGCCTGTGCCAGTCCGTCCGGAGAAGGCTGTACCTTGTAGGAAAGGGTCAGACCGAACTGACTGCCGTCTCCCAACAGTGCCTCAAACCGAGGGGTATCGGTAGGGGTGGAAATGATCAGAATATCCCGGATACCTGCCAGCATCAATGTAGACAGGGGATAGTAGATCATAGGCTTGTCATAAACCGGCAGCAGCTGCTTGCTGGTTACCATAGTCAGGGGATAAAGGCGAGTGCCGGCACCGCCTGCTAAAACGATTCCTTTCATTTTGTTCCT